>VGAI01000035.1 GCA_016870815.1 Actinomycetota bacterium
TGCTTCGAATCGAAGCTCGAAATGCGGCCGTGCCTATTGAACGAAAGCCTGAGTGGATCAAGACCCGAGCCCAAATGGGCCCTAACTACACCAACCTTCGCTCTCTCGTCTCTCGAGAAGGATTGCACACGGTCTGCCAAGAGGCAGCTTGCCCGAATATCTTCGAATGTTGGGAAGACCGAGAAGCAACTTTCCTCATCGGCGGTGAGGTATGCACCCGGCGTTGCGATTTCTGCAATATCGCCACTGGAAAACCCACCTCCTACGACAGAGACGAACCGAGGCGAGTTGCTGAGTCGGTTAAAAGTATGGAACTGCGCTATGCCACAGTCACAGGAGTGGCTCGCGATGATCTCGAAGACGAAGGAGCATGGCTCTACGCCGAAACCATTCGCCAGATACATCAAGAAGTTTCTGGCTGCGGTGTTGAGATGCTCGCGCCAGATTTCTCCGCAAGCGCTGAGTTGTTAGAGGTGGTGTTCGACTCGCGTCCTGAAGTTTTTGCACATAATGTCGAGACGGTCCCAAGAATTTTCAAGGAGATTCGACCAGCTTTCAACTATGAGCGTTCACTTTCAGTGATTCAGGCTGCGAGGGACTTCGGCTTAGTCACCAAATCGAATCTCATCCTCGGCCTCGGCGAAACCAGAGCTGAAATCTCAGATGCGCTCGCGCAGATGAGAAGTGCCGGCTGTGACCTCATCACCATCACTCAATATTTGCGACCAACTCCAAAGCACCATCCGGTCACGCGGTGGGTGAAACCGGAAGAGTTCGTCGAGCTTGCTGAGGAAGCTCGTAGCGTGGGATTCCTCGGCGTTATGAGTGGTCCTCTGGTTCGTTCCTCGTATCGCGCACGTCGACTTTACGAAGCGGCGATATCGGCTCGAAGTGCTGTAGGTGAATGAGATCGTGGACCTGGTCTATCCCCCCGTCGTCAAGATAGTTCAAGGACTTTGGCGCTACCTAGGTTTGCGTTTCACCTTTATTGGCGAAGCGAATATCCCGCGTAATGGTCATGCGATTCTTGCGATCAATCATGTGGGTTATCTGGATTTCGCCATCGCTGGGACCGCTGTTCTTCCAGCTGGTCGTTACGTTCGATTCATGGCGAAGAAGGAAGTCTTCGATCATCCAATCGCAGGGCCATTGATGAAAGGAATGCATCACATCAGTGTTGATCGAAGCAATGGATCACCTTCCTTCATTGCCGCACTTAAGGCGTTAGCCGGCGGTGAGATAGTCGGAGTCTTTCCTGAAGCCACGATCTCCCGTACCTTCGAATTGAAGGAGATGAAGAGTGGAGTTGTGCGCCTCGCTATGGAATCAGGGGCACCAATCATTCCTACCGTCGTCTGGGGAAGTCAGCGGATCTGGACCAAGAGAATCAAGCGAGATTTTGGCAGGAAGAATTTCCCGATAATTGTCGCGATGGCAGCGCCATATTTCATCGAAGCGAATTCGGATATCGAAGCAGAGATGGGCAAACTGCGGAGCAAGTTAGAAGATCTGTTAAAGATTGCTCAATCGCACTATCCCGATTCAGGGGATGGTGAGTTCTGGCAACCGGCAAAGCTTGGCGGTAGCGCCCCCACACCTGAGCAATTGGTCGAAATCATCGCAAAAGAGAAGAGAGAGCGAGAGATAAACTAATCACATGGCCACCAAAGACTCGAAACCAACTCGCGCTGAGAAGCGCGCTGCAAAGGCAGCAGCCAAAGCCGCTCGGGGGCCAAGGTTCAAAGTTATCCGCGATGCCTACCAGGTCACTAAGCGAGAACGACCAAAGGTCGGCCTGATTCTCTTACTTATCTTCGTCGCGGTACTGGCAGTGGGCATCACCATTGGTGCAATCCTTGGTAGCCCAATTTATGCTGCATTTGTCACTACGCCACTGGCATTCCTCATCGCTTTCATCATCTTCACTCGAATGGCAACCTCAGCTGCTTACTCTTCAATCGAAGGGCAAGTTGGCGCAGCCGCAAGCGTGCTGATGTCGATACGTAAAGGTTGGACCGTTGATACCGCGGTCAATGTCAATCGCAATCAAGATATGGTTCATCGAGCGGTTGGAAAGCCTGGAATCGTTCTTGTTGGTGAAGGTCGAGAAGGAGTGAAGATCCTGCTCAATGATGAACGGCGCCGTATGGAACGAGTAGCGCCAGGAGTCCCGGTTCATACGCTCGTCTGTGGCGAAATTGAAGGTCAAACCTCGGTAAGAAAACTACAGCGACAGATGAAGAAATACCCGAAGAAGCTTTCAATGAGTCAAGTGCGTGAACTCAGGGCTCGAATCAAGTCAGTCGGCGGGATGAACATTCCACTTCCCAAAGGCCCGATGCCGCGAAACATCAAACTCCCAAAACGCCCCTAACTGCTAACGCTTAACCTGCATCACCGCACTTCCGACGATTCGGTCATGTAACCCACGACCATCATTGTCATAGACAACTGCAGGAACGACTAAGAGAATCAATATAGTTCGAAGAAGAGTGGATCCAATCCCCAAGGGTTCTAACTCGGGATAGCGTAGAACTCGTAAGTTCATCAGCCTCTGCCCCGCCGATGCTCCAGTCGTCGCTGTCAGGATGAATATCTGCAGGAAAAAGACCAGCGCGATCCAGAAGGGTCGACCTTGATCTTGATCAAAAAAGATCGAACCAACGGCCCAACTCATCAACCAGTCGATAGTAATCGCAACAAAGCGCCTTCCGGCACGGGCAACAATCAGCCCACCTCTTCGTCCTTCTTGACTGCCCGAACCCGTCATGGTCTGGATGCTAGTTCCCTCCGGTGGAGCGAGTCACCTCGCCTCCCCCACCACATCCTGACTAGCCGAAACATGACCGTAACAATGGGGTCACCCGAGTTTCACCCATCGCCACTACATTTTCGCCATCGATTCGAGCCATGGTGCAACGGAGCATCTTCTGGCTCTCGCTTCGACCCTAACCGTTTGAGAGGAATACGAGGCAACCATGTTCAAAAGTGCGAGCGAAATTGTCGCCTACATCAAGAAGAATGATGTGAAGTTCGTTGATGTTCGTTTCATCGATCTCCCTGGAATACAACACCACTTCAATGTCCCTGCGAACTCATTCGACGAAGAGACTCTGACAAATGGATTGATGTTTGATGGCTCTTCCATTCGAGGATTTCAGTCGATTCATGAGTCGGATATGAAGCTCCTTGCCGCACCAGAGACCGCTTACCTTGATCCCTTCCGCAAAGAGAAGACTCTCATCATCACTCACTCGGTTCACGATCCAATCACAAACGAGGCATACTCACGCGACCCGCGTGGCATAGTCAAGAAGGCTGTCGACTTCATGCGCTCGACCGGGATCGCCGATACCGCATTCTTCGCACCAGAAGCCGAGTTCTATATCTTCGATCGTATCCGCTTCCTGACCGGAATGAATCAAGCATTCCACCATATTGACTCCTATGAAGGTGCCTGGAACACCGGTATCGAGACAGATGCAGATGGCACACCAAATCGTGGCTATCGCACTCGCATCAAGGGTGGGTATTTCCCGGTATCGCCAACAGATCAATTCGCAGACCTTCGCGATGAGATGGTGATGAATCTTGAGAAAGTTGGACTCACCGTCGAGCGAGCACACCACGAAGTTGGTACTGCAGGACAGATGGAAGTCAACTATAAGTTCAATGATGTTCTTCATGCTGGTGATGATCTGATGAAGTTCAAGTACATCATCAAGAACACCGCATGGCAGGCAGGCAAGACCGCAACCTTCATGCCGAAACCACTCTTTGGCGATAACGGATCGGGAATGCATTGCCACCAATCACTCTGGAAAGATGGCAAGCCACTCTTCTGGGGTAACGGTTACGCAGACCTTTCAGATATGGCTCGCTGGTACATCGGTGGTTTGCTCAAGCACGCACCTTCTCTACTTGCATTCACCAACCCAACAGTCAACTCATATAAGCGTCTGGTTCCTGGCTATGAAGCGCCAGTCAACTTGGTCTACTCGGCACGAAATCGTTCCGCCTGTATCCGTATCCCAATCACAGGTAGCTCACCGAAGGCAAAGCGAATCGAATTCCGTTGCCCAGACCCATCATCCAATCCATATCTCGCATTCGCTGCGATGCTCCTGGCGGGAATCGATGGAATCGTCAACAAGATCGAGCCACCAGCTCCGGTTGATAAAGATCTCTACGAACTCGAAGGCGAAGAAGCTGCCTCGATTCCGCAAGTTCCTGGTTCACTCGATGCAGTACTCGATAACCTCGAGCGCGACAACGCATTCCTCACCAAGGGGGGCGTCTTCACGCAAGATTTGATCGATACCTGGATTTCTTGGAAGCGCTCTCAAGAAGTCGATTACGTCAGATTGCGACCACATCCTGCTGAATTCGAGCTCTATTACGATCTCTAAGATTCAAAGGGAAAACAGAGAAGCCCCGGATCCCGGGGCTTCTCTGTTTTTATGGACTTCACGCCTTCAGAATTGTTAACGCCGCTTCTGCACACGTAAGAAGATAATCGCAAGAAGCGCTGAAATAAGGCTTCCCACGAGGATTCCTGTCTTTCCCGCAGCAAGTTCAATACTTCCCTCGCTAAAAGAGAGTTTTGCGATCAAGAGCGAGACCGTGAATCCGATTCCCGCTAGTAGCGAGACACTGAAAAGATCTCCCCAACGAAGATTCTCATTGAGCCGCGCTTTACTCACCTTAGTTAAGAGATAGGTAGATGCCATCACGCCGAGCGGCTTACCAATGACAAGCCCAGCCATGACAGCAAACGCAATCTCGTTCTCGAGCGCATCGATTCCAATGGATCGAAGATCAACGCCAGCTGCGGTGAATGCGAAGAACGGTACTGCTAAAGCGACAGATATCGGCCGGATTCGCTCTTCAGAGAGCTCTGCCGGAGATCGTTTGGCATTTCGAGCATGAACACTAGTAAGGAGTGCGATAGCCACTCCTGCGACAGTGGCATGAATTCCCGATTGATAAGTGCACCACCAAATCACAAGGGCTAGGGGAATCATCAGGAACCAACGGGTGAAACTAATTCGCTGCAGCGCCGCATAAGCAGAGAGAAGAACCCCTGCAGCAATCAAGAAATTGACTTGAAGTTCCTCTGTGTAAAAGAGAGCGATGATGGTGATGGCACCTAAATCATCAACGACAGCGAGGGCGAGCAAGAAAGCGCGCAGCTCTGTTGGTAACCCTCTTCCCGCAACGGCCAATACAGCCAGTGCGAACGCGATATCAGTTGCAACAGGCATCGCCCAACCATCGCTAGCCCCCGGATTTCCTCGAATCAACGAGATGTAGATGAATGCGGGAACCGCCATTCCCGAAATTGCGGCAACTATCGGGACGAGTGCTTGGCGAGGTTTCGCAAGAGAGCCGTGAACAAACTCATGCTTAAGCTCAAGTCCCGCTACAAAGAAGAAGATTGCAAGAAAGGCATCTGAAGCCCACTTTGCCAGAGTCATCGAGATATTGAGAGATGAAATCTCTATTTCAAATGATCTGAAATCCCCATACCAATCACCGAGCGGAGAGTTAGCGATGATGAGAGCCACTGTTGCGGCGACGAGAAGTACGGCGCCACCAAAAGTCTCATCTCGAAGAACGCGACCGAGCCAGCGCTTCTCACTTGGCGTATCGATTCGTTCGAATGCATCATGGCCCTCCGGCCCTCGACTTTCCCGCTTCATAGGAAGTGAAGTTACAGGGCTTTGCTCTCTAGACTCATGCCGTGAGCGAAAGACCCCCAATAGTCGTTGCGTTACAGAACGCAGCGAATTGCCCGGTGAACTTGGTGGGTCAATGGATTACCCAGGCTGGGCTTGAGGTGAGAACGCTCCATCTCTATGCCAAGCAGCCCTTCCCCCACGACGTGGCAGAGTTGAAGAAGAGTCTTGCTGGATCGCCACTTGCCGGAATCATCTCCTTGGGCGGATCGATCTCGGCTGATGACGATGACGTTGCACCGTGGTTGATTGGCGAGCGTGCACTCCTTGCAGACGCAATTAGTTTAGGAGTTCCAGTCTTAGGGCTATGCCTTGGCGCCCAACTCTTAGCGCTTTCAACGGGTGGATCAGTCGATTTAGCTGAACTGCCTGAAATCGGCGTTCACGCAGTGACAATCAAAGATTCAGCGGATGAAGTTTTTGGCGCACTAGCTAGTTCAGAACAATTACCCACTATCCAGTGGCATCAAGATGAGGTGAGGCACTTGCCTCCCGGAGCGACCTCAATTGCGAAATCGTCGAGTTGTAGGAATCAGATCTATCGAATGGGTCGACTTCAATACGGGTTGCAATTTCATCCGGAGGCAGACCCCACCATCGTTCGGATGTGGGAGAAGCATGGTGACGATGCCTACCAACGCTCCGGCAGGTCAGTTGAAGGTTTGGGTCAGATAGAGCGCGAAGTTCATCAATCTATAGATCAAATCAAGTCAGTCTGGAGCGAACCAATCAAGCGCTGGGCTGAACTTGCGTCGCAACCGCTCGAGACTCAGCTCGAACAACCATCACAACACCGGTGATCACAACGGCAGCACCGATCAGCAAGGTAGTCGATAGCTTTTCGTTAAGGACGATCGCGCCAATCGTCACGGCAATGACGGGATTGACGTAGGCATAGGTTGCGATCAATCCGACTGATGCATATTTAACGAGCCAGAGATACGCGCTATAAGTGGCAATCGAGCCAATCAAGACCAAGAAGAGCCACCACATCCACGAGAAAAATGTGGCGTCAAAGAAATCACTCAACCTCTCGCCGGTCACGAGTGCGACCAGAGACATCGAGATTCCACCAAGGAGCATCTGGTAAGTCGTTACGACCATGGTGCTTTTGGGTAAACCTAGGCGCGGGGCGATATAAGTACCTAGCGACCAGGCAAAGTTTCCGACGATGACCATCGCCATCCAGAAGAGATGGCTGGAATTATCTGGCTTTCGCAACTCAGGAAGTAACAAGATTCCTACACCAAAGAAGCCGATGATGATGCCGAGCCATCCCCACCGTGATGAAGCGACTCCATCGATTGCTTTAAATGTAGCAATCCAGAGTGGAAGTGCTGCGATGAGCAGGGCAACAATCCCCGTCGGGACATCGTTATATTGGGCAAGCGTCACCGACCCAAGACCGAGGCCCAGGAGAAGCGCGCCGAGTAAGGCGAGCGCCGCTGTCTGACGCCTCGTGATGGCAAGGAAACCGATGCCCCATTTGATCGAAATAAAAAGAGCCATGAGAAAGCTCGCAGCGAGAAACCGCATGCCCATGGCAAGAATGGGGGGCATGGAGCGAATGGAGTATTCGATCGCGAGGTATGTCGTTCCCCAGACGATGTAAACGACCCAGAGCGCGCCCCAAATTTGAGATTTGGGAGGCTGAGTCACTGCGGCATACAACCATAGTCGCGATATGCGAGTCGTATGCAGATGCGAGGGTTTTGCATTAGAATAAGCCTATGCGAATACCCCTTTTGCACATTCCCGATGGCTTCATCAACCTGCCAGTCTCGATGATTTTCATCGCCCTCTCGAGCCTTGGGGTTCTCGCTTGTCTCAAAGGCGCGAGGGCGCAGCTCGATGACAAAACGGCGCCACTCGCTGGATTGGTCACGGTCTTTATCTTTGCGGTGCAGATGATGAACTTTCCAGTTGCTGCGGGTACAAGTGGCCACCTCCTCGGCGGCGTCCTCGCAGCAGTACTCGTCGGTCCCTACGCGGCGACCCTCTCGATCACAATCGTTTTGATTCTGCAGGCATTGCTCTTTGCAGACGGCGGCCTCACTGCAGTCGGGCTCAACCTCTTCAACCTTTCACTTCTGGGCGTCTGGGGCGGCTATCTCGTTTTCCTTTTCGCTCGCCGGTTCCTTCCAAAGAAGAAGAGTTCAATTCCGGTCGCCTCTCTCATAGCGGCTTTCATTCAAGTACCACTCGCCGCACTCGGCTTCGTCTTTCAGTATGCGATCGGCGCAGAGTCAACGATTCCGGTTGCCACAGTGGCCACTGCGATGATCTCAACGCATATCCTGATCGGCATTGGAGAAGCGCTTATCACTGCCTTCACGGTATCTGCCGTTCTAGCTTCACGTAGCGACCTTGTCTTTGGTTGGCGTCAGATCGCGCCCGATTTGAAGATTGGTTCGAAGTCATGAAGTCTTTTATTGCAAATAAATTCATCCTTGCCGGTATAGCCATCTCATTATTAATCGCAGGATTCCTCTCCTTCTACGCCTCTTCTCACCCGGATGGCTTGGAGAAGGTTGCAGAAACTAAGGGATTTCTGGAGACTGCGAAAGAACCCATCAACTCAGGTTCGCCACTTGCCGATTACGGAATATCTGGAGTCGATAACGAGAGATTGAGCGTTGGTGCCAGTGGAATCATTGGCGTACTTGCAACACTTCTTGTTGCCGGCCTCATCTTCAGACTCCTAGCAAAGAAGAGCAAGTAAAGAAAGTTTAGAAATTAATTTTCCTCTCTCAGAACAATTACATCCGAAAAGCGATCATCACCACGGCCATGATCCAGGTGAGCGCCTCTATATCCATCGCCATTCGATAATCCACACTCTCGCGCCTCAAACCAAGATTCTCTCGCTTATCGCATTTCTCTTTGTCGTGATTAGTACTCCGATTTCACAGGTCGCCTCTTATGGGGCCTTCTTTATCTTGATTTTCGCGGTTGTTGCTCTTGCTAAGTTGCCCATACTCACCGTGCTCAAGCGATCATTGATCGAGATTCCTTTCATCCTCTTTGCATTCCTGATGCCTTTCTTTGGTAGCGGCGAGAGTTACGAAGTTGCTGGCCTGACTCTCTATCGCGAAGGTTTGATTGCGGCAGGCGCGATTATTGCTAAAGGAACCCTTGGCGTCATAGGCGCGATTGTGCTCTCCGGGAGTACGACTGCGCGAGGCATCCTTTTGGGTCTTGAGAGATTAAGACTTCCTCCGCTGATGGTCAATATCGCATCGTTCATGCTTCGCTACATCAATGTCGTCACGGATGAGATGGAGCGGATGCGGGTTGCACGGGCATCGCGCGGTTTTGAGCCTCGAGGCATCCGTGACTGGAGGATTCTTGCAAGCGTTGCTGCAACACTCTTCATCCGTTCCTACGAACGGGGTGAACGAGTGCATTTAGCGATGCTCTCGCGTGGTTTCACTGGTCAGATGCCGAAGCTCGATATTCACGACCATCACCCGCCACTCTGGTCTGCCTTCCTGCTTCCAGTAACAGCGCTTGCTGTTGCGCTTATAGATAGGTGGTTCTTTTTGTGATTGACCCTTCGCTTGAGATCTCAGAACTTGCATTTGCCTATCCTGATGGACATCAAGCTCTCTACGGTGTCGACTTAAGGATCGCTCCAGGTGAAAGAGTCGCACTGCTTGGTCCTAATGGCGCAGGTAAGACCACCCTAGTAATGCACCTCAATGGTATCCATCCAGCGCAACACGGTTCGGTGAAAATTGATGGCAAAGTTATCGATACCTCCGACAAAGACCTTCTTCGTCAGGTTCGTGGCAAAGTGGGCGTTGTCTTTCAAGATCCTGATGATCAACTCTTCATGCCAACGGTAGGCGAAGATGTAGCCTTCGGTCCGAAGAATCTCGGGCTCGGCGACGATGAAGTTCGCAATCGAGTCAATCAATCGCTCGCAAAAGTTGGAATGCTCGAGTACAAGGATCGTCCGCCACATCACCTCTCTTTCGGTCAAAGGCGACGGGTTGCTGTTGCGACAGTTCTCGCGATGAATCCCTCGATCTTGGTCCTCGATGAACCTTCATCAAATCTGGATCCAGCGAGCAGGCGCGAACTTGCCGAGATTCTCACATCTCTAGATATCACCTTAATCATGGTGACTCATGACCTGCCCTATGCCTACGAGCTCTGCCAAAGATCCTTGATCTTGGCCGATGGTCGGATCGTCGAAGATGGCAAGACAGGAGAGATCTTGGCCGATCGTGAATTACTTTCACGTTATCGCCTGGAACTACCTAAAGGCTTCGCCCTTTAACTCGAAGAAGTCGAGCATTAGTCGAGGAAGAAGTCGAGCAAGAAATCCTTGGTACCAGGAACAACTGCATATTTGTCGAGATCAGTTATCCCCTCGGATGCAAGAACTTCATCATCAACGAAGAAGTTTCCTGTGCACTCCCCGCTCGGACGATTAAGGATGTAATGAGCCGAATCTGCAAGAATCTCTGGTTTTCGGCATAGCGCAGTATCGAC
>VGAI01000036.1 GCA_016870815.1 Actinomycetota bacterium
GTGATCCCGGCTCTCGCTTTATTGGCTTACTCATAGCAAGCCGATAGCCTACGGCTGTTATGGATACAAGCGCCAAGCGGGGCGTCCAACATGTAACCGCCGAGTGGCAGATGCCACAGATTATTGACGCTCTCGCCAAAGCTCTAGCGGGTCAAGGACCTGCGCTGCGTTTTGCTGAACGAAAGAATTCTTCGCTCACCTCTGTCCCAGAAGATGTCGCAGTAATCATCGCGACAAGTGGCAGTACAGGTGCGGTTAAAGAAGTAGGTCTCAGCGCTCAGGCGCTACTGGCATCTGCCAAAGCAGCGAATGATTATCTCGGTGCTAAAGCTGGCGATACCTGGTCGTTACTTCTTCCATTAACTCATATCGCTGGTGTCAATGTCTTGGTTCGTTCACTTGAACTTGGAAGAGAGCCCGTTGATCTAAGGAAGATTCGAGATGAGAACCTACCGAACGTTGATTTTACTTCGATAGTTCCCACCCAACTTCATCGTGCAGTGAGCGAAACGGGTTACCTACTTCGCCACCTTCAATCCGCACATCGGGTCTTAGTAGGCGGAGGGCCATTGAATGAGGCGCTTCGAAAGGATGCTGATGCAGTTCAGGTACAAGTCACCACCACATACGGAATGAGTGAGAGCTCGGGTGGTTGCGTCTATGACGGCATTGCCTTTCCCGGACTTGAAGTGGAGATTCGTCGTGGACTCATCGCTCTTAAAGGCGATGTACTCGCTTCTTATTACCTTCCTACTGAAAGTGAGCCGTCGATTCGATCCATCAGGGATCATGAAGGTTGGTTCATCACCTCAGATCGTGGGGCTTTCGATGGATCGAAATTGATTGTCCTCGGTAGAAATGATGATGTGGTCATATCTGGCGGTGAGAAAATCTCACTCGACAAAGTTGAAGAGTTCTTACGAGAACATATAACTGATGGAGATCTTGTCGCATTCTCCACCCCGGATCCAGAGTGGGGCGAACTTCTTGCCGTTGCAACAACAGTTTTGGTCGATGGCGAACGACGCTCTCAGATCGAAAGCAAGATGGGGGCGACCCTAGGACGGCACGCGATACCTAAACGCTTCTACTTCTTGGATGAGATTCCTCGCACCACACTTGGAAAAGTCGATCGTGATCGCCTTCGACGCCTCACTCGCGATGGCATCTGAGTGAGACGATTGCTTTCATGAGTTCACCTTCGGTATTTTGGCTGGGAGCGCGGCCCAAAACGCTTCCGGCGGCTATCGCCCCTGTTCTCGTTGCAACTGCTTATGCGGGACGAGATTGGAACCCGGCACATGCTCTTGCCGCTCTGATCGTCGCAGTCTCACTTCAAATTGCAGTCAATTACTCCAACGATTACTCCGATGGGATTCGGGGTACCGATCGTGACCGCGTTGGACCCACTCGCTTAGTCGCTAGTGGCCTTGCAACTGCAAAGTCAGTAAAGACCGCCGCCTACATTGCATTCGCAATCGCCATTATTGCTGGATCATTCCTTGCACTCTTCACATCACTCTGGCTCTTTCTTATCGGAGCCTTTGCGATCATTGCTGCCTGGGGATACACAGGTGGTGAGAGACCTTATGGGTACCGAGGATTAGGTGAGCTCTCCGTTTTCATCTTCTTCGGACTGGTAGCAACGATCGGCACATACTTCGTACAGACCGAGAGCGTAGATCTGACGATAACTCTCTTCGCTATCGCAATGGGCTCGATCGCCTGCTGCATCCTCTTGCTGAACAACATCCGTGATTACTCCGGTGATGAGGTATCTGGAAAGCGGACTCTCTCGGTGCGTATTGGCATACGAGTCAGCACGCTCCTCTACTCACTCCTGATGATTATTGCTTTAATGATTTTCTTATTGACCATTGAGATCCCATGGAACTTCCTTGCCCTTCTACTCTTTCCGATTCTCTTTTTGATTCGAAAAGAGATAGCCGGTGGACGCTTAATCCGAGCGCTCGAACTCACTGGAAAATTCCAGATGGCTTACGCGCTTGCGCTCTCTTTGGCGCTCATTGTTAGTAGAGGGTAACCTCGCCTTATGTTGCGTTATCTACCTGTGATTGCTCTTGTAGCTATCACTATCTACGCATTGGTCGAGTGCGCTCAGACGGAACCCGACAACGTTCGAAATCTCCCCAAATGGGGTTGGCTCTTGATCATCATTGTCTTCGGACCACAAACTCTTGGGCTAGGTCCAATCGCATGGTTTATTGCGGGAAGGCCAAAAGGAAAGGGTTTCGGCGGTTTCAAAGCGAAGCGAAAAGTTCTTCCGCCCGACGACAATCCAGATTTCTTAAAAGGTTTATAAACCGCTGTCTACAAGCCGCTTTTCACAAGCCGCTATAAGTGTGCTTCCCGGTTCCCCAGATATTGACGTAAATGTAATTGAAAAGGAAAGTTGAACCTGCAATCAGACATAACCAAGCTGCTTTCTTTCCTTTCCATCCTGCGGTTACGCGAGCGTGGAGATAAGCGGCATAAGCAACCCAGGTGATGAATGCCCACGTCTCTTTTGGATCCCATCCCCAATATCGACCCCAGGCCGCTTCTGCCCAGATGGCTCCAGCAATGATCGAAAAAGTCCAGAGTGGAAATACCAGAGCAATCAAGCGATATGTAAGTTGATCTAAAGAATCGAGCGATGGCAGGCGAGCAGCCCAACTTCCTCGCGTCCCATTTCGTTCTATCTTCTCAAGGATCAGATAGACCGCTGCAATCGAGTTCGCTAAGAGGAAGATCCCGCCCGAGATTATTGCGGCCGCTACATGGATCACTAGCCATGGCGATTTGAGTGCAGGGACTAGAGGTGCACTCTCGACATAGAGCAAAGTGATTGCTGTCCCTAAAGTGAGGAGTGCTCCGCCTGCTACAAAGAGACCAAGCCATCTAATCTGAAACTTCTTCAGCGCCACTAGATAGGCAGTTGTAAAGGCGAATGCTCCAGTTATCGAGAATTCATACATATTGCCAAGTGGCAGACGTTCAGCCGATAAACCTCGAGTGATGAGACCAGCAAGAAGAATCAAATCGGCAAGGACTATGAGACCGGTGGCATTCCTTGCAACTCTTTCGGTTCTACTTCTATCAAGGTTTCTTCCTTCACCACTTCGAACAGACCACGCCGTCTCAATAGCATGCAAGATGAAGGCGAGCGCAAAAACGACTATCGCTGAGTAAATGAGGTCATTTGAGAGAAAGCCCATACTTCTATTTCCCATTACTCGCCCTTCCCTTCTCCTGCTCTGGCACTGAGGAATTCCTTAAGTGATACAAGATCCTCGCGCAATTTCTCTTCACCACTCGTCGCTAATCCTGCAACTTCGAGAGATTTTCCTTGACTGTCGCCCCTTAATCTAATCCAAATCTTTCGCCGATGTATAAAGAGCATTCCCAGCGCGCCAAATAGAGCAAGAAATCCACCAAAGAGTGCGGTGCGCTTACCTGGATCGTGAATCACTTGGATGTTCACCCACGGTAGATAACCATCAAAAGTGATTGAGCCCACCTTGAAATCAAAACTCTCCCCAGGCTTCATTGAGATAAGTGCGATTCGCTCCATCTTCGATGTATCGAGGCGATAGATGGATTGCGGTTTGCCCTCATCCATTCCGAGATCGCCCTGCCATGCAGCCAAGAGAAGTTGAGGATCAAGTGGTTCTGGGAAGGATGAGAATGCGCCTCTGACCGGGTCGCGTTCGATAGTCGGAATAAATGACGCGACAAATCCGATTCCTGGATCCATATCTGGCACCTTGATTGCGCCAGCAGAGGTGAGATTTGGATCCTGCGGCAAAAGCGGGACCGGACCTTGGAAGGTCACGACTCCACTGCTATCGCGTACCGTGACCAGCACTGAGTAACCCGTTGCTTGAAGAAAGACCCGCGAAGCGCCGAAGGTCAACGGCTTGTTGACTCGAATCACACCCTCACGAGGCTTGGCGTCAGTCGATTCTCGAATCTTTACCTTCAACTCATAATCGAGTGCTTGATTAGTTATTGGGTTGTACTTTGCAGTGAAGTCATCGAGATCGATTCGATATGGTTGCATCGAATCGAGTGAATAGAGCCGACCAGGAGAAATGTTGTCGTAGGCAACTGGGGTGTTTATGAATCTCTCGCCCTCATTCACGATTGCCTCTCCTCGCATACCAAAGAGCGAACTCATGGCAATCCCTATAAGAATCAGTAGAAGCGAAAGGTGAAATAGAAGATTGCCGAACTCTTTGAGATAACCCTTCTCAGCAGAAATTGATCCATCAAATCTTTCGATGCGATATCTATTCTTCTCAAGCCACCTGATGGCCCGATCCATATCGCCATCTACCTCGAAGAAACCTTCAGAACTCTCAAATGTTTGAGGTGGCCGTGTAGGTCTTTCGAAGATCGCCACTCGATAGTGATTGAGGCGAGGTAGAAGGCAACCAATGAGTGAGATAAAGAGGAGGATGTAGATCGCAGAGAACCATGGCGCGCCAAAGACATCAAAGAGGTAGAGGCGATCGAGCCAAGGAGAGATAGTTGGATTAGCAGCAAAGAAATCTTGAACTTGAAATGGGTTCTGTGTGCGTTGCGGAATTATCGAACCAGGAATCGAGGCAAGGCCCAGCAAGAGAAGGAGGATCAGAGCGGTGCGCATACTGGTTAAAAGGCGCCAGAGATAACGCAGTAACGAATAGCCACCTATCTCACGGAGCTCACGAGTCCTATCCTTTTCAATCTTTGCCATCAGATCACCGGAATGAAATTAGTAATTGAACCCTGAATCGCCGCAATGAAATTTTCCCAAAGTCCAGTGAACTGGGCAAGACCAATCGCAATCAAGCCAACACCACCTAGACCTGCAATCAGTCGATTGTGTTTCAGTAAGAAACTTCGAAGTGATGTGAGTCTTGTGAAGAAGAGGGCAAAGAGAATCAGTGGGATACCAAGGCCTAATGAATAGAAGGCTGAAAGTATTGCTCCGCGCATCGCACTCGCTTCTTGGAAGGAAAGGGCTTGCACCGCAGCAAGAGTTGGGCCAATGCACGGTGTCCAGCCAAATCCAAAGAGAAAGCCAAGAAGCGGGGCAGCGATGATTCCTTGGACCCGAGGAGATGCCACCTTCATTGATCTGGGAAACCTCTCGCTAAAGATGAAAAGTAGTCCGAGCGCAATCGTCACGGCACCGAGAATTCTCGAGAAGAGTTCTTCTTCTTGCATCAAAGTCGTGCCGAGGCCGCCAAAGAAAACTCCGTAAGAGATAAAAAGAGCGGTGAAACCAAATACAAAGAGAATCGAGCCAGCAAAGATTCGCACCTTACTGGCACTTGCTCCCGCTATATAAGAGAGGTATCCGGGCAAGATAGGTAGAACACAGGGTGAAAGAAAAGAAATAAGCCCAGCTAGGAGCGCTATCGGTGCCGCAAGGAGAAGCGAGCCCTCGAAGACTTGATCTAGAAAAAATTCGCGCATTAGGCGTCCTTCTCGCTACGTACCTCTGCAATGAGGGCGGAGAGACCAGTGAAGGTAACTTCACCGCCAATACGCGCTGCGATCCTGCCCTTACTATCGATCACCAAGGTCGTTGGGATTGCGCTAGCAATCAATGAATCATTGAATTCAAGGAGAATTGCGTCATCTCGAAGGCTAGGAAAGGTGATTTTGAAACGATTGACGAAACTTCGCGCCGCTGTGAGATTGTCTCGGGTCAAGACGCCTAAGAATTGAACATCTGCGAACTTCTCACTGAGCGCCTGCAGTGTTGGCGCTTCAGCGCGACAAGGCGAACACCACGATGCCCAAACATTGAGCACAAGGACCTCGCCTGGTTTAGCTGCGAAGAAATTTCCATCAATCAATTCTCCTGATATTGCAGGAGCCTTCACTCGAGATCCTGGACTTACTTTGGTTACTGCTCCATTTCCTTCTATATAAGAGAGTTGTCCCGAAGGCTCTACAGCAGCGTCGTCATCGGTAGCGGAGAAGAGCAAGAGTGAAGCTACGATCACAACGCTTGAAATCCAGAGTAATCGTTTAGTACCAAACATCTACTACTTCTTCTTCTTGACTGGAAGTAGATCTCTGACCGGCTCTTGATATGAAGTTCCAGAGATCATTCCAGCATCATCGAAATGAATCGTCGTGATTGAACAGAGCGAACACTCCCGCTTTCTTGGATCATGAAGCATCGCCCTGCCTTCAATGGCGCTTCGAACTATCCAAATCGGAAGCTGGTGTGATACACATAGCGCTTCTGCCTTTCCTTTGAGCTCGGCTGCATCACGGGCTGCGAATATCGCTTCGAACATTCGATTGACTTGATCTACATATGGCTCACCCCAGGAAGGTTTCCATGGGTTATAGAGATGTCGCCATGCCTTCGGGTGACGTAAGACGCCGTCACCAACGCCGAATGGTTTGCCTTCAAAGATATTTGCGGCCTCTATCAATCGAGGATCAGTGGTGATTTCGATGCCATGCGCTCTTGCAATTGGTCCGGCAGTCTCTTGTGCCCGTTGCAGTGGAGAAACATGCAGAGCGCCAAGATCAAGGGATTCACTCCACTTAGCGGCCCCTTCGGCCATCTCCTTGCCTAGATGCGAGAGTGACCACCCAGGTTGTCTGCCATAGAGAATGTTGTTGGGATTCTCCACTTGTCCATGTCGTAGGAGATGCACGCGCATATGGCAAAGCATAAGCGAGTCAGTTGAGCGAGACGCCATTGGAAATTCGCGGGTAATGTAGGCCAGTTATGCCAACGAAGCGTGCAACAAAGAAAGAGACTGAGGGAACGCCGAGAATCCCAGCGAGTGCTGCATCACTTGCCGATGAACTCCGTTCGCGAAGTGATCAAGAGATCGCGCGGCTCTTCGCGCTTCGATCTGATCTCACATCACCAGTACCAAACGACTTCTCAAGTCTCTCAGCGCGTGCCAGTTCAACCCCGAGTCTCATCCGCGCTCTCGACTCACTCAATCTCTTCCAACTTCAGATTGCAGAAGCTATCTCGGCTCTCGATGAATCCCTCACGCGCGAGAAGCTGGTTGCTGCGACAGATTCGCTTGCACTTGAAGAACTCAAACATCTCTGGGATAGAGCACTTGTTTACTTCGATCGAGAAGTAATTCGAATGCCGCGAGCACTCAGGGAATTGATTGGGGCAAAGCCAGCGGGCCTTGGTCCTGTCTCACTCTTACCTATCGACGGAAAGCGAATCGACTCATTGCTCAACAGCGCGCCGAAGATGTCAGCGGAGTTCATGACCAGAATGACGTGGGGGCCAGCAAAAGGAGCGATTGGCGATCGCCGAAAGACTGGAGCAGCCATCGATTGGCTCCTTGAGAATGAATTGATGGTCAAGATCGACAATGAACATGTTGCGATACCACGTGAGATAGGGATACACCTTCGTGGCGGGAAGATTCATAAGGAACTTGTGGTAACTCCACCTCAATTAGCTGGTGAGTTAGTAAGTAAGGAAGAAGGCGACCAAGCAGCGATCGCATCAGTGAGCAATCTGCTTCGCTGGGTATCGGAGTTAATGGACTTTTGGTCAGAGGAGACACCTACCCTGCTTCGCACGGGCGGGCTCGGTCTTCGAGACCTTCGCAAGGCAGCAGAGCACCTCGGTGTCGATGAGTATTGCGCAGCGTTCGTCGCTGAACTCTGCTATCTCCAGGGCCTTCTTGCCGTTGAAGGAGATGGACGAGTGCTACCAACAACTGGTTTTGATCTCTTCCAAAGTGCAACTGGTGAGGACCAGTGGCATGACTTGGTCTCTATCTGGCTTCAATCATCTCGCGTCATCGGATTGATTCGGATTGAAGAGTCCAAGGGGATTGCGCCACTTGGTAACGAATTGGATCGGGTGTGGGCGCCACGAGTTAGGAAGACAATACTTGAACTAATCAGTGGCGAATCAGGTATCGCGATCTCACTTGCAACACTTCAACAAAGACTCGATTGGACGCTTCCCGCGAGAAAAGATGCGCCTTTAGCGAAAGAATTCCCGAAGTGGGTGATGGCCGAAGCAGAGTGGCTCGGCATCACCGGGCGAGGCGCGATCTCATCTTTCGGTCGTGCGCTCCTCAACGGCGATAGCAAACTTGGTATAACTGCTGCACTTCCAGCTGCGATCGATCACATCTTGATTCAGGGAGATAACACCGCAATCGCGCCAGGGCCTTTGCTCATTGAGATCGCGCGAAGACTTTCGACTTTTGCCGATATCGAGAGTCGAGGGAATGCAACGGTCTATCGATTCACCGAAGGATCGATTCGCAGAGGTTTAGACCATGGTCATACTGGCGATGAGATCAAGGCATTCTTACGTAGCACTTCAAAGACACCAGTTCCGCAACCACTTGAATATCTCATCACTGATGTAGCTCGTCGCCATGGACAACTGAGAGTTGGATATGCCAATACCTACATCAGTTGTGAAGATGAAGGTTCAATCACCGCGATCCTAAAAGATAAACGTCTAGAGAATTTACGGTTGCGGCAGATTGCCCCAACTGTGCTCGTCAGTGAATCAGAGAGTGGCGATTCGCTCGAAGTTTTGCGAAACGTTGGCTATCTCCCATCAATGGAGAGCCAATCTGGGGATGTCATCTCACTTCCAAAACAATTGCGCGCTCAGAGTAAGGCAAGGCTGCCGCGTGCCATATCTGAGACGAGCGAGCCTTCGGCGACTGTGATCGCTGCAGCAGTGAAAGTACTTCGCACTGGAGATCGCGCTCACTCATTGACAGCTTCTCGAGCTGAGATCCCACGAACTTCTGCTAACGAAACTCTTGCAATCTTAAGGAGATCAATTGAGAGTGAATCGACCATCACCATCGGTTATGCCGATACCAATGGCGGTGTGACTCAGAGAATCGTTGACCCGGTCTCCATTGCAATGGGCAACCTCATTGCACGCGATCATGGAAGTGATGAAGTGATCTCGTTCAAGATTGCCAGAATTACTGGAGTCGCCTTCATTGCCGAATGAGGCACTTCCAATAAACGCTTGCTATGGGATAATGCGCGCATGAAGAATTGGGCGAACGAGAAAGTAGCCGGGATTTCGCGGAGCGAGGCAATTGCACTTGTAGAGCGAATCACCGGAATCGAATCGCCAACAGAGGATATCGACGGCTGCACCGCTGTCATCGCTGAGGCAAACAAAATAGTTGCGGAACTTCTCGGAAATCCTGGCGAGATCAAGGTTGTTAAAGGTCACCCGACTCTCTCGTGGAAGAGCGGTAAACCAAGAATTCTTCTTCTCTGCCATCTCGATACGGTTTGGCCAAAGGGATCCTTCCAACCACTCTGGTCAGTCGAAGGTGATGTGATTCGGGCTCCAGGTATCTACGACATGAAAGCGGGATTCATTCAAGCTGTAATGGCAACTGCCGCTCTCGAGAATCGCGATGGAATTCATATTCTCGCCACTACTGATGAAGAGAGTGGGAGCGCCGCTTCACGAGAGTTGATCGAGGCGTGCGCCAAAGAATGCGACTATGTATTGGTCTTCGAATCAGCGATTAATGGAAAGGTGAAGACCGCTAGAAAAGGAACGTCGATGTATCTCCTCCACGTGACGGGACGTGCCGCCCATGCAGGACTTGAACCTGAGAAAGGAATCAACGCGATGGTGGCATTGGCATCACTCGTCGAAAAGATTCCCTCCATTGCTCGTAGTGAAGTTGGCACTTCGGTGATACCAACTAAATTCCATGCTGGAACAACGCTCAATACCGTTCCCGCAGAGGCAGAGTTGGCGATTGATGTCCGTGCTTTCTCTCGCGCGGAACAAGAGCGGGTAGATACCGCCATAAAGTCATTGGCCGGAACACATCCCTCTGGAGCAATCGTGACGGTTAAAGGTGAGATTAATCGCCCCGCACTCGACCCGAAGATGAGCAAAGAGTTGTTTGAAGTTGCACGCGAAGCTGCGAAATCAATCGGGATGGAGAAACTTGAGGATGCAGCGGTGGGTGGTGCGAGCGATGGCAACTTCACAGCGGCGCTTGGGGTTCAAACTTTGGATGGACTAGGCGCAGTTGGTGATGGCGCGCATGCTGCCCATGAGTACATCAGCGCTACCGGACTCATCGAGCGCTCAGCTTTGGTCGCCGAGATGTTAAGGCGACTTTCCAAGTAGACTCGCGAGAATGTCCAACGGCCCGCTCATAGTTCAGAGCGATAAGACGCTACTGCTTGATATCGAC
>VGAI01000037.1 GCA_016870815.1 Actinomycetota bacterium
ATTTGCGCCATCACGCTCACAGAAACGGGTTCTTCCGAGACCATCAATATGGCTTCAAAGGCGCTTCTAACCTCTTCATTCATCAGCGGATACCTCGTCACTCGACTCAATCGGTCGATCAAACTCGTCCGAGATGGTGACCATTGAGCTCTCGTCCCCGAGCCATTCGACAGTTAGGTCACCAAGCGCGATTAACTGTTGGAAGCGGATCACTCCTTCACGGAAGAGCTCTAATAGAGCCAAGAACCTGGCAATCACGACTAGCTGCGAGGGTGCGTCCGCGGCAATCGCCCGAAATGTCATGATTTTCATTCTCTTCATCTTCGCAATCAACCTCTGCCCTTCCTCCGCGACCGAGACCAAAGGCAGATGTAGGTGAGCCGTCGAGAAAGTGAGTTCGTCTCGTGGGGAGAGAGCACGCTCGGCCAGTGCCGCAAACCGATCCGGCGATACCCCAAGGATGACCTCAGGGAGAAGGTCAGCTAGGTGTGGTTCCAAAGAGACTGCCCTCGGGTAGGACCTTTCGGCCTCAACAATCTTCTCCTCGAGAAGACTCGCTATCTGCTTAAAGGCTCTGTACTGAAGCAAGCGTGCGAACAACAAATCACGCGCCTCAAGTAGAGCCAGATCTGATTCATCATCAACTTCGCCGCTGGGAAGTAACCTCGCAGCCTTCAAGTCAAGGAGAGTGGCAGCGACAACGAGAAATTCTGTTGCTTTCTCGAGATCCCAACCTTCACCCTCTAGTTCAAGTTTACGGATGTATCCGATGAACTCATCGGTGACAGTTGCAAGCGCCACCTCGGTGACATCCATCTTATGTTTCGCAATGAGTTGCAACAGAAGATCGAATGGGCCGTCGAAATTCTCGAGGCGGACGTGAAAGCCCGGAATCAGGGAGTCGGGAGCTGTTGCCACATCCATGGTGTTAACTTACTTGAGTCGTGGCGTCTTGCGTGGAAAGGGCGACACCAATAGGCTTCGAGAAAGTTGTTAGAGAGGTATCTCGATTGAGTGCTAAATCGACTTTCCAAGAAGATGATGTAACCACCACATCTTCTGTGCTCGGCAAGAAAACCCGCATCTTCAAGGAACCTGCTCCTCTTGCAGTTCATGGCAACGCTGCAATCATCTCAGTGGTGAATCAAAAGGGTGGCGTTGGAAAGACCACTACCACTATCAATCTCGGTGCGGCACTAGCGGAACTTGGCCGACGAGTTCTTCTCGTAGATTTCGATCCACAGCATTCGCTATCAGTCGGCCTCGGCGTATCGACAAGAAATCTTGAAGGATCCATTTACAACTTGATGCTGGACGAATCGACAAAAATCGAAGACTTCCTTTTAAAGACAAATGTTCCTGGCATGGACATGATTCCAAGCCACGAAGATCTAGCCGCTGCTGAAGGTGCTCTAGTGTCAGTCATCGCTCGTGAGAAAGTGCTCAAACGAGTACTCGATTCGGTATCAGATTATTACGATGTTATTTTGATCGACTGCCAGCCGTCTTTGGGACTTCTGACAATCAACGCCCTCACTGCTTCTAAATACGTGATTGTCCCGCTCGAATGTGAATATTTTGCGCTTCGCGGTGTTGCCCTTCTTGTCGACATCATTGGCAAGGTGCAGAAGAACACCAATCCCGATCTGGAGATGCTTGGCATCCTTCCAACTCTTTACGACCGAAAGACTGTACATAGCCGTGAGGTGCTAGAACGAATCTTGGAGGCATTTCCCGAAAAGGTATTTGACACCATTATTTCTAGAACTGTTCGATTCCCAGAAACCACAGTCGCAGGAGAGCCAATCACCACATTTGCAAGCAGTTCCGCCGGGGCCGCGGCATATCGCCGTCTTGCCCGCGAGATAGTTTCTATGGGAGTTGCAAAAGATTCTCCGGTATCCAACCGACCAATAGCTAGCGCAGGAGGCATCTGATGAGTCGCCGAGTGACACTTCCCGGAGCGGATGAACTTTTTCGCAAAACTACGCTTGCTGCGGTTCCTTCGGTCGAAAGCGACGTTGTAGCAGAAACTCCAGCACCAAATCCAGTTAAGGCGCCTAAGGCGAAAGGTGTTCGGACCACTGCGAGGCGAAAGCCGAATAATCTCGATCGAGTTCCTTCGGGTCGCGAGCGACACGATGAGAAGATCACGGTCTATCTCTCCCCTGACGAGCTATTCGATTTGGAACAAGCGCGACTCTTACTTCGAGGAGATCTCGGTCTCGCAGTTGACCGCGGAAGAATTGTCAGAGAGTCGCTCGCAATCATCATTGCTGACCTCGAGAGTAAGGGTGATCAAAGCATCATCGCTCGGCGTTTGCGCGGTCGCTAGAGTCGCAACCATTGCCCTACCGGGCTCTTGGATGGCTCTCGCTGAAAGCTTCTCTTAGCGCGTCACGCGTCACCATCGTGTAAATCTGCGTCGTTGTTACATTTGCATGACCAAGAAGTTCCTGCACAGATCGAACGTCGGCTCCATTCTCGAGTAGGTGAGTCGCGAAGGAATGTCTTAACTGGTGCGGTGATACTGCTTCCTCTAACCCAGCGCGCTTTGATGCTTCTTGCAGCATATGCCAAATACCCTGTCGAGTAAGCCTTTCACCATGATGGTTAAGAAAAAGAGCGGAAGTCGTCTTTGAGCCTCTCAAAACAGGTCGAGATCTAACCAAATACTTCTCGATCGCCACTACGGCGTAGCCTCCTACAGGAACGAGTCTCTCCTTTGACCCTTTCCCAAGAACCCTGATGAAGCGCGCGGAAGACTCTCGTTCTCTCGTTCGAAAATCCGCGACTTTCAAACCCACCAATTCGCTGACACGAAGTCCCGCAGAATAGAAAAGCTCAATAATCGCTCGGTCACGGAGGCCATTTACGTCCTCCCTGCAACCCTCAATCAGTGAAGTGACCCTCGCGAGAGTCAGCGCCTTAGGAAGGCGCTTGGCCGGCAGCTTTCGCTGATGCGGGACCAGGAAAATCTCACTATCGGTTCGGCGAAGAAACTTCGAGTAGCCGCGGAGGGCGCTGATGGCGCGCGCGATAGATAGCGGAGACAGTCCCAGTTTGTGAAGATGAATGAGGAAACGGTCATAGCCTTCTTCCGTGAAAGAAGGTTCGAGTTCGAAGAACTTCCTGAGATCTGATCTATAGGCCAGCAATGAATTTTTGCTTAGTCCGCGCTCCACTTGAAGATGATTGAGGAATCTTTCTGCGGTTGCTGGAAGATTACTGCTCTCCATTTCGCCTCAAAGCAGCATCGATAAGTCCAGCGAAGAGAGGGTGAGGACGCGTCGGTCGCGATTTGAATTCAGGGTGTGCCTGGGTTCCGACGTAGAACGGGTGTTTTGCTTGATCCATCTCCACAAACTCGACAAGTTCGCCATCTGGAGACAGGCCGGAGAAAACCATTCCGGTCTCCTGGATTGGCTCTCGATACTGGTTATTGACTTCGTAGCGGTGACGATGCCTTTCGCTCACCCGAAGCGACCCATAGCAGTTGGCAACCACTGAACCTTCAGCCAAAACAGCATCGTAAGCGCCCAAACGCATAGTTGCTCCCATGTCGCCATCCCCCGCAACTATCGCCCTCTGATCCACCATAGTGCTTATCACTGGATGCGATGTGCTTGGATCAAACTCGGATGAATTGGCATCCTTGAATCCGGCGAGATTTCGGGCCGCTTCGATAACCATGCACTGCAGGCCAAGACACAATCCCAAAGTTGGTATGCCACCTTCACGAGCGAACTTCAAGGCACCTAGCTTCCCTTCAATTCCTCGTACACCGAATCCACCGGGAACGCAGATCGCGTCGACATTCCCGAGCGCCGCTTTGGCACCCGTTTCAGATGCGCAGTCATCGCTCACCACCCACTTGATCTCAACTTTTGCGCGGTGAGCAAAACCACCTGCCCTTAGCGCCTCCGTAACCGAAAGGTAGGCGTCTGGTAAATCTACATACTTCCCAACTAAAGCCACGCGAACTCTCCGTTTGGGGTTGTGCACTTGATCCAAGAGTTCATCCCACTCCCCCCAAGCCACATCCCGAAACGGCATACCCAGCCTTCTTACTACATAGGCATCCAAGCCCTCTCTATGAAGGACTTTTGGTATGTCGTAGATTGAAGGAGCATCAACAGCAGCTACGACTGCCTCTTGATCAACATCGCACATTGAAGAAATTTTTCGTTTGACACCCTCTGGAATTTCTCGGTCTGAACGGATCACGATTGCATCCGGGGTTATTCCGATACTTCGCAAGGCAGCAACTGAATGTTGCGTTGGCTTGGTTTTTAACTCACCCGACGGCCCGATATACGGAACTAACGAAACGTGAAGATAGAAGACATTCTCTCGACCAACTTCTTGTCGAATCTGTCTGGCGGCCTCAAGGAAAGGAAGTGACTCAATATCGCCAACGGTTCCGCCGATCTCAGTAATAACAACGTCAACGTCATGGCCGTCCAGGGCAAGCATTCTGGACTTAATTTCATTGGTGATGTGAGGAATCACTTGAACGGTATCGCCAAGATACTCACCGCGACGCTCTTTCGCTATAACTCGTGAATAAATCTGTCCGGTCGTAACATTCGCCGACCCCTGAAGGTTGTTATCAAGGAATCTCTCATAATGACCGATATCCAAATCAGTCTCTGCGCCGTCTTCCGTGACAAAAACTTCGCCATGTTGAAAGGGATTCATTGTTCCTGGATCAACGTTGATATACGGGTCAAGTTTTTGCATCGTGACTTTCAAGCCACGCGCGCGCAATAACCGACCAAGCGAGGAAGCGGTCAATCCCTTGCCCAGACTTGAGGCGACTCCACCGGTAACAAAGATATGTTTCGTCACGTGAACACTCACGGGAGAGAAACTTATCATCTAGCCAGAGAAAACACTTAATTCATTCGGATCGGGCGTGTTCAAGGAGGGAGCGCGCGTGTAATAGCGCTGCGGCGTTTTCCACCTCGCCCGACAGCATTCTTGCCACCTCTTTTTCGCGTTCATCCCCGGAAACCTTGCCAACCGATGAGTGAACGAATTCTTGGTTTGCACTCTTCGTGATGACGAAATGATTATCTGCCCAAACCGCAACCTGTGGCAGATGTGTCACAACTATGATCTGGCGGCTTTTCGCTAGCTTCGCTATTCGCGCGCCTACGACATTAGCTGTTTCTCCTCCGATACCAGCGTCCACTTCATCAAAGATGATTGCTGAAGGATTTCGATCCGAAACGAGTGCAAGTTCGATCGCTAACATGAGGCGCGACAACTCACCTCCGCTGATTCCCTTGTTCAATGGAAGCGGCGAGACACTCTGATGTGAAGCGAACTTGAAGACAATCTCATCCAATCCATCCAGCGGCAAATCGTCAGGACTATTTACTTGAATGAGAGAGAGATCTATCGAGAAGGCCGCTCCGCCTAGTCCGAGCCCCTCAAGTTCCTTAGTGACCGCGTTCTCTATTTGCTGGGAAACTATTTTGCGGAGCTTGGAAATCTCGTCAGCCGATTCCATTGAAAGCTGGAAAGACGTTGCGATCTCCGCCTCAATCTCTGCTAGGCGTTCGTCTCCTCCTTCTAGGTCTGCAAGTAGCCCTTCAATCGACAATCCATACTCGATAAGTCTCTGAATCGTCTCTTCTTCATCAAGCCCTGCATCAGCAAGATGCGAATTCTTTTTCAAAAAACCAAGCAGTGCGGCCTTGCGTTCTCTGAGTTTGTCTAGCTCGCCAGGTTCACTTTCCAAGTTTCCGAGCAACTTGCTCATTTCATTCCGAAGATCGCTCAATTCATTCTTAGAAACAGAAAGTCTCTCTGAGATTAATCTCAGGACTTCGCTTGAGCCGCTGATGGGATTGAGAGATCGGATCGCATTCGAAATAGATGAAAGTCCACCCCTCTCTTCATCATCAAGCGCCGCTAAAGCCCCCGCTAGAGCAGACTGCCACTCTTGCACGGAATCAAGTTGCTCGATTCGCTCATTGATGCTTTCCAACTCACCAGTCTTGAGTGAAATCCTCTGCCATTCTTTTTGAAAGGCAAGCAGTTTGGCTTTGTTTGCCTCGCGATCACCCGAAGACTTTCTCAACTCAGCAATCTGTTTCAGGCGTTCTCTCAGTTCCGAAACCTTCACTCTGAATTCGGCAGTTCTTAAAGCCAACTGATCGTCTGATAAATCGACCACTCTTCGTTGGTATGTGGGCGACAGGAGCTTCTGATTACTACCTTGGCCGTGGATGGAATAGAACTCATTCGCAAATTTGGAGACTGTTCCGGCAGTTGATAGCGAGCCACCTACCTGTGCCCGATTCTTCCCATCCCGTGAGACTGATCTCGCCAGCACAATCTCTCCATCATCAACGGCAGGCTCGTGCTCAGAGACAAGTTCAGCTATCGTTTCCGCATCGATCTCATCCGTATGAACAATGCAGGCTACTGATAGTTTCTCAGCTCCAGCACGGATGAAATCAGAGTCAGCCTTTTCACCGGCCAAAAGTCCTAAGGCGGTCAGGATCATTGTTTTGCCGGCGCCAGTTTCTCCGGTTAGAACATTGAAGCCATTGCCCAGCTCTAGCGTTGCAGACTCAATTACCCCGAGGTTGGCGATCGATATTTCCCTGATGGAACGCTTGTTACTTGCCACGCCATCCCTCAACTGGAAGCCTGAACTTGGCAACAAGACGATCCGTGAATGGGGAGTCATCAAGATGGGCTAGTCGGACTGATTCTCCCGAAGCGGTTAAAGAAACGCGGTTACCTTCTTGTAAAGCAACACGCCTCAATCCATCGGCGCTCAAGAGCGCAGCGTCACTCTCAACATCAATTTTGATAGTCGAGTTCGGAGAAATCACCATCGGCCTTGAATAGAGGGCATGAGCCGCTAATGGAAGGAGTACTAAAGCCTTGACGTCGGGCCAGACAACGGGCCCACCTGCTGAAAATGCGTAAGCCGTCGAGCCTGTCGGAGTGGCAATGAGCACCCCGTCACAACCCCACCGCGATAGCGGTCTGTCATCTACTTGCACAAAGAGTTCGACCATCGCTGGTTCGGCACTCTCAACGACCACTTCGTTAAGAGCGAAACCATGGGCTACCACCTTCTCGCCATCAACTACTTGATATCCAAGCGTCAGGCGATCTTCCGTCGAGTAGCTCTTAGTAGCTATACGCTCGATTAAATCCCGGGCAGCAGGACGGATGAGCTGTGCTAGAAATCCAACATGGCCAAGGTTCAAACCCAGAATGGGTATTGATGTTCCGCGGACAAGTTCTGCCGCACGGAGCATCGTCCCGTCCCCGCCAAGAACCACACATATCTCAATATTCTGCTTCTTGAGATCGGTTAGGTGCTCCGAGCCAGGCAGAGCAACCTGCGAATTTGTGACAAAATCAAAGCGATTCTTTCCATATTCGATTAACTCTCTCGCTGTTGAAAGAGCTTCACTTCGTTCTGGATGAACGACGAGCAGTATCGCCGGGTGATTGTTCACGAAGGCCCTTTCTCAATAGCTAACGCAAGGTCGGATTCTCTCAGTTCTTCGGCATCGCGGCGAAGCCAGAGAAAGAACTCCACATTGCCAGATGGTCCAGGATGACGGCTAGCCACTACTCCCGCAACACCCCAACCATTTTTCCATGCTGCTTGAGCGACATCGCGCACAGTCTCAGCCCGTAGGGCCGAATCTCTCAAGACCCCACCTTTCGGTAGGCGTTCCTTTCCTATCTCGAACTGCGGCTTAACCAAGAGGAGCATCTCTCCACTTGGCTCAACCAACTCGTTGAAAATTGGAATCACCGATCTGAGCGAGATGAACGAGAGGTCAGCGACCAGCAAATCGACTCTACTGTCGATCTCATCCAGTTTCAGTTCCTTGATATTTCTTCTGTCGAGAATTTTGACCTGTGGATGTTGTTGAAGCCGCCAATCGAGTTGTCCGTATCCAACATCTACGGCATAGACGAACTTGGCGCCACTTCTTAGGAGAACGTCTGTAAAGCCGCCAGTAGAGGCACCAGCATCGATGACTCTTTTGCCTTTCGGAACTATCTCAGGCAGATCATCGAGAGCGCCTCGCAACTTCAACCCACCTCGGGATGCGAAACGGGAGACTTCTTCATCGATGATGAGCGAGTCATTTTCAAGAACCTGTCTGGCGGGCTTTGTGACAACTATTCCATTTACTCGTACGTGGCCCGACTCGATGAGAGAACTTGCTTCTTCTCTAGAGCGAACTAGGTGACGTCGAACCAACTCCTGGTCGAGCCGGATTCGCATCTCAGTTGCTCTCTATCTCCTGCAATTTCCGCGATAACTCCTGATTGATGGCTGCGAATCTCACACTGTGTTCTGTCAATGGAACTGATCTGATCTCTTTGATCTCTTCCTGAATACTCTTGAGATCCGTTCCCTCGTTGCTATGCATGCTCCTAGCCTAACTCGATGATCAAACAGTGCCGCTTATTTGATTGCGCACTTCGCTCCATGCCGCCAGTATTCGCTCAGATTCCTTTCGGAGTTGAGGATTTTGCATTCGCGCGAGGAGAAAGTCGCGATCTTTCTCAAGCAAGGAGACCAACGCTGCCGCTTCCTGGCCGTTGGTCAGACGAGCCCTCGCTGAAAGAATTCGCGCCTCAATAAGGCGTTCGCGCTCAATTCTTCTTGAATCTATCTCGCCAAGAATCTCCAAGGCTTTGGTGGCTCTGCCGAGACCGAGCTCCGCGGCCGCGATATCCACCAGAATAGAATCTTCACCGAGAATTCGATGTGCCGCCCGAAGCGTCGTTTTAGCTTCTTGGAAGTTGCCTTGCTTGAGCGCAATTTTTCCAGCGTATTCTCGAACGACTCCTACCCGACCTGCTCTCGCGACTGCACTCTTTGCGTATCTCGCTGCGCTTACGAGACTCTCGGTACTACCCTCATCAAGAAATCGAATAACCATCAATATCTCTTTACCAACTATCTCTGAATTTTCTGGAGATAGTGCACGCAACCCTGTCTTCACTTTGCTGGGAAGAGCTTTCACATCCAAGTCGTCAGGCAACGGTGGATTGTCAAAGATTCGTCTCGGCCGCGAGTCTTCTCGAGATACTTTCCGCAAATCACTACGTCGATTACTGCCACTGCTTCGCTCTGGTGGACGCGATCGCTGGTTTCCTGAACTTCTGTCTTCTCTGGGTTTTCTAGAATGAGACCTTCCCGAGTTGGGCTTCGTTGATGTATGGGACCTCGAATCGCTTGAACTTCCGCTTCGCCGCGGAGGACGCGAAGATTTTCCTGACCCAGAAACTGAAGAAGGGGGCCGCATAATGCAACCCCCTTCTTAGAAATAATGTCCGGCGACGTTCTACTCTCCCACACGGTCCCCCGTGCAGTACCATCGACGCTGAGAGGCTTAACTTCCGGGTTCGGAATGGGACCGGGTGTTTCCCTCTCGCTATAGCCGCCGAAACTCTATGGAGTTATGGTGGATCTTTTTGGATCCCGACCGTATCTCGGGAACCACACAGTGGACGCGTAGCAACTTTGTAGTTAAATCCTCGGCCTATTAGTACCGGTCAGCTCCATGGATCGCTCCACTTCCACTTCCGGCCTATCAACCCAGTAGTCTTCTGGGGGCCTTACCTGGTAAACCAGTGGGAAACCTAATCTCGAAGCGAGCTTCCCGCTTAGATGCTTTCAGCGGTTATCTCTTCCGAACGTAGCTAATCGGCAGTGCTCTTGGCAGAACAACCGACACACTAGAGGTTCGTCCGTCTCGGTCCTCTCGTACTAAAGACAGCCCTTCTCAAGTTTCCTACGCACGCAGCGGATAGGGACCGAACTGTCTCACGACGTTCTGAACCCAGCTCGCGTGCCGCTTTAATGGGCGAACAGCCCAACCCTTGGGACCTACTCCAGCCCCAGGATGCGACGAGCCGACATCGAGGTGCCAAAC
>VGAI01000038.1 GCA_016870815.1 Actinomycetota bacterium
TGCCTGGTAACAACTTCGAATTAGCGGTTTCGATGCTCCTTTGGCTCGGCTGTCTTAGACTTCGCAACATGTACTCAACCGAAAAATCCCTTGCCGACCTACTCAAAGATCCAACGCTGATCAAGAATCAGTTGTTCATCAATGGAAAGTGGCGAGAATCTTCGGATGGGTCGAAACGTGAAGTCATCAACCCCGCAACGGGGGTTCGCATAGTTGAAGTGGCGATGGCCACAGTTGATGATGTTAAGGAAGCAATCTCAACTGCGCAGAGCGCGTTCGAAAAGTGGTCGAAACTGACAGCCCTTGAACGTTCAAAGATCATGCGCTCTTGGTATCAACTCATTATGGATAATGTCGAGGACCTTGCGGTGATTCTCACTGCAGAGCAAGGCAAACCGCTCACTGAATCCCGAGGCGAGATAACCTACGGGGCCTCATTTATTGAGTGGTATGCCGAAGAGGGAAAGCGACTTTACGGTGAAACGATCCCGACAAATGTCGCATCTCGCAGACTTCTCACGATAAAGCAACCAATCGGAGTCACTGCAGCGATCACTCCCTGGAACTTTCCGATGGCGATGATCGCAAGAAAGGCCGGACCTGCTCTTGCCGCTGGTTGTTCTATGGTGATCAAGCCCGCAACTGATACTCCGCTTTCCGCACTTGCCATGGCAGAACTTGCTCATCGCGCTGGCGTCCCCGCAGGGGTTTTGAGTGTGATTGTCGGTAATCCACGGATGGTGGCGGCAGAGATCACCAGCAATCCACTGGTTCGCGCGCTCTCGTTTACTGGCTCGACTGAAGTAGGTAAGGCGCTGATGGCAGCATCGGCACAGACGGTGAAGAAAGTAGCGATGGAGCTTGGCGGAAATGCACCGCTGATCGTCTTTGATGATGCCGACGTCGATGTGGCAGTCACTGGTGCGATTGCCTCGAAGTTTAGAAATAGTGGTCAAACCTGCGTCTGCGCAAATCGCATCATCGTGCAAGCAGGGATACATGATCGTTTCGTCGAAGAATTGAAGAAGGCAGTGGCAGGACTTCTCGTCGGTAATGGTTTGGATCCTGATACCAAGCAGGGTCCGCTGATCAATGAGAGCGCTGTAGAGAAAGTTGAAAGCCATATCAATGATGCGCTCAAGGCCGGTGCACAAATCGTCGCCGGAGGAAAGCGCTCGCCACTTGGCGCAACCTTCTTCGAACCAACAATTCTCACTGGAGTTAAGGAAGAGATGCTGGTCTGCCAAGAAGAGACCTTCGGGCCATTAGCGGGAATCGTGAAATTCACAACTGACGAAGAGGCGATTCGTATTGCAAACAACACTCCATTTGGACTCGCGGCCTATTTCTTCACTCGTGACAATGCACGCGTCTGGCGAGTTGCTGAGGCGCTTGAGGCGGGAGTGGTCGGAGTCAATACGGGATTGATCTCTTACGAAGGCGCGCCATTCGGTGGCGTAAAAGAGTCAGGCGTTGGTCGAGAGGGCTCAAAGCACGGTATTGAGGAGTTCTTAGAGATCAAGTACATCTGTATCGACCAGATCTGATTCTGTTCTAGCGAAGTAACCTAGTTTTGTAGGTGGAGATCTCGCTCAATCTCGGCGACACACTTTTGTAGCCTCGGTAGCAGCTTTGTAACTAACTCTTCTTGAGAGATTCTCGAGGGGTGTGCACTGACATTCGCAGCAGCGAGTACCTTTCCATCTTTGCCATGTATCGGAACCGAAACAGATTCGACGCCCTCTTCAAGTTGTCCGACCACGATGGCGTAACCATCCTTACGAGCCTTGGCAATGATCTTTCGAAGCTCGCCCTCATCAGTCACAGTCATCGGAGTGAATTTCTCAAGGTGTGCAGAGGCGAAGTAGTTTGCGAGTTCCGCTTCGGTCATCGAGGCCAAGAGGACTCGCCCCATCGAGGTCGCATAGGCAGGTAGTTGGGTACCGACAGCGAGATTGATTGTCATCAGTCGGTTTCCACTTGCTCGACATACATAGATCACGTTCTGTCCCTCAAGGACAGATGCCGAACAGGACTCACGGACTTCGGTAGCCATCTCTTCGAGATGTCCTTGTGCGATTGTAACGAGACTGAAGGAGTTGAGATAGGCATAACCAAGTTCGAGTACTCGAGGCTTGAGGAAGAAGTATCGGCCAGAACTACCGACATAGTTGAGCGATTCCAAAGTGAGGAGAAATCGTCTCGCCGTCGCGCGAGTGAAGCCAGTCAGCTCTGCAACTTCAGAGAGCGTCAATTTAGAGTTCTCGGCATTGAAGACCTTCATGATTGAAAGACCTCGATTAAGAGATTGGACGAAATCCTTGGATTTATCCAGGAATTCCTCACTCATCTTCGAATACTAGCGCGGGCACACCATCAGCAAGAACTCAGATAACTCACGAGTAGGCGATAGTGGAGATGCTCGTTGGCTTGATCGGCACTTGTGGTGCGAAGCCAGAGTAGCTATCTGGTTCGACGCCAGTTTGGTCAGCAATCAATTTTTGTGCAAATGGCGCGCAATATCTTCCTTGGCATTTACCCATTCCTACGCGACTCACTCGCTTCAATGCACCCGCCGAAGTCATATCTTCGCGTAGATCATCGATGAGTTCTCCTTGCGTGATACTCAGGCAGCGACAAATCACCGTCTCCCTCGTTGCGAATTGACCGAAGATTCGAGGCGAGCGATAGATCTTCCAGAGCACGCGCTGGAATAGGAGGTGTCGATAAAGGCGGATTCGAGCCAGGTTCGCTCGAATACTCTTGCGCTTTGAAGTAAGAGCAGCAAGGAGCGAAGTGGCAAGAAGGGTTCCTCGAAGTTTTGCAACCTGAGCCCCATTGATGCTTGCACTATCGCCGATCACCCAGATATGGCTTTGGCTCGTTCTTCCATCCATCCGAGTCTTTGTCTTAAGGCCAAGAGTGATGGGATCAATCTCGTGATCACATCTGAGGTTTCGCGCCAACTCGTTGGATGAGATAAAGCCAAATCCCATCGCGACTGAATCGACAGCGACCTCAGTCATTACTTGCGCATCCTTATTTGTATTTCTATTGCTATTGATATTGCCATTGAGTGAAGAGATCGTGGCTCGCTCGACTTTTGATTGACCCGAAAACCCACTCACGCTAGCGCCTGAGATATAACGGATTCCAGCTCGCTTGATAGTGAGGAAGTATCCCAAACCACGAAGCGCCATCGTCGGGGAGATAATGGCGAGGGCGAGAGTCAGCGCGAGTGACAGTGGCGAGAAGATCCTTGCACTTTCAACCAAGACAACGACCTTGGTCCCTTGCTTACTTAGCTCTGCAGCCATCTGAAGGTTGAGTGGACCATTACCTGAGACCAATACTTCTTTTCCTGGTGAAACGGAATAACTTCGAAGAAGCGTCTGTGCCGCTCCTGTTGTCATCACGCCAGGAAGTGTCCACCCCGGCATCGGAATACCGCGTTCATAAGCACCCGTTGCAAGGACTAGCTCTTTCGGTTTGAAAATGTAGCGATGATCAGCGTCGTACGCGGCGATGTGATCGTGATCAAATGCGGCCCAGACTGTGATTGCCTGCATGATACGTACACCAGATTCTCGAACCGCATCAATCAATTCTGCGCCTTCGCGAAATTGCGCATCTAACGATTGAGATGCACCGGTCTCATCCGTTACAAGTTGGTGCTGTTTGAAGTATTGACCGCCCAGACTCTTTCTTTCATCGATGATGATGATCGAATCAGGTCTTATTCCATCGGCAACGAGAGAGCGCGCAAGTGATAGACCCGCGGGGCCACCACCGATTATTAGAAGATCTGGGCTGAAGGTGATCTCTTCAAGTGCGTCAATGCCTTCGTCATCGCTTGATAAATCAATAGGAGAGTGGCGATGTTGTTCTTGCGTGACAATCCTTGTGCCTGACTTGAGTGAGCTCATACATGAGAGCACCCCTGGTTCATCATCTACTTCGACCTGGCACTCATTGCAGACGCCCATGCCACAGAAGATTCCGCGGGGTTGGCCAGTTTCATTCTCTCGACAGGTAAGTTGGCCATTGCGCACCATTGCTGACGCGATCGAATCGCCAACTCTGCCCTCGAACTTTTCACCGCAGTAGGTGAAGGTGAGAGTTTGCGAGAGATGCCTACTGGCTTCCTTCACTTCCTTAGCGTTACTCTCACTCATGGCAGTCAAATGATACGAGTCTTTCGCGGCAATCGAGCGAGAAGTAGCGAGTGGCAAGAAGATTGACTCTTCAGGACATGGTCCGAGATGCGAACGAGATGGCAAGAAATTGGGGGGAGTTGATGTGGCGGAGAATCTAGAAGGCCGTGTCGCACTTGTTACTGGCGCCTCGAAAGGAATCGGAAGCGCGATCACTGCTCGACTGATTGCCGGTGGAGCCTCGGTGATTGCTCACTATGGCGAAGATAGAGCCGGCGCAGAGTTAGCAACAGAGGGAGCTAGTTCTGACCAAGCAATTTTGATTGGCGCAAACCTTGCTAGCGAAGGCGGTTACGCGACGCTCTGGGATCAGGCAAAGTCTTGGAAAGGTCGAGTCGATATCTTGATCGCCAATGCTGCGGTGATGCCAGAAGCTTCGTTAGAAGATAGTGAAGAGCTTTGGCTTGAGGCGTTTGATCAAGCTTTGCAAGTTAATGTCCGTTCTACGGCACTTTTGATTAGAAAAGCCGTCAATCACTACTTGGAGATTGGTGGTGGAACGATCATTGGGATGACAAGTTGGGCGGCTCAACAAGGCTCGGGTAACCCGCGACTTAGTGGCTATGCGGCCTCAAAGGCGCCGATTGCAGCGCTATTGAAAACAGTTGCACGGGCATACGGAAAATCTGGGATCTTCGCTTATCTGATCGCACCCGGCATTGTGAGAACTGCGATGAGTGAGAATTCCGCGAAGTCAATGGGCGGTGAAGAGGTAATCACTGCGCGACTTGCGATGGGTGAGTGGGTGCCGCCAGAGGAGATTGCGGAATTGACCGCATTCCTTGCGAGTGGAAAGAATCGCCATCTCAGCGGCGCGACTTTCGATGTCAACGGGGCCACTTACATCCGCTGAGATATCCGGAATCTGCTTAACATCCCCGTAACACTGCATTGGCAGACTCTGAGCCATGTTCCCCGATTCTGATACTTCAGGAAGACAGCGAGATTTCGTCCTTCGAACCCTTGAAGAGCGAAACATCCGCTTCGTTCGTCTCTGGTTTACCGATGTACTTGGTTTCCTCAAATCCGTTGCCATCGCGCCAGCAGAACTTGAGACCGCCTTTGAAGAAGGGATCGGTTTTGATGGTTCAGCAATCGAAGGTTTCGCTCGCGTGAGTGAGTCGGATATGTTGGCGAAACCAGATCCCCAGACTTTCTCGATCTTGCCCTGGCGCACTGAGAATCCAGGTGCTGCACGTATGTTCTGCGATATCGCTATGCCAGATGGCTCGCCTTCACCATCTGATCCACGTCACGTTCTCAAACGTACTTTGCAGAGCGCAGCTGATGCAGGTTTCACCTGTTACACCCACCCTGAAGTCGAGTTCTTCCTCTTCAAATCGACGCCAAAGGCTGGTGAGGTGCCAGTCCCGGTCGATCAAGGTGGTTACTTTGACCATACACCGAGTGCGGTGGGTCACGACTTTCGACGTCAAGCTATAACGATGCTCGAGGCAATGGGAGTTTCAGTTGAGTTCTCTCATCACGAGGGAGCGCCAGGTCAGCAAGAGATCGATCTGCGATACGCCGATGCGCTATCGACTGCTGACAACATCATGACCTTCCGACATGTAGTGAAAGAGGTGGCGTTAGACCAAGGTTTCCATGCATCGTTCATGCCGAAACCTTTTACCGATTTCGCGGGTTCAGGGATGCATACTCACTTCTCGCTTTTTTCAGGTGAGAAGAATGCTTTCTTTGAAGCTGACGCGAAGTGGCACCTCTCAAAGATCGGTCGATCATTTGTCGCTGGTGTTCTACGACATGCTCCTGAATTCACATTGATCACCAATCAATGGGTCAACTCCTATAAGAGATTGCTCGGTGGCCATGAAGCACCAGCGCGAGCGTCATGGAGTGGAGATAATCGTTCAGCCCTAGTGAGAATCCCGATGTATAAGCCGAAGAAGGAAGTATCAACACGTATCGAGGTTCGATCACCCGACAGCGCATGCAATCCCTACCTCGCTTTCTCGGTGATCGTGGCAGCAGGTCTTGAGGGAATCAAAGGCGAATATCGACTTGATGATGATGAGCGGGCAGAGCCATTGCCGACAAGTTTGAGTGAGGCGATCGCTTCAATGGAGAAGAGCCAACTGGTCCGCGAAGTCCTTGGTGAACCCGTTTTTGAATATGTGCTTCGAAACAAACGAGCGGAATGGCAGGAGTATCGACGCCAAGTCACCGCCTTCGAATTGGATCGATATTTGCCCGTTCTCTAGGGATTTCTCGCGGATCTGGTTGACGGGTAAGATTCGGGCTATGTCAGGCAAGCCTGTTACAGCCGGTTTTGGATCCAACGCTGGCGCTTTGGGATTTGCTCTGCCGTTGATGACACTTCAAGCATCACTCCTCCTCCTTCGTTGCCGCGACGGGGCCAAATAGCCGGTTCCCTCGTCGCGGGAGAAAGCGATATCGGCAACCCCCAGTCAAAGATTCTTGCCGAGCTTAGGAGTTAGAAGAGAAATGACATTCCCGAATCAGAAGAAGAGCGCGATGGCGATCTCGCGCTATCAATCATTCGTTCCAGTAGACCTGCCAGATCGGACCTGGCCGACAAAGAAGATGGCCCAATCACCTAAGTGGTGCTCGGTTGATCTTCGAGACGGAAATCAAGCATTGATTGACCCGATGGATTGGTCGCGAAAGATCACGATGTTCAATCTCTTGGTCAAGATGGGTTACAAAGAGATCGAAGTCGGATTTCCTTCGGCATCTCAGACAGATTTCGATTTTGTTCGACGGATCATCGAAGAAGAAATGATCCCTGATGACGTTGTGATTCAAGTCTTGACTCAAGCCCGAAACGAATTGATAGATAGAACCTTCGAATCAATCAAGGGAGCAAAGCAAGCAGTTGTTCATCTCTACAACTCGACATCAATCTTGCAACGAAAGGTCGTCTTTGGCCAGGACAAGGCAGGGATAAAGAAGATCGCCACCGATGGGGCCGAATACTGTCTTGGCAAGGTCGATTCCGTGAAAGGGACGACAGTCTTCTTTGAGTACTCACCTGAGTCTTACACCGGAACGGAAGTTGAGTACGCACTCGAAGTATGTGACGCTGTCACTGCGATTTGGCAACCTACTCCCTCGTGGAAAACGATCATCAACCTGCCGGCGACAGTCGAGATGGCCACTCCTAATGTCTATGCCGACTCGATCGAATGGATGCATCGCAATCTCGCACGCCGCGACTCCATCGTTTTAAGTCTTCACCCTCACAATGATCGCGGAACTGCGGTTGCAGCAGCAGAACTTGGCTACCTTGCTGGCGCTGATCGCATTGAAGGAACACTCTTCGGAAATGGCGAGCGCACCGGCAACGTCTGTCTTGTCACTCTCGGCCTCAATTTAATGAGCCACGGAATCGACCCCGAGATTGATTTCTCGGATATTCCTGCAATTCGACGAACCGTGGAATATGCCAATCAACTTCGAGTGCCTGAGCGCCACCCTTATGGCGGCGACCTTGTCTTCACTGCATTCTCGGGTTCGCATCAAGATGCGATCAAGAAGGGATTCGAACATCTCGAGAAGGATGCCGATGCAGCAAAGACACCGGTAGAGAAGTTCACCTGGGCAGTTCCATATCTTCCAATCGATCCGAAAGATATTGGCAGAAGTTATGAAGCGGTGATTCGGGTCAATAGCCAATCAGGTAAAGGTGGCGTCGCCTATCTGATGAAGAGCGAACATCACCTCGATCTGCCACGACGACTTCAGATCGAGTTCAGCCAGGTGATCCAAGCAAAGACTGATTCCGAGGGTGGCGAGGTCCTTGCCGATGAGATGTGGAAAATCTTCGTCGATGAATATCTTCCAGCGGAGTTGACCACTGAGGTCGCGCCATGGGGGCGATTCAAACTACTCGGTATGTCAGAGCGTTCTGAGATGGGCAAAGAGGTAGAACTCACCGCATCGATTACCGACGGTGGACAGAAGCGAGAGATCAGTGGTGCCGGCAATGGACCGATCTCTGCTTTCTCTGATGCCCTGGGCAAACTCGGCGTCAAACTCTCGATCCTTGATTATTACGAACATGCGATGAGCGCTGGAGGTGATGCTAAGGCGGCCTCGTATCTTGAGTGCGAGATTGCCAATGGCTCTGCTTCGAAGTCGGTCTATTGGGGTGTAGGCATTGACCCAAGCACTACAACTGCCTCACTCAAGGCGATAATCTCGGCGGTCAATCGCGCCCTTCGTTAGTAACGCTAACTACTCTTTGGTCGTGGCTCTCTACCGCGACCAAGCAGTTGTCCTTCGGACACATAAGCTCGGTGAGGCCGATCGGATCATCACCCTACTCACAAGGGATCATGGGCGGCTTAGAGCGGTAGCCAAGGGCGTTCGCCGGACGAAATCGAAGTTTGGTGCCAGGCTTGAGATCGCAAGTCATGTCGATCTTCAACTCTATGTTGGTAAGAATCTTGACACCATCACTCAAGCTGAAGGTGTCGAAAACTATGGTGATGAGATCTCACATGATTACCAGAAGTGGACTGTTGCACATGCAATCTTGGAGGCGGCAGAGCGATTCACAAGCAATGAACGCGAACCGGCGAATCAGCACTTTCAATTAGTCGTTGGGGCGTTACGAGCTCTTGCTCACGAGAAATACGATTCACTTCTGATCTTGGATGCCTATCTGCTTCGTTCACTCGCGATAGCTGGGTTTGCCCCATCGACAACCGATTGCTCCATCTGTTCACTCCCTGGCCCACATCGATACTTCTCACTTGTTGGCGGTGGTTCAGTCTGCGGAAAGTGCCGCCCTTCCGCCTCTGCGACGCCGACGGCTGAGACCCTGGAATTGCTCGGAGATTTACTCAGTGGGAACTGGAGTCGGGCTAGCATCAGCGAGGTGAAGAGTCGTCGTGAAGCTTCAGGTCTCGTGGCTGCTTATCTTCAGTGGCATATTGAGCGAGGGCTTCGATCGCTTCCCTTCGTCGAACGGACGTTGAGCGAGAGTTCTATGCGCCGTTCAAGTGGGCAGGCAGTATGAAATATAGGAAACCAACGCCACATCCATCAGGAGCCAGGCCACCGAAAATCAAGGCAGAGGCGCTTCCTCGCCATGTTGCCATCGTGATGGATGGAAATGGCAGGTGGGCGAAGCAACGTGGCATGGCAAGAACTAAAGGACATGAAGCGGGCGAGAAGGCGCTATTTGATGTAGTCGAAGGAGCGCTAGAGATCGGTTTGAAAGAAGTTAGCGTCTATGCATTTTCAACTGAGAACTGGCGAAGGAGCCCCGAAGAAGTTCGATTCTTGATGAATTTCAATCGTGACGTTATCCGAAAGCGTCGAGATGAGATGCATGAACGTGGAATCAAAGTTCGTTGGGTGGGAAGGAGGCAGAGGCTCTGGGCGAGCGTGGTCAAGGAACTGGAAGAGGCTGAGCGATTGACCAAACGAAACACTGCAATGACGCTCAATATGTGCATCAACTACGGTGGTCGGGCTGAGATCGTTGATGCCACAAAAGCACTCGCACTTGATG
>VGAI01000039.1 GCA_016870815.1 Actinomycetota bacterium
AAAGGCGCAGGAGCATCCGCGGTCATGTTGTTGCCACCGACCGGTTACCGCGCCAGTGATGAAGAAGTAATCGCTCACTATAAAGAGGTCTCTAAGGCGGGGATCGACATCATCGCCTATAACAATCCATTCGATACCAAGGTCGATCTCACCCCAGCACTCCTTGGAAAGATCTCTGATGAAGTTTCAAATGTCGTGGCAATCAAAGAATTTTCTGGCGATGTTCGTCGAGTCTGGCAGATGCATAATCTGGCGCCTCGCGTCGAAGTAATCGTTGGTGCAGACGATGTACTTGTTGAACTTGCAACGGGGGGAATCTCAGGCTGGATCGCAGGATTCACCAATGCTTTGCCACGTGAATCTAAGTTGGTCTATGACTTAGTACTTGCTGGCGATTTCGAGCGAGCCCGTCCACTCTATGCAGCGCTCCATGATCTCTTTCATTGGGATAGCCAGAAGGAATTCATCCAGGCGATCAAAGCGACGATGGAGTTCGAAGGTCGCTACGGCGGTCCGACAAGGTTGCCTCGTCTTCCTCTGCCTTCTAAAGACAAGGAAAAGTTGCATCAGCAATATCTCCACTTCAAGAAGGCATTCAACGCTTGAGCAAGATCGTGAGGTCAGTTCGCACGGTCGAAACCCATACTGAGGGCATGCCGACTCGCGTCGTCGTTGATGGATTTGGCGAGATTCCAGGTGCGACGATGTTTGAGCGTCGTGCCCACTTCATGGCTAACTCCGATGGATTTCGAAAGTGGTTGATGTACGAACCACGGGGGCATTCGGCGATGAGCGGGGCAATCTTGCAAAAGTCCACCAGGCCTGACGCTGATTGGGGAGTCGTATATATAGAGGTATCGGGATGTCTTCCTATGTGCGGTCACGGAACCATTGGCGTCGCCACAGTTCTGGTTGAGCGAGGACTGGTCGCAGTTACTGAGCCGGTCACAACAATCAAACTCGATACCCCTGCCGGGCTCGTGGTCGTCGACGTTGCAGTCAAAGATGGCAAGGCTCAACATGTGACGCTGACAAATGTCCCATCATTCTTACTTGCAACCGAGCAAGAAGTCGACGTGTCAGGATTTGGGAAATTGAAATATGACATTGCTTATGGGGGAAATTTCTACGCCATTGTCCCCGTTGAAAGAGTTGGAATCGAATTCCGGCGGGAGAATGGAGATAAGTTCCTGGACCTTGGGCTTCGAATAAGCGATGCAATCAACGAACAGAATCGCCCTGTTCATCCCGAGAATCCAGAGATTGCCATTTGTCATCATGTGGACTTCATTGCTCCAGGGAATTCTCGACTTCACTGGAGAAATGCGATGGCGATTCACCCTGGCTGGTTCGACCGCTCGCCTTGCGGGACTGGAACCAGCGCTCGCCTAGCAGAGTTAGTCGCAAAGGGTGAGATGCGCGATGATGAAGTACTCATTAATGAGTCGTGGATAGGCTCAATCTTCGAAGGTCGAATCAAAGAACGCACCAAAGTCGGAAATCTCGATGCGGTAGTTCCGACCATTCGAGGAAGAGCTTGGGTGATGGGCGAATCAACCTGGACCCTAGATGCAAGTGATCCATTCCCAGAAGGATTCCTGGTCTAGCACATGACCCTAAGCGAAATTATTCTCCGCGCTAGTGATGCACAGAGGCCTTGGGCGGCAAATCCAATTGCACGCTCTGCAGCTCTCTCAAACCTTGCAAAGACATTCACTGCTCATCGTGATCAGTTAGTAGATCTGATGGTTGATGAGGTTTATAAGCCAATAACTGAGGCTCGCGGGGAGTTCGCAAGAGCTGTAGCAATCCTCGAGTACTTCAGCCAAGCAGTCCTTGATCCTGATGGAACTTCGATCCCAACAACGGATCCCAATTTCATTCTTTCGCTGAGAAGGCCTTATGGGGTTGCAGGGCTCATCACGCCATGGAACTTTCCGGTCGCTATTCCGATTTGGAAGGCAGCTCCTGCTCTTGCTATGGGAAATGCAGTAGTCATCAAGCCGAGTGAATTTGCAACGAAGACCGCTCTCTTTCTCCAAGAGTTGATGGAGAAAGTTCTACCTCAGGGAATCTTCACTGTTGTGCCTGGCGACGCAGAGGTCGGTGCTCAGTTGGTCAATTCAGCAGACATCATTTCCTTTACCGGTTCTGCCAAGGTAGGCCAGAGCGTTGTCGCAAGGACAGCATCGCTTGGAAAACCAGTACAGGCTGAGATGGGTGGACATAGCCCTGCCATTGTCTTGCCTGATGCTGACCTAGAACTTCTCGCAAGCCAGATTCAGATTGGTGCATTTAGTTACTCAGGTCAGAAATGTACGGCAACGCGAAGAATCATCATCGTTGGAGATGAAAAGCGTAAAGCAGAGGTAGTAGAGACTCTCGTCGCAAGTGCCGAAAAACTCGTCGGCGGAGATCCACGAGATGAAAAGACATTCCTCGGCCCGCTGATTCACTCTGATTCATATAAGAACTATGCAGAGGCGATAGCGCTGGCGAAACAGGTCGGAAAAGTCATTGCGGGGGGAAAGATTGACGCCACTGGAGGCAATCTCCCTAGTGCAACGCTCACAGATTCCATCCCGGTAGAACATCAACTGATGTGTGAAGAAGTTTTCGCTCCAATAGCTCATGTTGCGAGAGTCTCAACAACTGATGAAGCAATTTCTCTAGCGAATGCCGTCCGCTACGGACTCACTGCATCGATTCATACCTCCGATCTTGAAGCATCACTTCGAATCTCACGTCGACTCGAAACTGGTATGGTCAAAGTCAATGGTCCAACTGCCGGTGTAGATTTTCATGCACCCTTCGGTGGTGATAAGGACTCCTCCTACGGAATGCGCGAACAAGGTAAAGCATCACTCGACTTCTACACTCACACGCAGACAATCACCTTGAATTCTGGAGCACGAAAGTTCCAATAGAATCCTGCTTGTGAAACGATTCATCGCAACTGCCTTGACCGGTGGAATTGTCATTATCGGGGTCTACTTCTTACCTCATGGAACTTGGGCATCACTCGGCCAACTTCCCATGCATCCCTTAATAGTCCACGGTGTTGTTGTGCTCTTGCCACTCATCGGAGTGGCGCTGATCCCACTTCTCTTCAATCGTAGGTGGCTAAGTCGCCTTCACTACATTGCATTGATTGCCTTGGCTATCGTGACAGTTGCAGTACTTGCTGCTGCTTCATCAGGTAACTCACTCGCTGCCGCAGTAGGGCTTCCTGAAGAACATGCAGAGTGGGGCAACATCCTGGTCTTTGTTGCTATGGCTCTATACGGCGCATTTGTCATTTATCTCTTCTTCGCCATCTATCTACCATCAAAATTTTTGAGCCAACTTCTCGGTCTCATAGTGGGAGGCGTAGCTATCGGTAGCGTGATACTAACCATCCTGGTCGGACATTCAGGCGCTACTTCGGTATGGGAATCGAAATACGCTTCAAGCAAAGTACCTATTGCGTTAAGCCAAGACAAGTTCACCATCGATGAAGTTAGAAAGCATGCAAGTCCAGAGGATTGTTGGACCGTTATTGATGGGTACGTCTACGAGATGACCAGCTTCATTAATCGTCATCCCGCGGGCTCGAGGGCGATTCTTCGACTCTGTGGGCGAGATGGGTCGAATGATTTTCGAGAAGAACATTCAGGTCAAAAGGAACCGAATAGTTGGCTTGAGACCTTGCGTATCGGCAAGTTGAAGAATTAAAGGTTCAAACCTTACTTTCGATTCGAACTGCCTCAGCAACGGCTTTGACAACTGTGGGGTCAAAGACGCTTGGCACGATAAATGAGGCATTGAGTTGTGATTCGCTGACACAAGAAGCGATGGCATCAGCACAGGCGACAAGAAGCTCATCGGTGATCTTCTTCGCACCGGCATCAAGTAGCCCTCGGAAGATTCCAGGAAATGCCAGGACATTGTTGATCTGATTTGGTTGATCGCTCCTACCAGTCGCGACAACGGCAGCGTGCTTACGCGCTATTGCAGGATCGATTTCTGGATCTGGATTGGCTAGGGCGAAGACGATCGAAGGGCTTGCCATGGCCGCGATATCAGCCTCACTGAGGAGATTGGGAGCGCTGACGCCAATGAAGATATCTGCACCCTTCATCGCCTCGGACAAGTTTCCGGCGAATTCATCGGGATTGCAGTTTTCGATAAACCACTTTCTCATTTCGCTATTTGCTTCACGGCTTTTGTTGATAACGCCATGGCTATCAAATCCAATGATGTTCTTCGCTCCAGCGAGTGCAAGAAGCCTTGCAATCGCGGTACCAGCGGCGCCTGCGCCATTGAGGACGATCTTGCAGGAAGCAAGGTCTTTCTTAACTAACTTCAAAGCATTTCGAAGAGCTGCCAGTACAACTACTGCTGTGCCGTGCTGATCATCATGAAAGACCGGGATATCGAGAAGCTTTCTGAGCCGCGCTTCAACTTCAAAGCATCGTGGCGCCGAGATATCTTCGAGGTTGATTCCACCGTAGACCGGGGCAATGAGTTGAACCGTGCGAACAATCTCATCGACATCTTGTGAATCGATGCAGACGGGCCAGGCATCGACATCGGCAAAGCGTTTGAAGAGGGCCGCCTTTCCTTCCATGACAGGAAGCGCCGCTTCAGGGCCAAGGTTTCCAAGACCAAGTATTGCGGAACCATCAGTAACAACGGCAACCGTATTTCGTTTGATGGTCAGGCGCCGCGCATCGCTCTTATCCTTTGCGATTGCTTGGCAGATGCGAGCAACACCTGGGGTGTAGGCGCGAGATAGGTCATCTCGATTCTTCAGAGGAACTTTCGAGTTGACTTCGAGTTTGCCACCGAGGTGGAGCAAGAAAGTTCTATCAGAAACTTTTCGTACCTTGAGAATCGGCGATGCAGCGAGGGCGTTTGTCACCTTCTCGGCATGTTCTCGGTTGACCGTGTCACAGGTGACATCAATGACTACTTGATCCAACTGAGAATCGACCACATCGATTGCAGTAACTGCGGCGCCTTCGCGGGAGATGATGGTAGTGATCTCCGCGACTGGCTGGAATTCTGGGGTGCCTTCAATTCGGATAGTGATGGCGTATCCGGGGGAAGTATTCATGCGTTCTATTCTCTCGTAAATCCTTTGATCAGACTACGCCGTAGAGTCGGTCACCGGCATCGCCAAGGCCAGGGACGATGTAACCGTGCTCATTCAACTTCTCATCCATCGCTCCGGTGACGATTGTCACTGGGAATTCAGATCCCTTGAAAGCTCGCTCAACTGTTGCTACTCCTTCAGGAGCGGAGAGTAAACAGATAGCGGTGATGTCCTTGGCACCTTTTTCAATCAGGTAATTGAAGGCAGAGACAAGAGTTCCTCCGGTTGCAAGCATCGGATCAAGCACATAGCACTGGCGTCCAGTGAGGTCATCGGGTAGTCGGTTTGCGTACGTGGATGCTTGAAGTGTCTTCTCATCTCTGACCATGCCAAGGAATCCAACATCGGCGCTTGGGATCACGCGCATCATTCCTTCAAGCATTCCAAGCCCGGCTCGAAGAATCGGAACAACGACTGGCCTCGGAAGCGAGAGCATCGCGCCTTTTGTCGGTGATACTGGCGTTATAACTTCAACAGGTTCGATCTTCACATCGCGAGTCGCCTCGTAAGCAAGAAGAGTTACAAGTTCTTCAACGAGATGACGAAAAACTTGTGAGTTCGTCTCTTTATCGCGAAGCACGGTCAACTTATGAGTTATCAATGGGTGGTTAGCTACATGCACCTTCATAAGCGCGCACTCTACTCGTGAGACCATCAACGCCCTAGCGCGGCAAAGATGAGGAATATGAGAAGTAGCGAGATATAGGAGAGGATGTCTCCGTGAATCATCAGAAGGCTATGGAGATTGCGCTAGAACAGGCTCGCTTCTCATCGAAGGCTTCTGGCGATGTTCCAGTGGGGGCTGTCGTGCTCGATGAAGCTGGCCGTCTGATAGGAATCGGGAGTAATAGGAGAGAACTGCTCACTGATCCTGTGGGTCATGCTGAAATTGTCGCAATCAAGTCTGCAGCGCGTGCGCTTGGTAAGTGGCGACTTGATGGATGCACCCTCGTTGTGACTTTAGAGCCCTGTGCAATGTGCGCAGGTGCAATCGCGCAATCGCGAATCTCACGTCTGGTTTTTGGGGCATTCGATGAGAAAGCGGGAGCAGTCGGCTCGCTCTTTGATTTGCTCCGTGATCCGAGGGCGCTACATAAAGTGGAAGTGATCTCTGGTGTGTTGAAAGATCAGTGCGCCGAGCTACTCAGCGATTTCTTTCAAGAACGTCGCCCGTAGGATGACCCCATGAAGTCATCCCAAGAGGAGCAGCTACGACTTCTTGAACTTCAAGGCATCGATATCGAAATCGCCAGGCTCGATTACCGCGCACGCACTCTCCCCGTATTAGAGAAGTTAGAGCAAGCGGAGCGTGGTCGAGATGCCCATAAGGACTTGGCTATCGCAGGCGAAGCGGAGCACTCGGACGTTGAAGCTGAGTTAATGCGAGCAGAGTCTGATGTTGAACAGGTTGTTGGGCGTATCGAGAAAGACCAGAAGTTGATCGATTCGGGAACCGTTTCGGCGAAGGATCTGGAAAATCTTCTTGGGGAGTTAAAGTCCCTTGGGCGAAGGAAAGAAGAACTCGAGGAAGTCGAACTTGAAGTGATGGTCAGGCTAGAGGAGATCAATGGTCGAATCGCTGAACACAGTAGCGAGCGAGATCGATTTCAATTAGAGGCGAACCTTCTTTCAGCAGAGCGAGATAAGGCTGTCGCTGAGATTGATGGTGCAAGGAATTCGCTACTCGCAGATCGCAAAGAAATTGAAGGTGGCATCAGCAAAGAGCTTCTTGACCTCTATCTCAAGGTCAAAGATGTAAATGGTGGTATCGGGGCTGCCAAGCTAGAGAATGGTCAATGTCTTGGCTGTCATCTTCAGATCAACGCGGTTGAAGTGACACGAATCAAGGCCCTGCCCCACGATGAAGTTGTCAGGTGCGATGAATGTCGCAGAATCTTGGTGAGGGTTTAGATGGCTCGCATCTTGACGGTCTACGCAGATGGTGGATCACGCGGAAACCCCGGAGCGGCTGCCTTTGGCGCTGTGATCATGGAGGGTAATCACCTGATCCAGGAGTTAAGCGAAGCCATCGGAACTTCGACAAATAATGTCGCCGAATACTCAGGGCTCGTCGCTGCGCTTCGTGCAGTTCATCTCATAGATCCCGCAGCAGAGGTAGAGGTGCGGATGGATAGCAAATTGGTTGTCGAACAGATGTCAGGTCGCTGGCAGATCAAAGACGCCAAGATGCGCAAGCTTGCCCTCGAGGCGCGCGATGCGCATGCACCCGAGTTGGTGCGATATCAATGGATCGCACGCGAAGAGAACTCGCATGCTGATCGCCTTGTCAATAAGGCCTTGGATTTTGAAGCGGCGGGTGCCATAGAACCGATACGGCGTAACTATTTGATGGAGCGACTGCTTTCCAATGAAGTCCCGACCACGCTCTATCTCGTGCGACATGGCGAGACTCCGCTGACACCATTCAAGAAGTTCTCGGGAAGTGGCCCGCTGGATCCAGAGCTAACCGAAGAGGGTCACCGGCAAGCAGCTCTCGTTGCGAAGGAAGTAGAGAAGTTACAGCCAGATTTGATGATTGCTTCCCCGCTTCGAAGGACACGACAAACTGCAGAACACATCACCAAGACCACTCACCTTCAACCAACTTTCGATCCGACTTGGATTGAGATTGATTTTGGCGTTTGGGACGGATTGACTATCTATGAAGTGGAAGAGAAATATCCACGTGAATATAGAGAGTGGCTCGCTTCAGCTTCCTATGCACCTCCCGAGGGAGAGTCATTTGAGTTCGCACTGGCGAGAGCGCGACAAGGAATGGAATCTGCAGTCGCGGAACATCCTGGAAAGCGCGTGGTCGTAGTGACGCATAATGGAATCATCAAGACAGCGATAGCGGCTGCGATGTCTACTCAAGCTGAGTTAATATTCAATGTCGATGTGACACCTTGCTCGATCACCACTATCTCGATTTGGCCCTCAGATGGATTGATGGCAGTACGAAGCGTGAATGAGCGAGGTCACCTTCGCTAGTTTGCTTCGCTTACTGTCGACATGTTGAAATCTTTGATGATCATAGGTGGCATAGCAACTCGATCAACATCATCCGCCCACTCACGTGGCTGGCAGATTTCAGTGGCACCAGCTTCAGCAATGTTATTGAGAAGGTTTAGTGGTGAGTCGTTCCATCGAAAGTTATTTACCGCCCCTTGAACTTCGCCATTCTTGACTAGGTAGATTCCATCTCTCGTTAATCCGGTGAGAAGGAGTGTCTGAGGATCGACCATACGGATATACCAAAGCGTTGTGACGAGGAGTCCGTTGTTAAGTTTTGATGCCAAGTCTTCGAGTGAACCAGTGCCACCATCGACTGTGAGTATCAAGTTCTCACCCATCGGAGCGTAAGGAAGAGAAGTCAACTCAGCGCTTGCTCGAGTCGTAACAAGGTTCTTGAGGGAACCTTGGCTTATCCATTCAGTTCGTTTGATCGGCTGGCCGTTGTCAAAGACAGAGCTGAATTCACTTGATGCACCCGCCGATGAGAATGGAGCTGATTCAAGACCTGTGTAAGTGGGATCAGAAAAGAGAGTTGTTGATTTGTTTGAGAAGCGCTCTCCGATTCGAGTACCGCCACCTTGTTTGGAGAAAGCGGAGCGTCCTTCGAAGGCATCGCGTCCCGCCGACATCCAGAGCATGTAAGTGACGAGATCGCTGATTGATCCCGCCGGAAAGAGAGTGTCATAGCGACCTGCAGGAAGGTCGATTCGCTTTGCCTGCCACTCTAAACGTTGACGGACATGCGCATCGATCTTCGGTATAGAAACATTCGAGAAGTCCCTCGTTGCCACGCCATCCCATGTCGAACGAGATCGGCCGTGGGATTTTCCGGTCATCTCAACTCGCCCGGAAGGTTGATCATGGCGCATTCGGATGCCGCCCTTTGATCCGACCCAGACTGTCTTATGAGTGTGTTCTGCATACCCGAAGAGTTCGATCTTGTCTTTGACCGAGCGAGCGAACATATCGCCAAGTTCTGGCGCAATCTTCGAAAATACTTCTGGGCCAGTTGGGTGGTGGGGGGAATTCCAATCACCATGAGTAACGCCCTTCGCAAGAGGTGCAAAATCCTCTGCCTTGCCTGCCGCCTTAGCAGCTTCGCCTGCTTCTTTGATGACAGCATCGATTTCGTGCAGATCAATATCAGTGCGAGTCACTCCGCCTGCTGCCATTGCACCGTCAACGGCGATGAATGCAATCACCGTGATTGAACGATTTGCAATGACACCGTTGGTAGTTAGCGTGCTATTCGCCCAACGAAGATTTGCCTGAGTCGAGTCATTGACTATGACGACGCAGTCATCAAAGGGGGCTTTCGCGGTGATTCGTTCGATTAACTCTTGTGCTGAGATCACTTTCCGGCCTCCGCAACGGTATTCAAGATATTAACCTGTTCAAAGAGCGCTGCCGGGC
>VGAI01000040.1 GCA_016870815.1 Actinomycetota bacterium
GCGATACCGTCATGGACTTCACCCAAGAGGTAACCGACAGCTGGCTCTTTCTCACCGAGATTCATCTCGCATGTAGCGGAGATGTTGAGCCCCATCTTGCTCTCGATATTGGTGACGTAGACGCCATTTCGCTTTCCAATCGCACCCGATTCCAAATCGAAGTGAAACTTAGGAATCAGGAAGAGTGAGAGTCCTTTGGTACCAGGTCCATGTCCTTCTGGGCGAGCCAATACAAAGTGAATGATGTTTTCGTAGATATCTGCATCACCCGAAGTGATGAAACGTTTGGTTCCAGTGATGTGCCAGGTTCCGTCACTCTGCTTGACTGCTTTACTTCTTCCTGCACCGACATCTGAACCTGCATCAGGTTCGGTCAGCATCATGGTCGCGCCCCAGGCACGATCGACCATATGTTTTGCAATCTTCTTCTGATAATCAGTGCCCAACATATAGGCGACATAAGAGAACGAAAAACCAGATGCATAGAGATGTACTCCCGGATTTGAACCAAGAACCATCTCTGCAATCGCCCAACGCACTGAAGGGGGAATAAGTGTTCCGCCTAACTCTGCCGGCACATCGATTTTGCCCCAGTCACCATCAACATAAGCTTTGTAAGATTTCTTGAAACTCTCTGGAAGAGTCACATCACCTGTTGCTTTGTCGAGCACCGCCCCCACACGATCGCCTTCGATGAACGATGCTGCAAGATCGTTCTCGGTCAATCGCTTCATCTCTTCTAGCATTCCCATCGCAGTCTCTCGATCGAGGTCTGCGTAGATGGATTTGCCGAGAATCGAGTCGCGACCGAGAAGGTCGAATAGACAGAACTCGATATCTTTGAGATTTGCGCGGTAATGGCTCATGGGCAAAGAATGCTACCGATGAGTAACTTACGCAAGATGGGCTCGCAGAGCCATTTTGGAGCGGGCGACGGGAATCGAACCCGCGCTGTCAGCTTGGGAAGCTGACGTGATGCCATTTCACTACGCCCGCGTGTGGAAGTGGTCAAAGAATAGGTCTGAAAGGTAGGTTCGCCAACCATGTTGCTCAGCGACCGAGATATCAAAAGTGAAGTCGCCTCAGGGCGCGTCGGGATTGATCCATTTCAAGTGGAGATGGTTCAACCTTCCTCAGTCGATGTCCGACTCGACCGCTTCTTTCGCGTCTTTGAGAATCATCGCTATTCCGAGATCGACCCTTCGACCGAACAACCTGACCTGACCCGAGAGGTAGAGGTCGGCCCCGAAGAACATTTCATCCTTCATCCAGGTGAATTTGTCCTGGCTAGCACTTATGAAGTGATCACCTTGCCACATGACATTGCCGGTCGCCTTGAGGGTAAATCATCACTTGGCCGCCTTGGTCTTCTCACCCATTCAACCGCTGGTTTCATCGATCCAGGATTCTCGGGGCATATCACCCTAGAACTTTCGAATGTCGCCAACCTTCCAGTCAAACTCTTTCCTGGAATGAAGATCGGCCAACTCTGTCTCTTCAAACTCTCATCAAACGCTGAGTATCCTTACGGCTCGGCAATCTACGGTTCGCGCTATCAAGGACAGCGCGGGCCAACGCCAAGCAAATCTTGGCTCAACTTCCATAAGACTAAGATTCGATAGCGCTACTGCGAACCCAGGTCTCTTGGGCCCGGTTTGAAATATTCTGTAAGCAGAGAGCGTTGAGAGGTCACTATGGAATTCATAATCGGACTTGGAGTAGTTGCGCTCATCGCCTTCTACCTCATCGCGCAATACAACAAGTTGATTCGCCTCAACATCGGTGTGGATGAGGCCTTCGCACAGATCGAAGTGCAGTTGAAACGCAGAGCTGATCTCATCCCTAATCTCGTCGAGACCGTCAAGGGATATGCCTCGCATGAACGCGAAGCATTTGAAAGAGTCACTGAGGCGAGGGCAAAGGCAAATAGCGCTTCCGGCGTCCATGATGTCGCGGCAGCGGATAACATGCTTACTAGCGCGCTTCGCCAACTCTTTGCTGTGGCCGAGGCTTATCCAGATCTCAAAGCCTCAGCCAATTTCATCCAACTCCAAGAGGAGCTCTCGACCACTGAGAACAAGGTGGCATTTGCCCGTCAGTTCTACAACGACTCGGTACGAACTCTCAATACCGCAGTGAAGACGATCCCCTCTTCCTTCTTCGCACCGCTTGCCAAAGTCGGTGAACGCGAGTTCTATGAAGTCGATGATCCAACTACCCGAAACGCAACAAAAGTCTCGTTCTAGTTTGCTTCGATGACTTCGTTTCGTGCGCTTCAAAGCGCCAATCGACGCAAGACGCTCTTGCTACTCCTCGCTTTTGGGGTCTTGATCTGGGTAGTCAGTTACTCGGCAATGAGTTATTTCGGTGGCGGCGGAATCGGAGTGATTCCAATTGCTGTCGCTATCTCCTTGATCACCGTCTGGGGCTCTTACTACGCCTCTGACAAGTTAGTTATCCGTATGACTGGCGCACAAGTGATCAGTGAGAGTGATAACCCGCGTCTTTTTGCTCTGGTGCAAGAAGTCTGTATCGCCTCAGGGCTTCCGATGCCAAAGGTTGCAATCGTTCTTGATTCCGCGCCTAATGCATTCGCTACCGGCCGAGATCCAAACCATGCCCTGATTGCCTTTACTACTGGAATTCTGGAGGCAATGGATCGCGAAGAATTACAAGGTGTAGTTGCACATGAGATGGCTCATGTCGCTAATCGCGACACCTTGGTTTCAGCTGTGGCTGCGACAACAGCGGGTGCAATCGCATTGATCAGTGATTTCTTGATGCGGATGCTCTGGTTTGGCGGGAGACGAGAGAGAAGTGAGAGCAATCCGCTGGTACTCCTCTTCTCATTTATCGTCATCCTGCTTGCTCCGCTTGCTGCGATGATGCTTCGTTCTGCGATTTCTCGCAGAAGAGAATCCCTTGCTGATGCGACTGCGGTCGAGTTCACACGAAATCCAACGGGACTTCGCAAAGCCCTTGAAGTGCTTGCTCGCGATTCGACAGTAGTACAAGCACGATCAACCGCGGTTGCTCATGTATGGATTGAATGCCCACTAGATTCGAAGGCAGTCTCTAAGCTCTTTGCAACCCACCCACCGATTCATGAGCGGATAGAGACGCTTAGAAAACTAGAAGGCGGCGCCCTCTAACAATCTCCTAGTTCACACTCTTATCGATCGGAAAGTGGAGAGTGAATGTTGAGCCAACTCCCACTCTTGAATCGACTGTGACTTGCCCACCATGGGCCTGCATCACGGCCTTAACGATCGATAAGCCAAGCCCACTTCCCTCACTCTTTCGAGTCCGAGAGCGCGATGAATCGGCGCGGTAGAAACGCTCGAAGATTCTCTCTAGATCAGCGCTCTCGATGCCAGGTCCATTATCAGTGACTTCAATTCTCGTCTCATCTTCTAACTGCGTGAGAGACACCTGAATCGAACTCCCAGCAGGTGTGTGATTGCGGGCATTTTCTAGCAGATTCGCCACCACTTGGTAGATGCGGTTTCGATTGCCGAGCGTGAATGTCTCTTCATCCGGTAAGTGAATCGAAATCACATGGTCGGGGCTCGATGCTCGGGCAGACTCTGCTGCCGACTCAATCAACTCATTGAGATTGACTGGATTTCGCTCAATCTCAGGTGATTGATCCAACCGAGCGAGTAAAAGCAAATCCTCGACCAAGGTCCCCATCCGAATTGATTCATCTTCGATTCGCGCAATAAGTTCTCGAGTCTTCTCTTCTCCGGTTATTGCACCTTGGCGATGGAGTTCTGCAAAACCACGGATGGCTGTCAGTGGAGTGCGAAGCTCATGGCTTGCATCGGCAACGAATCTTCGTAGCCTCTCCTCGCTCTTGACTCGAACTGCGAAAGATTCCTCGATACGAGATAACATCTGATTGAGTGAGCCAACCAGGCGTCCAACTTCAGTCTCTGGTTTCGCATCAGGCAGACGTGCCGAGAGATCTCCCTCTGCGATAGCTTCGGCTGTACTTTCGACAGCGGCAAGGGGCTTAAGACTTATCGTTATTGCGCGACGTGATAGGACAATGATCAAGATCAATGTCGCCACGCCGATAAGGAGCATCAAGTACTGAAGCCTTGCGATGCTGTCATCTACATCTTCCAGCGAGATGGATGCGATGACAATCCCTACTCGAGAAGGCAACTCAAGTGCAAGGACTCGGTAATGCGCATCCTTTGAATCAAAGGTGAATGGAACGCCATAGGAATCTCGATCCAGTACGCGATCTAAGGCGATTTCGATTTTGCTGGCGCTGAGATCTCCGCCAATCGAGCCGAGAATTCGCCCTTGAAAATCAATCAATGTGAGCGCCGCCGCGGTTGGCACGCCACGTAGCGGCTCTAATGGGCGAAATGGCTTCCCGGCATCTGCCCCTTCCTCCACCTCGATTCCAGCGCGATCTAGGCGGAGAAGAGAACTTTCAACGATAGTCGTTAGTTGAGAATCAACTTCCTGCATCAAGAATGTTCGATACGCACTTTGTGCCAATATCCCAGAGAGAAGGAACCCCAACGCGGCAAGAAGCGAGACTCCTAGAACGAGCCGATTCTTTAGAGTCCACTCACGTGTGTCGAGTGAAACCTGAGGAAAGCGCATCTAGCGGATTCTACGCTCTAGGCGGGCGCATCACTTCTTTGCTGGAAGACGCATTCGATATCCAACGCCACGCACGGTATGAATCAGCGCTGGTTCATAGATATCAATCTTCTTTCGAAGATAGGAGATGTAGGTTTCCACGATTCCGGCATCACCGCGAAAATCGTATTGCCATACATGATCGAGAATCTGAGACTTACTGACAACGCGATCTGCATTGATCATGAGATATCGCAAGAGGATGAATTCGGTGGGAGATAGTTCAATCAGGTTTCCTGCGCGCCTAACTTCATGAGTTGCTTCGTTTAGTTCTAGATCTGCAAATCGCACAACCTCTTCATCGTCATTGAGTGGTGTGGCGCTAGTTCGTCGTAGCAACGCGCGAAGTCTCAAAACTAATTCTTCGAGGCTGAAAGGCTTGGTGACGTAATCATCGCCTCCGAGAGTGAGACCTTTGATCTTGTCTTCTGTCGCATCCTTTGCAGTGAGAAACAGCACTCCGACATCCTGGCCTTCGGCACGGAGCCGCTTGCAGACTTCGAAACCATCGAGATCGGGGAGCATCACATCGAGAATCAAGGCATGTGGTTTGAAGGACTCTGCCTGCTTGAGCGCTTCTGCGCCTGTGGCGGCAGTCCTCACATCGAATCCCACGAATCTAAGTCCAGTAGAGATGAGATCGCTGATGCTCTTCTCGTCATCGACGACGAGCACTCGTTGATCCAAAGTCGCTGTTGGTGTTGTCATCTTCTCGCCTCACTTCCTTAGCCTCACGCCCACTTTGATGGGTGTTTCCTTCGATGTTTCCTTGGGGGTTCCCAAGTGGAGGCGAGCATCCCCTGAGAATCTGGGGGTTTGCTGAGAAGGGAGTGAATCCTAGGGGAGAGGTTTTAGGCCTTCTTCACCGAATTAAGTAGCGCCTGGGCAACATCGAGAACCTCCACATCGGCCCCACGCCCGGTGACCCCGTCTGAGACCATGACCCGACAGAAGGGGCAACCAACGGCGACTTGAGCGGCGCCAGTATCGATCGCTTCATCGACCCGATTGAGATTGATTCGAGTCCCAAGTTTCTCTTCCATCCACATTCTTCCACCGCCTGCGCCACAGCAGAAGGATCGCTCTTTGTTGCGAGGCATTTCCACGAACTCTGCGCCGGTCGAGGCAAGAAGTTCTCGTGGTGGTTCGTAGATTTGATTGTGACGACCGAGGTAACAAGGATCGTGATAGGTGAGTTTCTTGGAATCACTCTTTGGTACTGGCTTTAACTTTCCTTCACGAACAAGTTGATTGAGAAGTTGTGTGTGATGGACCATCTCGAATGAGAACCCACTCTGGCGATAATCACGACCAATCGTGGTGAAGCAGTGCGGACAAGTGACCACTACTTTCTTCACACCACGATCACCAAAGACTTCATTTAAGGTCTCTATATTCTCCTTCGCGAGGATTTGATAGAGGAATTCATTTCCTGCGCGACGAGCAGGATCGCCGGTGCAGGTCTCGCGTTTGCCGAGAACACCGAATGAAACACCTGCCATATAAAGAAGCTCGGCTACTGCCTTTGTTGTCTTCTTCGCTCGCTCTTCAAATGCACCAGCGCAACCTACCCAGAAGAGATATTCGACATCATCAGGAATCGTTCCTTCGATCTTTCTGATTGGGAAGTCACATTCGCCAATCCAGGCATCACGGTCTACTCGATTAGCCCCCCATGGGTTGCCTGTCTTCTCAAGATTTCGAAACGTTCCACCGAGTTCACTTGGGAATTCTGATTCGACGAGTACCTGAAATCTTCGCATATTGACGATGTGATCAACATGCTCGATATCAACCGGACACTCATTGACGCATGCGCCACAGGTGGTGCATGACCATAAGACATCGTGACTAATCGCTGCGCCCTCTGGTTCAGCGACTGCGCCGACTATCGGACGGTCCGCGGAAGTTGAGACCTTGGTGAGTGCGTGGTCTCGCATCGCCATAATCAAGAGCTTCGGGCTGAGTGGTTTCTCGGTATGCCATGCCGGACATTGCGATTGGCATCGGCCGCACTCAGTGCAGCTAGCCATATCAAGAAGACCCTTCCATGAGATATCGGAGGATTTTCCGATTCCGAAGATGTCGTCTTCTTTAGGATCTTCGAAATCAATTGGCTTTCCATGCGAGAGCATTTCCGGGAGCGCACCGAGTGTGGGCGTGCGACCCGGATCCCGCTTGAAGTAGATGTTGAACGGTGCAAGAAATCGATGCCAAGCAACTCCCATGGTGAGATTTGATGCAATAACGATAAACCAGAGCATCGAGACAAAAATCTTGATGGAGGCAATGAGGGTGATAAGAGCCTCGACGGTGAGTTGATCCATCTTTGAGAATGCGAGAACTGCTGGCATCGAGAGGGCATAGTTCCAATCGAAACTATCGACCCCGGCGAGCGCACCTTCCAGCCCGCGAAGAGTTATGACGCAGAAGACAATCGCCAGAATTACTGCTTCGACAAAGTAGGCCTTCCATTGACCAGATCCATAGAAGCGAGATCTTCTTCCTGGGCGAAAGATTCGCGTGACCTGTCTGATTCCAATCAGCGCGACTATTCCTATTCCAGTTAACCAAGCGATGGCATCGACGAATAATTCATAGCCAACAAAGGTCCCAATAATAGGGAGATGAAACGTGGGCGAGATGGTCTGTCCATAAGCCGTGATCAAAGTTCCAAGGAGAGCAACGAAGCCGATCATGACAAACCAGTGAGCGATGCCGCTGACAGTGAAGTTGAGCATCTTGCTATGACCAAAAATTTCTCGAAGCGTCCTACGTAATCGAAGCGAGCGATCACCTCGCCTCGTGGGATCGCTTTGACCACGCTTGAACCACGAGATCAACGTTTTGAGTCGAAGCAGAAAGAAGGAAATGCCAAAAAGGGTTGCGAGGTATGCGACCCAACTCATCGCATAAGGAAAGAGGCCTAGCGGATCGGGATTCATGCGGTAAGGGTAGGGCTGAAGAAGTTATCCACAGGGTTTTCCACCAGTGTGGAGAGTTACATCAGTGTGATTCGCCTGGCTTAGCGCCAGCGGGTGGCCAACGTGAAGCCGACCCCAATAAACCCAAAACCAACGAGCATGTTCCAAGCGCCAATCCCAGGGATCGGAAAGCTGGTCTCAGTCATATAGAAGACAACGATCCACGCGAGCCCGATGAGGAATGCGCTGAGCATCACCGGAACAAGCCACTTGGGACTCTCAACCGACTCATCTAGGGGTGCGATCTCTACCGCAGCGGGTCGATCCTTCTTCTTCTTACGTTTCCGTGACTCTGGCATGGGTGAAGGCTACACGCTTAGGGGAGGATTTCCATATGCCAGGGGCTCGCTTGAGTATCGCAATCATCGATAACCGCGATTCATTTGTCTTCAATCTTTCGCGATACCTTGAAGAGCTCGGTGCCAGCACCACTCACTATGAAAATACTATTCGCCCCACCGCGCTCGCCGACTTCGATGCGATCTTAATCTCCCCGGGTCCTGGGACGCCTGAACAAGCAGGCAGATCTATAGAGATTGTTCAGTGGGCAAGTGAAATCAACAAGCCGCTCTTGGGTGTCTGTCTCGGTCATCAAGTGATTGCGCGAGCGTTTGGGTGTGAAGTAAGTGGTGCGCCGAGACTTGTTCATGGGTATACATCAATCATTGAACACCAAGGTCAAGGAATCTTTGCGGAACTTCCATCTCCCTTCAATGGAACTAGGTATCACTCACTAGCGGTTCGCGAGCTCACTCCACCACTCTTTGTTACGGCGCGGAGTGAGGATGGAGCGATTATGGGATTGCAACATGAATCTTTGCCGATTCACGGAGTGCAATTCCATCCGGAATCAATACTTACTGAGTACGGGCATCAACTCTTGAAGAATTGGCTTGACCTAATCTAACTCTATTTTAATTGGAATTTAATTTTAGAGAGGTGAAATATCACCGAGTATCGCGCATTTAAGGTGGTGTGCCCTCTTCAGTGTTTGATTGATTTTCGGGCGTATTGATCGTCACGGTGACGAAACTCCCAAGAGTTCTTGCCTCTCCTGCAGCAGGAGCCTGTGCGATGACTATTCCTTCTGGTTGTGCCGGGTCGAATGCTTCGATAAAGCGGACGAGGAAGCCTGCCTGCGTCAAAGTTGTCTGGGCTTGAATCTTGCTTGAACCAAGGAGATCAGGCACCTTGACATTCCCACTAGCAATTTCAAGCGTCACACTGCTTCCTGCAGGAAGGGTGGTTCCGGGCTCTGGCAAGATCTTTATTACTGAACCAGGACTTAACTCCGAATCCACTTGGATAGTTCTTGCGACTAGGAGTCCTGCGCTATTGAGCAGAGCGCGAGCCTCTTCCAAACTCTTTCCAATAATGTCAGTCGGTACCACGCTCTCACCGCGTCCATCAGAGAGTGTGAGTGTGATCGAACTTCCTGATGTGACGCGCGCGGTCGCTACCGGCAACTGTGCGGCAACCCTGTC
>VGAI01000041.1 GCA_016870815.1 Actinomycetota bacterium
GGACGCCATACAAAATGAAGCTAAGTCAATCATGGTGGAGTGGTTTTCTCTGGGCTGCAGTAGCACTCACCATTTTCTTCTTTCTCAGTGAGGCTGGACTCACTCGCTAGTTTGGCTGGCTCTCTTTCCAGCGAGGAGATGTTGTCCTTGGCGGCAGAAGAGGTTCGCGAAGGAGTAAGAGATTCGGCCCCTTCAACTCCCTTGCCGTAGCAAGGTCAGTTGTAAGTGAATCCAAGTTCGTCTCTTTGAAAGATATTCCATAACTTTGCGCAAGCAGTTCCCACTTAGGGTTAAGGAGATCCACCCCTCTTTCGGGAGCGCTCATCACCTTCTGGTCATAACGCAACATTCCATAGCCGCCATCATCATGAAGCAAGATAGTTACCGGAAGTGATTGCTGAACAAGTGTTGCAAGTTCAGCGAGTGCAAAAGCAATTCCGCCATCGCCAACGACGACGAGAGTCGGTGTGCCATCTATCGCGCTCCCGATACTTGCGGGGAGGGCGAAACCGAGAGTTCCCCATCCGACGGGGTATGCAATTCTTCGCGCTCGCTTGCTACGAAGGTATCCGCCGGACCAATATCCCGCGATACACATATCAAGCACGATGCGTCCTTCAGTTGGCCAACTCTGCTCAATGGCATTGACTAGTGCCATCGCAGAACTTCCTTCTGAAGTCACGGATATTCTCGCGCGAGCGCCTTCATTGATTGAGCTGACGTCGACCCACTCTTCTTTTTCGCCTATCTCTTTGAGATGAGGTTCGGCGAAGAGATTGTCAAAGAAAGTGCCGTTGAGATCAGCCTTAAGCGCGAGATCTACCCGTGTATTTCGCTCAATTAATCCAGGAGCGGCATCAATAACTGCAACTTTCGGTGGAAGTTTCACTGTCCAGTTCTTGGTGTTCATCCCATCAAACTGGCTTCCCATGATGATCACGAGATCGGCTTCGCCAAGAAGTTCACTCGCCTCTACCTCGTGTACCGGAATCTCTAAGTAGTAAGGACTTGAGGAACCTGTGCCACGCCCGGCAAATGTTGTGATGATTGGTGCTTTGAGAAGTTCTGAAAGTCTTGCAATCTCTGGATCAACTTTCGTAGCGCCACCGCCGACCCAGAAGATAATCCGCTTTGAATTTCGAATCAACTCGGCAAGTCCTTGGAGTCTTTGATGCTCTCTTGAAACCGCAGTTGGCATTTCAAGATTGCCTTCAAATGGAGCTGAGAGGATATCTGCAGGAATTCCGAGATAGCCGGCTCCAGAAGGTGCTTGCGTTATCCCAACGATTAGCTCCTTCAAGAAATCAATCGCCTCAATCGCGCTCGAAGCGCTCTTCGCTAACGGGACCCCTGAATCACTAACTTTCGCAAGAGGAGTGAAGAGTGATGCTTGATCGGTCATCTCATGGAGGTATCCGCGGTAGATACCTTTATGTCGTTTCGCAATGGGCGCTTCAGATGAGATGACGAGAAGGGATGAGCCTGATATTGATGCCTCGCCAAATGCGCCAAGGGTGTTCGCTGCGCCAGGTCCCGTTGTGGTGAGCGCGACGCCGATTCCGCCAGTTGCCCTCGCAATTCCATCGGCTGCATAGACCGCGCTCTGCTCATGGCGGACATTGATGATTTGAGGAGCATCAGGCTGATCTGATTTCCAGAAGGCAAGATTATGAACGCCAGGAATTCCGAATGCGTACCGGATACCGTGAGATGCAAGGATGTGAAGGATTGCATCAGCAACGGTTTGTGTCACGGCTCAACAATAACTCATGGAATTTAATCTCCCTTTGGTGTTAGATAACGAGATGACATTTACTTCCTATAGTCCCGCCAATCGCTCGGACAAAGTCGGCGAAGCAGCCTCGGCTACTTCTTCCGATATAGTCGAGGCGCTTCGGCGAGCGAAGATCGCGCAAGCAAATTGGGCGAAGGTTCCAGCCCCCGCTCGCGGACGAGTAATCGCAAATGTGGGACGCCTTGTTGAGAAGAATAAGGAAGCGCTATCCAAACTAGTCACTCGTGAGATGGGTAAGGTCTATCGCGAGGCTCTTGGCGAAGTGCAAGAGGTGATCGATACCTGTGATTTCTTCCTCGGCGAAGGTCGAAGGCTTTATGGCCAGACTGTGCCAAGTGAGATGCCGAAGAAGAATCTCTTCACCTTTAGAAATCCGGTTGGAAGTGTCTTTGTCATCACTGCAGGAAATTTCCCCGCTGCGGTTCCTTCTTGGTATATCGTCCCCGCACTTCTTGCTGGTAACTCGGTGGTCTGGAAACCATCTGAATTCACTCCGGTAGTTGCCAAGGCGTTGACCTCACTCTTTCATGCTGGCGGAATTCCACAGGATCTACTCATCACAGTTGTTGCTGAGGGTGGCGAAACATTCGCAGCCCTAGAGGAGGGATTGAAAGAGGGATTAATCAACAAAGTCGGTTTCACTGGTTCGACCGAGGTAGGGCGTCGCATCGGTGCAAAGACGGGTGAGTATGTGCAGAGCGCATGTCTTGAACTTGGTGGCAAGAACCCGATGGTCGTCATGCCAGATGCCAATCTAGATCTTGCACTAGAAGGAGCCCTCTTTGCAGGTTTCGGAACTGCAGGGCAACGCTGTACCTCACTCGGCACGCTCTGGCTCCATCAATCAATTCATGACCAGTTCTTGGCGAGGTATTCGAAACTTGTTGAAGAGGCGAAAGTCGGGGATCCATTCCAAGATGTTCTCTACGGCCCGATGATCAGCGAGAAATACTTGGACAATCACCTGAGGCACCTAGCGATGATCAAGGGAGATCACAAGATTTCAGGTTCCTCTGGAACCGGGCGAATAACCGCGGAAAATCCTCGTGCAGGATTTGTCGGCGACCCATCTCAAGGAATCTATGCCCATCCAACAATCGTCTCTGGAATCAAGAGTGATGATGAGCTCTACTACACCGAGACATTCGGTCCACTCGTCACAGTAGGTTCATTTAAAGACCTAGATCAAGCTATCGAGCTTTCCAATGGACATGGTTACGGACTTTCATCGGCGATCTATACAACTAACCCCGATAGCGTTTGGCGTTTTAGGGAGGGCATCTCTGCTGGAATGGTCTCGATCAACAATTCAACTTCTGGGGCAGAGGCGCACCTACCTTTCGGAGGAAACGGTAAGAGTGGTAATGGATCACGGCAGAGCGGAATCTGGGTGCTCGATCAATTCACGAGATGGCAATCGATGAACTGGGATTGGTCGAACAAGTTGCAGAAGGCGCAGATGGATGTGATCGAGATCGATCACAATCCTGATTTCACACTCTGAGATGCAACTTCCATCGCGAGTCGATGTCGTAATCGTCGGCGGGGGAGTGATGGGCGCATCAACCGCCTTTCACTTAGCTGAAGCCGGTCTCTCTGTTGCACTCTTTGAGGCGAATGAATTGGCAAGTGGCTCGACCTCGAAGGCGGCAGGAGGGGTACGAGCAAATTTCTCTGATGAACTGAATATCGCGTTAGGAGCGCGCTCACTCGATCTCTTCTCCCGATTTCTCGAACGTCCAGGATATGAAATCGATCTTCATCGACCCGGATATCTCTTCGCGCTGACCAATAGTGATGATGTGGCGCGCTTTGAGAAATCGACGGAGTTACAGGTGCGCCTTGGCGTTGAATCGCGAATGTTGAGTGCCCGTGAGGCATCGAAGATTTCGCCACTGCTGAGCGAAGCGGGTGTTTTGGCTTGTTCTTTCACACCAAACGATGGCCATTGCACTCCAGAATCTGTTGTTCTCGGATACGCCCGAGGGGCGCGCAAATTTGGTGCGGTGGTAAAAACGGGTGTTCGGGTAAATGGAATCGAAGTAGCGGATAGCGAGATAACGTCAGTCGTAACAAGTGAAGGAAGAGTAGAGACAGGCGCAGTGATCAATTGCGCGGGCGCCTGGTCTCCTGAAATCGCGAAGATGGTGGGACTAGATCTTCCGGTAACGCCGTATCGGCGCGAACTCGCAATTACCGAGCCACTGGGCGAGAGTTTCGCGGACTTACCGGAGCAATTCCCGATGACTATTGATTACTCGACCTCGCTCTATTGGCATCGTGAGGGCAAGGGGTTATTGATGGGCTTTTCTGATTCGAGTAATCCGCCTGGATTTGAGTTGAAACGAGATCCGCTATTTGCCGAGAAGTTGGGTTCGCTTGCAGAGAAACGCGCACCGCGACTTCTAGATCTTGGGATACAGAGTGGATGGAGCGGGCTCTATGAAGTCACTCCTGATCACAATGCGATTCTTGGTGAGTACAAAACGGTAAGCCGATTCTTCTACGCGACAGGATTTAGTGGCCATGGATTTCTACAGGGACCTGCGATAGGTGAGATCTTGCGTGACCTATATCTCGGACGAGAGCCATCTATAGATGTCGCTGCGCTCTCTGCCGAGAGATTCTCAAAGCCAGATTCGCTGAGACCAGAATTAAATATCGTCTAAGATGACCAGATGAGCAAAGATAAGTCGGCGCGAAACCTTACTGACGTTTTAGCGTTGGATGCTCGCCTCAACGAAGAACAGCGTGCGCTCAAGAAGATGCTTCGTGAGTTCGCAGATAAAGAACTGAGACCGAAAATTGGTGAGTGGTTTGAAAGTGGCGAGATCCCTGCACGAGAGATCGCTCGCGAGGTCGGTTCACTAGGAATACTTGGGATGCATTTGGATGGATATGGGTGCGCAGGTTCAGATGCGCTCTCGTACGGCCTTGCTTGTCTTGAGTTAGAGGCGGTTGATTCGGGTCTTCGCTCACTCGTTTCAGTCCAGGGTTCGCTCTCGATGTTTGCCATCCATGAATATGGCAGTGATGCTCAGAGAGAGCGGTGGCTTCCTGGGATGGCCAAGGGCGAATTGATTGGATGTTTTGGCCTTACCGAGGCAGATTTCGGATCAAATCCATCAGGAATGAGAACTTTCGCTAAGCGTGAGGGAAGCGATTGGGTGATCAATGGTTCAAAGATGTGGATCACCAACGGAAATATCGCAGATGTAGCGATCGTCTGGGCAAATACCGATGAAGGAATCCGAGGATTCGCAGTTCCCACAGAGACAAAAGGTTTCAAAGCGAACCTCATCAAACATAAGCTCTCACTTCGCGCATCCGTTAGTTCAGAGTTGGTCCTTGAGGATATGCGCATTCCTGATGAGTATCGCCTGCCGAAAGCGACTAGCCTACGTGCGCCACTGATGTGTCTTGCTGAAGCACGTTTTGGGATTATCTTCGGCGTGGTCGGTGCTGCACGAGATTGCCTGGAAAGCTCTCTCGCTTATGGCGCGACTCGGATCCAGTTTGATCGACCGATATCTGCCTATCAGTTGACCCAGAGCAAGTACGCCGAGATGGCATCAAAGGTCACGACATCACTGCTTCTTGCCTATCACCTTGCCGATTTGAAGGATGGCGGAAAGATTGAGCCAGAGCAGATAAGTATGGGTAAGTATCACAATGTCCAGAGCGCGCTAGAAGTAGCTCGTTCTGCTCGCTCGATTCTCGGAGGAGCTGGAATCACAACCGAGTATCCGGTCTTTCGCCATATGAGCAATCTCGAGACCGTGTTGACCTATGAGGGTACCCACGAGATACATACCCTGGTGATAGGGCTTGCACTGACGGGTGAAAACGCCATCAAATACAGCTAGAGTCCAATATTTCAGGAAAGCTAGCTAGCGATTAGTGTCCGCCGAGGTATGCCTTGGTAATCGCTTCATCCTTCTTCAAATCAGAAGCTTTACCACTCATCTTCACTTCGCCTGACTCCATCACATAAGCGCGGTCGGCAACTTCGAGCGCCGCCATAGCGTTCTGTTCAATCAGCAGGATTGTGGTCCCTTGCTGGCGAATCTTGACGATGGTATCGAAGATCATCTCGACCAAGACTGGTGCAAGACCCATCGATGGCTCATCGAGAAGTAGTAGTGAAGGTGAACCCATGAGTGCGCGGCTTACGGCAAGCATCTGTTGTTCGCCACCGGACATAGTTCCTGCGCGTTGTTCGATTCGCTCGCGAAGACGAGGGAATAGATCAAGGACGCGCTCCATATCGGCAGCGACGCCAGCCTTGTCATCGCGAAGGAATGCACCAAGCTCCAGGTTCTCGCGAACTGACATACGAGGGAAGATGCGACGCCCTTCAGGGGATTGGCAGATACCGGCGCCAACGATGGTGTGTCCTGGCTTTCCATCGATGCGCTCGCCCTTGAAGGTGATTTCGCCCTTTCGAGGCTTGAGTAGCCCCGAGATAGTGCGAAGCGTTGTTGATTTGCCAGCTCCATTGGATCCGACAAGAGTGACAATCTCACCTTGGTTGACTGTGAGTGAGACATCTTTGACCGCGACGATCTTTCCGTAAGCGACTTCGATGTTCTTGACTTCTAGCATCGCGCTCATGCCTTCGCCTCCTTAGCCTTACCGAGGTAGGCCTCGATGACTCGTGCATTGCTCTTGATCTGATCAGGAGTTCCTTCAGCGATCTTCTCGCCTTGATCCAAGACCGTGATTCGCTCAGAGACGCTCATGACGACCTTCATATCGTGTTCAATCAACATCACCGAGATGTCTTTTTCAGATACGAGACGCTTGACGAATTCAATGAAGACGCCCGACTCCTGTGGATTCATGCCGGCAGTTGGTTCATCAAGGAGTAGCACCTTGGGGTCAAGTGCCAGCGCACGCGCTACCTCAAGTCGTCGCTGATCTCCGTAGGAGAGATTTCGAGCAAACTCATAGGTCCACTTTCCAACACCGACATAGTCAAGAAGGTACTGAGCCTTATCTTCGGCCTCGCTCTCTTCTCGACGTTGCTTTGGTGTGCGAAGGATTGTCGAGGTGATACCTGACTTGAGTTTCGAGTGCATCGCTACGAGAAGATTCTCTTGTGCAGTCATCAGACCAAAGAGTCTGATGTTCTGGAAGGTTCGAGCGATGCCGATTGAAGCGATCTTGTGTGGAGCAAGATCTGTAATGTCTTTGCCATCAAAATCGATTGTTCCGGCGGAGGGTTTGTAGAGACCAGTAAGAACGTTGAAGAACGTGGTCTTTCCAGCGCCATTGGGGCCGATCAGCGAGACGACTTTGCCTTTGGGAATATCAAAGTTGACTTCATTGACGGCAAGAAGGCCGCCGAAGGCAACGCTGATGTTCTTTGCTTCGAGAACGTTACTCATTTCGCCTTCTTTCTCGAAGCATCTTCTTCATCAATGTCGCCTTCATGTAAAACGAGTTTCAACCTGGACTCTGGGAGCAAACCTTCTCGACGGAAGAGCATCATCAGGATCAATACAAGTCCAAAGAGCAGGAATGTAAAGGAAGCGAAATCGACATCTGTCCCGAAGCGATCGTTATAGAAGGCACCGAAGGCAGAGAGCCCATTTCCATTGACCCACGAGAGAACGAATGCGCCGAGGATGACTCCCCAGACATTTCCCATTCCACCCAAGACAACCATCGCTAGGAGGAAGATCGAGATGGCGAAGTTGAAGCGCTCTGCGTAGACACCATTGACGTGCGTTGCGAATGCAACACCACCGAGTCCACCAGCGAATGCACCGACTGCATACGAGAGCAACTTGGTGCGCATCAACGGAACGCCCATCATGCTCGCTGCTAGTTCATCTTCACGAATAGCAAGCCATGCGCGTCCAAGACGTCCACGGCGAAGGCGAAGCGAGATAAAGACCATCACGGCCGTTAAGAAAAGGAAGATAAGCAACTTCCAGCCGAAGTCGAATGGTCCAAGGTTCTTCACTCCAACTGGAATGGGGTCAACTTGAACGATTCCCTTCGTACCATTAGAGATGTTGAAGCCGAAGAAGTTCTCACCGTTGAAGAAGACTTGAGGGATGATTTCGCCGAAACCAAGGGTGACAAGTGCGAGGTAATCGCTCTTGAGTCGAAGGGTAGGTGCGCCTATAAGGACACCAAAGAGAGCGCAAACAAAACCACCAATGATCAAGACCAACCAGAAGTTGATGTGGATACCTGGCGCTTCTGCCGGCACTGAACCAAAGAAATGAATCTTGAGGAAATAGAAGAACTCGGACATGAACCAACCGGCGCAATATCCGCCAATCGCCCAGAATGCAACGTAACCGAGATCTAGCAGTCCTGCGTACCCAACGACGATGTTGAGGCCGAGCGCCATGATCACATAGACAAGTGACTCATTGACTGCAGCCGGTGGCATCCATCGATAGATGGCGTCATAGATTCCAATCGGGAGCCCTTCCCAGTTGAGAAGGAATTGATAGACGACGTAAAGGATGGCACCAGCTATCGAATAGCCAATGATCCATTTTCGATTGGAGCGTGTGACGTTCTGTGGCTTTACCGGAGCTGTTGTTGTCATATCACACCTTCTCCGTCGTGACCTTGCCCAACAAGCCCGCTGGCTTGAAGACCAAGATGATGATCAAGATTGCAAAGACCACGGTCTGTGACCACTGTTGGCCGAAGGCAATTGGAAGACCGTCATTGAGACCTTGAATCAGACCAATCAGTAGAGCGCCAACTACTGCGCCCCAGAGATTGCCGATTCCGCCCAAGACTGCCGAGGTAAAAGCGATAAGGCCGAGTTGGAAGCCAAGGTTGTAGTTAGTTGTACCAATCGACTGCTGGTAGAGCAACCCTGCTGCACCTGCCATAGCGCCACCGATGGCGAATGTGAAGGCGATGGTCTTGTTGACGTTGATGCCCATGAGAGCAGCAGCCTGCTTGTCTTGAGCTGTGGCTCTCATCGCTTTACCGCTCTTGGTTTTTTCTACGACGAAGTTGAGCGCAAGAAGAAGGGGAACTCCAACAACGAAGAGAAGAATCGTGACCATGCTAATGCGAACTTCACCGATGTAGATGTCATTGTTCGGAATAACCGTGGGCCATTGGCGCGGTGTCGAGCCATTCCACTTCAATCCGATGAAGTTCAGCAGGAAGGACATGCCAACCGCTGTGATGAGGGGAGCCAATCGCGGCGCATTTCTAAGCCTTCGATAGGCGAGTCGTTCAATCAAGACGTTGATCACCGCTCCGAATGCCATCACCGCGAAG
>VGAI01000042.1 GCA_016870815.1 Actinomycetota bacterium
ATCCCATTCTCGTTCGAGTTGATGCTTCGACATCGCACGCCGAACGGCTCTTCATCAGTTGGCTCACGCGCGAGCATGGAATCAAAGTAGTGATGAGTGATAACGAGAGTCAGAGCGACTTTCTTGACTTTGCCCGCAATAATCCTGTGGCAAAAGTTCGCTGGCTGAGTAGCGAAATCCCACCAACAAGTCAGTTGATTGAACTCGGATTATCCATAGATTCAAGGCCACTGACCCAAGCAGGAGCAGTTGAGATGACTCGCTGGCTTCGCGAGCAGAGCATTTCCATCACGCACCATCGTTACGGCAATATCGGTGGTGGACCTAATCCCGAGGTGAAGGCAATCTTCTAGTCTTTAAACGGCTCTAAGTTCAGCAATCAACCTTTCAACCCGTATTCGAATCTCATCCCTGATTCGTCTTACTTCTTCCAAGGAAGCACCCGCGGGATTATCCAGCACCCAATCTTCGTAACGTTTTCCTGGGAAGAATGGGCAGGCATCACCGCAACCCATAGTTATGACAACATTAGAGGCGATGACCGAATCAGTAGTGAGTACCTTGGGTTTCTCAAAAGCGATATCTATTCCCAGTTCCTTCATCACCTCAACCGCCTGAGGATTAATCGATTCCTTTGGCGCCGAACCAGCAGAGAGGACCTCAATTTCATCACCTGCCAAAGCCTTCAATAGTCCCGCTGCCATCTGAGATCGACCAGCGTTATGGACACAGACAAAAAGAACGGTCTTCTTACCCACGATCTTCAGACTTTTCCAAGATACGTATCGTGAAGTGCGCTAGAACCGCACCGATCGCTTGGGCAGCAATAAAAGCAAAGACTGATGATGGAGCAATGCCTGTGTAAGTATCGGTCAAGATTCGAGAGATCGTCACTGCAGGGTTTGCAAAAGAAGCAGATGCGGTGAAGAAATATGCCCCACCAATCCATAAGACGATCAGCGAAGCTCTCGCCATAGTGGAGACCTTCAACCAGGTCGCAAAAATGACAAGTATCAAACCGAAGGTTGCCACAATCTCCGAAATGAAGAGGTGTGTACCGCTTCGCTCTGTCGTTGAGATCTCAACTGCAGGTAGTTGATAGAGAGTGTTTGCGAGTATCACGCCAAGACTTGCCCCAGCGAGTTGGGCAATCAGATATCCAAGGAAGTCTTTGATCCTTATATCGCGCCGAATGAGTGCAATTAGAGACACGGCAGGATTGAAGTGAGCCCCACTAATGGGTGCCAACAGGTTGATGGCAACGAAGAGCGCAGCGACAGTGACTGTGGCAATGACAAAGAGTCGAAGACCAGCGTCCTGACTAGCCCCTGCGATCATCGCGCCTGAACCGACGATTGAAAGTAATAGGAAAGCCGAGCCAAGGGCTTCAGCAAGTAACTTTGTTATGAGTGATGTCATAGCAATATTCTGGCCTCAACCCCAGGATCGCCTAGACGCCCCACCGAGAAGAGATGGTGAAATTCGAGTTAACTCGATCTCTCTCGCCCAGAGCGGATGTAGATAAACGACATGGCAAAGGCAACAATCGCTATTAACGAAACGAGCGCCATCTCCGCTACCCGACTCACCGAGTCTTCATTGCTCTTTGCCTGTGCCGTCGGGGTTGGTTCGCCTTCGCCATCGCTCTTTGCCGATACCAAGAAATGAAGTTCACCATTGATGACATGGCCATCTTGCCCCGCAACCCTGTAGGTGAGGTGATACTTGCCTTTAAGGGATTGCACGTCATCTTTCAACGACTCAAAGTTTTCCAATGAGGCAGCGAGTATTGCGCCATCTACTATCATCTCACTAAGTGTCAGTTCAAGATTAACGGGATTGTGAAGAGTCATGTAGTTCACAGCTTTGCCTTCGATCACCACGAGTGGTTCGCCAAAGGTAAGTTTTATCGTTCTAGGTAACTGATCCAGAACAGCATTTGCCTTTGGCTCGCTTGCAACTAGCGTGGTGTGAGAAAGGGATGGCACTAGATTGAATGCAGTAAAGACGATTGCTGCCGGAAAAACCAGAAGGAATCTCTTCATCAGCGAATACAAGATTTAACCCTTGCTTTTTCGAGAACAGCGCTCGCAGATCCCAAATATCTCAAAACTGTGCGAGACCTCCGAATATTTATATCGTTTCGCTGCAGTCTCTACCATCTCTTCAACCTCTTCGAATTCGATTGCTCGAGATGCACCACAAATCTTGCAGATGATGTGATGATGATGTCTGCCATCGTTTCCACAATGGCGAAACAATTTCTCTCCCGTTGGCGAGATAATCAGATCTACATCTCCTTCTTCAACCAAGTTCTCTAGCTGTCTATAGATAGTGGCAAGGCTCATCGAGTTCCCGCGGGCAGTGAGCATCTGGTGGATTGCTTGTGAGCTGAGAAAGGGATCTATTCCTTGCAAGAATTCAAGGATTCGCTTACGCCTTCTAGAATTCCTCTTCCTTTTCGGCTGAGCAGCAGCGGACACATTGCGAAATCTACTCCAGTCAGTCAAAGAGAGTGTGAACTCAATCTCGGTGTACCCTTCAAATCATGGCGCGAACAGTCCTTATCACTGGCGGCAATAGCGGAATCGGCGCTGCCATGGTCCGAAAATTCAGATCTGAAGGATTCACAGTTTGGTACACCTATCTCAGTGGAATAGAGAGTGAATCATCAATCTCATCTCAGGCGGGTACCAGAGCATTTCCGCTTGATCTCGGTGATCGCGCCTCAATTGAATCTCTTGTCAAGACGCTTCCATCAATTCCCGAGATAGTCATTCACAATGCTGGAGTTGGATCTGCAACAGTAAAGAGAGTAAGTGACCTGGCGCATCAACAAGATGAAGCCCTGATCAAGATCAATGCGATCGGCACTCTCTGGCTCAACGATCTTCTCCTTCCGCACTTCAAAAAACGTGACTTCGGAACCATCATCTTTCTTTCCTCTGTTGGCGGTGGAATCACACAAGTTCCTGGTTTTCGTTACGCCGACGGGATGAGCAAGGCAGCTATAGCCTTTCTCGGTCGAATCCTCGCCGCAGATCTGGCTAAAAGCGGTATCAATGTCTTCACTATCTGTCCCGGTGCCACGTCAACTCCCATGTTCGAAGCTTCCACTCTCGCAGGGCTCGATCAATCTTCAAGGGAAGAATTGATAGGAGCCCTTCCTAAAGGGCGAATGATTGAAGCCGAGGAAATTGCTGCTCTCGCGCACTTCCTTACTACCGATGCAGCAAAGCCACTTCATGGCGCTGTGCTCGATGCCTCAATGGGTCTTGGCGTCAATCCTGGATTACTCCAAAAATAGAACTCAGTCGAGGCCACTTTCAGTTTCAATCTCATAACCCCAGAGATCAATATCGTCGAGTGCTATCGTCTCAAAGCCAGGAGCCTCTAGGGCGGCAGCAACTTGAGCTCTATGTTCAGTGGCATGATGAATAGTCTGCGACAGTATGGTCGATCGCCAGCGACGAACGACTTCTCCATCGTCGCGTTCAAACTGCATCTTGACGTCATCGAGATTTGCACATTCAACCAGGGCTCTATCAATCGCCTCACATTGCTCAGCCAATAAATCTAGATCTTCGATAGAAGCTGGCTTTGTGATCTCCTCTCCCGGAACATCTGCCCACTCACCAGTGATTCGGTAATAGTAGAAGTCGGCGCTATCAACTATGTGGTGGATGATTTCAGCAACGGTCCATTCTGCATTCGTTGCGAAGGCTTCAAGCGCACCGTCAGGAAGGCTCTTGAGGTGCTGTAACGCAAAGCGATTGGCCCACCCCATATGAAGAAGCAGTCGGCGAATCCCAATCGTCATCTTGAGATTCTACGGGTAACAAGAATGGTTCCGATAGCAGCAAACGCCATTCCCGCGAGCCCGACAGGCGCAATTCTTTCGCCGAAGAGGGCGAAAGCCTCGATTGCCGTCAATGGTGGGACTAAGTAATAAAGGCTCGAGACCGAACTAGCGCTATCGTGTTTGAGAAGATAAAAGAGAAGGAAAATCGAACCGATTGATAGCGCTATCACAATCCATGCAAGCGCAAGAAGAAACTCTGTTGTGACCTCAACTTTCCATTCCTCTGTGAAAGAAGCAGCAACAGCAAAGATCAAAGTTGCAGCAGCAAATTGAACGGCGGTACCGGGAAGGACTGGGATATCCGCGCCTGACTTCTTCTGAAGCAGGTATCCCGCCGTAGTACCAGAGAGCGCAAGAAAGCAGCAAAGAATCCCGACGCCTGAGAAACTTGGCACAAAATCGCCGCTAAAGACTTTAGGCAAAAGGAGGAGGCAGACACCAAAGAGACCTAGAAGTAGACCTGCGCTTTGAACCCAACGAATTCTCTCCCCGAGAAATCTCACGGCGAGCACTGAGACAACAATGGGCTGAAGGCTTACGATTGCAGATGTTGTTCCAGCAGGCACTCCTAGATGAACAGCGTAGAAGACTCCCCCTATGTAAATCACCTGAAGGAATACTCCTACCGTTATCGATCGCCAGATCTGATCACGATTCAAAGTAAGTGACTCACTTATTGCCTTTGCGATGATCACCAGAAGAAGAGTTGCTATTGCATAACGAACAGTGAGAAAGACAAAGGGTTCAGCAAAGGGCAAGATGTACTTCGCCCCGACAAAACCTGTGCTCCAGAGCAAGACGAAGACTATGGGAGCGAACTTCGCCATTGATTTCATAAAACCATCCTATAGATGTAAAAGCCTGAAGAATGAGTCAAGGTACATTCGCCGAGTAAGTAAGTTCCAAGAAATGTAGGGAGTAAGGCATGTGTTCGCCAGTTAGGTGCAAGACGCGCAGCAAGACAACATGGTCTGGATGTGGCGAACATATTGAAGAAGCACTTCATGGAGTTCCAGAATCCGAGCGGCGCCAAGGTCATTCGGGCCAAGAGAAGTCTTCTGGCTCTTCTCGCGTCTATTAGGAAAGAAGAACTTCTTTCGCTCAAAGGGCTGAAAGGCAATCTCTACTTAGCTTTCTTAGATTTCCCTACTCTTTCTTACTTCTGCCTCTTTGACTGCATACTCATTGGTTCGAACATCGTAGTTTCTAAACTTTGGCATTACTGAGGCGATGAGTGCGACAAATCCAATACAGAGAAACCCGCCACCGATAATCGAGGTTCGAAGTGAAGTCATCGCCGCGATGCCGCCAGCCCGTGCCTGACCTCCCAGCGGTCCAACAAGGTAAGAAATCATCTCAATTCCTGCAAGGCGTCCACGCAACTCATCCGGTATCGATTGATTCCAGATGAAACTTCTAAACATCGCGCTGACTTGATCAAAGGCCCCGGCGATGACAAGTGAGCCAATCACGATAGGAAGCGAGTCCGTAGTCCCAGCAATCACAATTGCTACTCCCCAACCAAGTGCCCCGAAGACAACCGCGCGACCATGCTTTGGATATTTACGCATCCATCCGCTTGAAAGGGTGACGATCACTGCGCCTGTTGTGATCGATGAATAAAAGAGCCCAAGCGCCCAAGGGGCACCTACCGCATCGGCCCAAAACGGAAAAAGTGCCATCGGCATCGCGAGGAACATCGCAGCGAGATCAACAACATAAGTTCCTAATAAGTCTTTTCGGCCCACCGCATAACGAATACCTTCTATAAGGCTTTGCATTGTGGGGCTGATGCGCGCGGTCAATGGTGGAACGTTCTTGATTCGAGCCAAAAGTGAGAGTGAAACAACGAAGGTAAGACAATCCACCAGATAACCACCTTGCGCCCCATAAGTCGCAACAATTACGCCACCTGTTGCAGGCCCGACGATTCCTCCTAGTTGCCAGCGAAGACTCATCAATGCGGTCGCACTCGGAAGGTCTCCATGGTTGACGAGGCGCGGCAAGATCGCTTCCTGGCTTGGTCGCTTCAACCCACTGAGCGCTGAGAAAACGGCGGCAATGACGAAGATCAGCAAAACACTTGGCTTTTCACGAAGGGCGTTAAAGAAGAGGACCAGTGTGGCTACAAGAGTGCCAAACTCGGTCAACCAAATCATTTTTTTGCGGTCTACATGATCAGCGAGAACTCCCCCATAAAGTCCGAAAATGACGAGTGGAATGATTTCGACAGTGCCAATCAGTCCAACCATCCAATAAGAGTTGGTCAACTCCTTCACTTGAAAAGGCAGTGCTACCAAAGTAATCATCGTGCCGAAATAGGAGAAGAGACCTGCCGTGAATATCAGTCGAAAATCGCGATAAATGCGAAGCGGGGCAAGACCAATCGCAATACTCCTCATATGTTGAGTCTAATCAAAGCTTCACGTTAACGACGTCACACCCACTCTCCTTGGTTATCCTCTCTAGAATTCCAGAGTTTTCTAGGCATCGAAAGTGACTTGTCTGGAAAGAGCCTCAAACACGGGTTGGGATCTAGATTTTTTTGGGGAGACGTCAAGAGAAATCGCGTAAGAGAATGTTGATGGGCTTGTCCTGTGGAAAATAATGAGGGGCCCTTTTAGGGCCCCTCATTACTACCAAACCACTGAAGCAAATTCATACATGGAAAAATTGGCGTACTTGCGTATGGAGGCTTCGCACTTGCAGACGAGTACGCCGCAGAGCGTGTCCAGATTCTCACGGCAAACCCTAGAGAAGCATTGAAAAAGATGAAGAACTACGGCGCGCTTTTCCTCGGCGAGGGCACCTGTGTTTCGTATGGCGACAAGGTCATTGGCACCAATCATGTCTTGCCGACGCGAGGAGCGGCCCGATACACCGGCGGACTTTGGTTCGGAAAGTACCTTCGTACCATCACCTATCAAGCGGCCACCAATTCTGATTCAAGTGCCCTCTTCGGTGAAGTCTGTGGCCGCGCCTCCCGAGTAGAGAGATTCGAAGGTCGTGCCAGGTCGGGTGATGTTCGAGCAGCGAAAAATAAGGGAATAGACCTTCCTTGGTCTTCTCACTCCTTCTAGGGCATAGATCTACGCCCTAATCAGATTGATGATGCAATCTGCTTACAAAAGCGAAGTTATCTTTTGAGCCTTCTAGGAAGGTAACCTACAATTCGCAAGTGATATACGAATCTGTGGTTGACCTCATCGGAGATACTCCGCTCGTCAAGCTGAACAAGATTGCGAGCGGTATCGAAGCCACAGTCGTCGTTAAAGTTGAATACTTGAATCCTGGCGGATCTGCAAAGGATCGTATCGCGGTTCGCATGATCGACGCAGCCGAAAGGAGCGGTGAGCTCAAACCAGGTGGGACGATAATCGAACCTACGAGCGGAAACACAGGTGTCGGATTAGCGATTGTTGCCCAACAACGTGGATACAAATGCATATTTGTCGTTCCGGATAAGGTCGCTCAAGACAAGATAAATGTGATGAAGGCCTATGGCGCTGAGGTAGTCGTCTGTCCGTACGCTGTTGAACCTGATGATCCAAAGTCCTACTACTCCGTGAGTGCGCGACTTTCTCGTGAAGTGAAGGATGCATGGAGACCTGATCAGTACTCAAATCAAGAGAATCCGGCCTCTCATTATGCAAGCACAGGTCCTGAGATTTGGAGAGATACCGAGGGGAAAGTCACCCACTTTGTCGCTGGAGTTGGCACCGGCGGAACGATCAGCGGTGTTGGCAAGTACCTCAAAGAAAGATCAGGCAACAAAGTCAGGATCATCGGCGCAGATCCGCAAGGTTCGGTCTACTCAGGAGGCACTGGTCGCCCCTATCTCGTAGAAGGAGTCGGAGAAGACTTTTGGCCTACCGCATATGACCCCACTGTCGTCGATGAGATAGTCGAAGTTACGGATCAAGCAGCTTTCGACATGACGCGACGCCTCGCCCGCGAGGAGGGCCTGCTCGTAGGGGGCTCATGCGGCTTGGCGGTCGTAGCAGGACTCGAGGTTGCGCGAAAGGCCAAAGTTGGTGATCTAGTTGTCATTCTCCTTCCTGACTCTGGTCGTGGATACCTAGGCAAGATCTTCAACGATGACTGGATGCGAAAGTACGGATTCTTCAAAGGCAATAGTGAGGATCTCATCGGGTCAGTTCTCGCAAAGAAGTCGAAGGATCTACCGGACTTGATTCACACTCATCCCGGCGAGGCCATCGGAGACGCAATAGAGATACTCCGCGAGTTCGGTGTATCCCAAATCCCGGTCGTAAAATCAGAACCACCATTGATGGCTGCAGAAGTAGTGGGCTCGGTGAGCCAATCTGGACTGCTCGAAGCGATCTTCACGGGGAAAGCGAAGTTGACTGACCCCATAAGCTCCGTCCAAACCCCACCACTTCCCATGATCGGAAGTGGAGAGACGATCTCGGCAGGTGTTGTTGCGCTGCAGCAGTCAGACACCTTGTTGGTCTTGGATGGCGGTAAGCCAATTGGAGTGATCACCCGTCAAGATCTCCTAGGAAGTGTCAAGCAATGACGCGTTTCGAGACAGACGCCATTCATGCAGGACAAGAACCGGATTCAGTGACCGGTGCCGTCGTCCCAGCGATCTACCAGACATCGACATACAAGCAGGACGGGGTTGGTGGCCTAAGAAGCGGATACGAGTACTCACGAAGTGGAAACCCGACTCGCACGGCGCTTGAAGTGAATCTCGCTGCTCTTGAGCGGGGTAGATTTGGATTTGCCACGTCTTCCGGTTTGTCAGCCGAGGACTTGATCTTGCGAGCGGTCCTTAAACCTGGCGACCACATCATCGTGCCTATAGACGCCTACGGGGGTTCATACCGCCTCATCAATCGGGTCTATACACCTTGGGGAATCTCTCACACTGCTGTTGATCAAAATGACGTTGTTGCCGTCGAAAAGTCGATTCAACCCGGAAAGACCAAAGCTATCTGGGTGGAAACTCCTACCAACCCATTACTTGCGATTACAGACATTGAAGCTATCTCTGCCCTCGCCAGAGCACATGACTTGACCGTGATCGTCGACAACACCTTTGCTTCTCCATATCTTCAGCAACCATTGAACTTGGGCGCAGACATTGTGATTCATTCAACGACAAAGTACCTAGGTGGTCACTCTGACGTCATAGGTGGCGCTGTCATAACAAG
>VGAI01000043.1 GCA_016870815.1 Actinomycetota bacterium
GTACTCCTTGAAGATCGCTCGCTATTTCCTAGAGTTCGCACCGAAGTGCGATGTGGTTCCTGCGGCTCGCACCTTGGCCATGTCTTTGAAGGTGAAGGGTATGACGTGCCTACCGATCAGCGATGGTGTATCAACTCGATAGCGCTCAAGTTGGAGCCTAAATCCTAGAATTTTTTTCTAGAGGCATTGCCTCAACCGTTTTAGCGTCGAATCGAAACAGATCTCACTTCATTTCGGTCGCCCGCCAGCAATACCAGGCGAGGTGACTACGGTAGGGGCGAAATGGATCGCCTTTACCCTCTAAAGTTCTTGGATCAATCTCTTTTCGCAATCGATGGACTTTCTCCCATCCTCGTCTCACACCGAGGTCACCGGTTGGCCAGATGTCCTCTCGTCCAAGTTGAAAGATGAGAAACATCTCTATCGTCCATCGTCCAATCCCGAAGATTGGCAGTAGTCTTCGAAAGATCTCTTCATCATCGCCTATCTGATGGAGCCTTGAGAGCGAATAGCCTTGATCAAATTCTGCAAGCTCCTTGAGCGCCCGAACCTTTGCCGTCGATACACCTGCGCTTCGAAGTTGAGAACTGCGCGCCTTAAGGATTGCACCTGGCGTGATGCCACCTACTCTCTGGTTGACTCGTGAGGTGATAGTGCTTGCCGCTTTCGTCGAGAGCTGTTGCGAGAGTATCGATGTCGCAAGGGAGTAGAAGTTGCTCACTCGCTTTCTGCCACGCCCACCCCTTGCCGAATTTGATCCAATCGGGCAGAGGCCAGCGAAATCGATAATCGGCACGAAGCGTGGTTCAACCTCGGTGATGAGGGTGGCAATCTTCTTGGGACCCAACTTCTTGGGATCAAGCCTCATGCATTGAGCGTAAGGGTTGAGGTAAAAAGGCAGGCATGGATTCGCACTTGCGTTGAAAGATAATCAGAAAAGTATGGAGTTTTTCTGAAAATTCACCTACCGTCGCGTTATGTCTTCCAATGAAGGTTCTGGGGTAAGGGCGGGCATCAAAGAAGTTGCCTCCTTGGCAGGAGTCTCCATCGCCACTGTTTCTCGAGCGCTTCGTGGTTTCCAGCACGTTTCTGCTGAGACTCGTAAACGAATTCTTGCGGCAGCCGAATCGTTGGCCTATCCCATTCCTAATCCGCCCAATCGACGCATTTATGGCAGAACCAATAGCGTCGGAGTCGTTGCGCCCTACATTTCACGGTGGTACTTCGCGCAAGTAATCAGCGGAGCAGAGCAAGCACTTCGCGAGACGGGTCTAGATCTCTTGCTCTCTAACTTCAGTCAGATGAAGGGCCGAGAGCGACTCTTCCAACATCAACTACTCAAAGGTCGCGTCGATGCGCTGATTGTCATCAGCCTGCCTCCGACTGAAGAGGAGTTTGATTCGATGCTAAGCCTCGGTATTCCCATCGCCCTTGTGGGGATGCATCATGAGAACTGTTCTAGTATCGCGATCGATGATGTGGGGGCGGCACGGACTGCTACGCAACATTTAGTCAATCAGGGTCATCGAGAGATTGGGATTATTTCGGGTAGCCCGAAAGATCCCTTTAATTTCAGCGTACCGGAGGATAGGAGAAAAGGTTTTATGCAAGTCCTTGCCGAGAGTGGACTTGCGTGGCAACCATCACGGGAAGTCTTTGGTGAATTTACGATGCAGGGTGCTGAGCGAGCCGTCGATGAACTCCTTGCAAGACCCAATCGCCCGACCGCAATCTTCGCGCAATCAGATGAGATGGCAATCGGAGCGATGCGGGCAATAAGACGGCATGGATTGCGTGTGCCTGATGACATATCCATCGTTGGCTTCGATGGTCATGAGTTCTCTGAATTCTTCGATCTCACCACTGTGGAACAGCCAGTTGTAAAGATGGGGGAGATGGCAGCCTGGTCGATCACGGAACGTCTCAAGAGTCCCAGCAAAGAATTTCATTCAATTACCCTGCCAACAACCTTGGTGGTGAGGAACTCAACCCGTAGGCTCTCAACATGATCAGCTTTTCATCGCTTGAAGAGTTGCGCAGAAGGAAGAGTGAGAAGTGGCGCAGGTTTTCTGCTGATGTTCTACCTCTTCCAGTCGCTGAGATGGATGTCGAGATCGCTGCCTCGATAAAGAGCGCGTTGATTGACATGGTCGAGCGATCGGATACCGGTTATCTCGGTTTGATCCCAGAACTCGGTTCGGCTTTCTCGTCCTTTGCTTTGGATCGATGGGGTTGGCAGGTCGATCCGATAAGGGTTCGAGTTGCTGTTGATGTGGGTGTGGCAGCGATTGAGGTTTCACGACTCTTTGTTAATCCAGGTGATCGCATCTTGGTTAACTCTCCGGTCTACCAGAATTTCTATACCTGGATCACGGAACTTCATTGCGAAATGGTCGATGCCCCAATGATCGAGATAGAGCGTGATGGGATTCGAACGCACCGCCTAGATCTTGCGGGAATAGAACGGGCATATGCATCTGGAGTCAAAGTACACATACTCTGCAATCCTCATAATCCCTTGGGAATCATTTTCACTCGCGAGGAACTTTCAACGATTGCAGATCTCGCTAAAGAGCATCATGTTCTAGTGATCTCTGATGAAATTCACTCACCACTTCTTTACAACTCGAAGGAGTTCGTTCCATTTCTCTCTTTATCAGATAATGCACGAGAGGTAGGGGTCACGGTCACTTCTGCGAGTAAAGCGTGGAACCTTGCTGGTCTCAAATGTGCTCAACTAGTGAGTGCGAGCGATCGAATAGAGAGCAAACTTCGAGCACTTCCCGAAGCGGTGCACTTTCGCACTTCGCTCTTCGGTGCCATAGCCGCAGTTGCCGCTTATCAAAAAGGTCGAGAGTGGGTCGATCAACTAGCTCAAGAGCTCGATCGCAAACAAAGACTGCTCAACAATCTCTTGCATGAGCATCTTCCAACTACCTACCTCCACAAACCTTTCTTTGGCTATCTCGGCTGGGTGGACTTGCGAGATTCGGGGCTTGGGGATGATCCCGGCAAAGAATTACTTGAGCGGGCAAAAGTCGCATTTAATTCTGGCCATACCTATGGACCTGCAGGAAAAGGTTTTGTCCGATTCAACTTTGGCACTTCGGATGAGATCATCACCGAGGCAGTGAATCGAATGAGAAAAGTAATTGGCGTATAGCTTTGAGTGATGTACTCGTCGTTGGCGGCGGCCATAACGGATTGGTTGCGGCTTGTTATCTCGCCCAGGCAGGACTTGATGTCAGATTGATCGAAGCACGAAATGAACTTGGTGGAGCAACGACAAGTAAAGAGGTATTTAAAGGAGTAGCGGCGAAACTCTCGCGTTATTCATATCTGGTCTCTCTCTTGCCTGATCAAATCGTCTCGGATCTCAAGTTGAACTTTGACACCATCGGACGCGATATCTCCTCCTTCACTCCAACCTTTGACGATCGGGGTCTTCTCATCTCACGTACCTGGGATGAAAGAACCGGCCAATCTTTCTCAGCTGTTGGAGCAGAAAGTGATGCAAGGGCATGGCAGGAGTTCTACGGAGAAATTGCTGAGGCTGCGCCAATCATCGCTAACACATTCCTTAAACCGCTACCTTCACGGGGCGAGGTGAGACAAGCACTCAATCCAAAGACTTTTTCCACTCTCTTTGAGGTACCCCTCGGAGAGAGCCTTGAAGGGCGCTTTAGCCATGACCTGGTGCGGGGAATTGTTCTTACCGATGGGCTCATCGGGACCTTTGCGGATGCCTTTGATCGATCGCTCTTGGTCAATCGATGTTTCCTTTATCACCTCGTGGGAAATGGCAGTGGGCAGTGGCGGGTTCCTCGAGGTGGCATGGGGGCCCTTGTTGACGAACTCATCGCCCGTGCGAAAAGCCTTGGTGTGGAGATTGAAACTGGTGTTAGGGCGCAATCGATCGAGTCGGGTGAAGTCGTAGCAGAGGGCAATGAAGGTCAACTCCTTCGGTACAAATCCCGATTCATCGTCGCAGCGATAGCGCCACGGGAACTAGATCGACTTGAACGAAGATCGAAATATCGTTCATTTGCTCCTGGGTCGCAGATTAAGATCAACATGGTCCTTGAGAAGTTGCCGAGACTTCGAAGTGGAGTCTCACCTGAAGATGCATTTGCCGGCACTTTTCATTTCGATGAGGGAATGGCGCAGATGCAGAAGGCTTTTGCAGAGGCGAGCGCGGGCTCACTCCCTCAGGTGATTCCAGCAGAGATCTATTCTCATACCCTCGCTGATCGAAGCATCTTGGGGTCAGAGCTCGACCAGAGAGGTTTTCATACCCTCACACTCTTCGCACTTCACACTCCCTATCAACTCTTCATCGGTAAGAATGAGGCGGTTAAGCAGGAAGCTAAAACACGTTTGCTCCGTCAACTCAATAACTATCTCGCAGATCCCATCGAGGAGTGCCTTGCCAGGGATGAAGATGGGCAACTCTGCATCGAGGTCAAATCACCACTTGATCTCGAAAATGAACTTGGACTTCCAGAAGGCAACATCTTCCATGGGGATCTCGAGTTTCCGTTTCGCGAGGAATCTGAGAACTTGCTCTGGGGAAGTGAAACTCGAACCGAGAATCTCTTTCTTGCTGGCGCGGGTGCAAAACGTGGCGGCGGCGTCTCTGGGATAGGGGGTCACAATGCAGCCATGGCCATCCTCGATCGCCTCGCCTGACTCGTCTCAGTGCAAACCACCTTATAGACTGTCCTCATGTTTAAGGCTCTGAAGCGTCTGCTCGCACTCGTTGCAGTTGTCGCGGTTGCCATCAAGGGTGTTTTCTCATTTCTTTCCTGGGTTGAGAAGCAAGAGGAGCTTGACGGAAATATCTGGAGTGAGGACGAAGAGTTCGAAGAAGTTCAGTAAGGCTTGATGATGTCTCAGGTTTATATTCCCGGCACTTGCAATCTTGGAAAATCAGAGGTCAGGCGTCGACAATTCGTAGCACTTCTTGGTCTGGTGCTCTCTGGGTTCTCTGCGGTTAGCCTCTGGAACACAGCTCTTGCTACGAGAGCTACCTTGATTCTGCCTCTCTTCGTCTTCTCGGTGGGTTATGTTCAGTCGAGAAAGAAGTTCTGCATGGCTTATGGTTTTGCTGGAACTTTCAACCTAGGAAAACTTGGCGAACTTGCTCGCGTATCCGATCCAGCCGATCGAAGAGCGGATCGAAAAATGGCTCTTCGTATCCTCCTAGAAGCAGCGGTTCTTGCACTCGCTCTGACCGCTCTTTATCTGCTTCTCACTTCGCTCTTCTAAGAAATTAATCGCTATTTCAGACGTTGGTTAAAGCCTCGCTTAAGTTATCTGTCGCTGAATAGAAGGCATTGTAGAAACTCGTATCCCAGAATCCCTCATCTGGATCAAAGATATTGCCATCAACTTCTTTGCCTTTCGTGAGATAGTCAATAGTCTCTCGTGTGCTCTTGATCCACTCCTGCATCTCACTTCGAAAGTCGTTGGTGAGGCATTCAGGTTGCTTACGCATCTTCTTATAGATGCGAAGATCCGATTCCAGCACAACTAGGACTTGGCTAGAGATAGTGCGAACGAGCGCTGGACGTTCCTTCTTTGGTACGCCCTTCTCATACTTCATCACACTGCGATGGTATTTCTTCCAGTTTTCATAGGACGTCTCTTCTTCTTCGACGATGAACTCTCGAAGTTGATCACATGAAGTGAGCGCTACTTCCTTCTTCTGAGAAGGCTCGCTCTTGCTCTGGAATCTATATACGCCCCAACCGATACCGGATGCGCCAGCGATAAGCATGATGACCATCACCCAGATCATGGCGGGTCGCAATCTCACGGCGGTATTCTTTCATGAGCCAGTAGGCTTCTGCCGTGACCTCATCAGGACCAAAAGTTCTAACAAAACTCCCGATTCGAGAGCGAGTCGGCATTGCCTTCTCAGGTGGCCTTGACACTTCGGTCGCGGTCGCATGGATGAGAGAAAAAGGTGCGATTCCATGCGCCTATACGGCAGATCTCGGTCAATATGACGAGAGCGATATCGCATCCATCCCTGGGCGCGCAAAAAGCTACGGGGCAGAACTCGCTCGACTAGTTGATTGCAAGAGAGCGCTCGTTGAAGAAGGTTTCGCTGCGATTGCAGCAGGGGCATTTCATATTAGAACTGCTGGAAAGATCTATTTCAATACCACGCCTCTTGGTCGTGCAGTCACCGGAACACTTCTCGTTCGTGCGATGAGAGAAGATGGTGTTTCAATCTGGGGTGATGGTTCGACTTATAAGGGTAACGATATAGAGCGCTTTTATCGTTATGGACTTCTTGCTAATCCTGATTTGAGAATCTACAAGCCCTGGCTTGACTCAGATTTCGTCAATGAACTCGGTGGCCGAGCAGAGATGAGTGCATTCCTCAAGAAGCGTTCGCTTCCCTATCGAGATAGTGCTGAGAAGGCATATTCGACAGATGCCAATATCTTGGGTGCGACCCATGAAGCGAAGCAACTGGAGTCCCTTGATGTCTCGATGGAAATCGTCGAGCCAATCATGGGATTGAGGCACTGGGATTCGAACCTCTCAATTGCCGAAGAGGAAGTGACGATTGGCTTCAGAGAGGGAAGAGCGATTGCTCTCAATGGCACACTCTTTGATGATCCAGTTGGATTGATTCGAGAAGCGAATCTGATCGCAGGCCGTCATGGGCTTGGTATCTCTGATCAGATTGAGAATCGCATCATCGAAGCAAAATCGAGAGGAATCTATGAAGCCCCAGGGATGGCGCTTCTCTTTATTGCCTATGAGCGCTTGTTGACTGCGATTCATAATGAGGACACTCTTGCCAACTATTTTGCGGAGGGTAGGCGCCTTGGCCGTCTTCTCTATGAAGGTAGATGGTTTGATCCGCAGGCTCTGATGCTCAGAGAGTCGTTGCAGAGATGGGTAGCCGCACCCATTACTGGTGAAGTTCGCATCAAGCTCCGTAGGGGAGATGATTACTCAATTCTTGATACGACTGGTCCTTATCTGAGCTATCACCCAGAGAAGTTATCGATGGAGCGCACCGATCAAGCGGCATTTGGCCCTACAGATCGAATCGGACAGTTGACCATGCGTAATCTCGATATCGCTGATACCAGAGCAAAACTCGATATTTACTCAAAGATGGGTCAGATCGATCATGAGAAGTTGAAGTTGATTGAGAACGGGGATAGTTAGCCTCAATGTCGCGTTCGATTATTCGACTGCTTACCTGTGGCAGCGTCGACGATGGAAAGAGCACTTTGATAGGACGACTCTTGGTGGAGACCGATAGCGTCCCGCACGACACGATCAAGTCTGCTAAGACAGTAAGAAGAACTGGTTCCACGATTCCTGCCGGAGAAATCGATTTCTCACTTCTGACCGATGGGCTTGAAGCAGAGCGAGAACAAGGAATCACCATCGATGTGGCATACCGATCGATGGCTCTCCTTAATGGAAAACGATTGATAATCGCCGATGCTCCCGGACATGAGCAATATACGAGGAACATGGCAGTCGCGGCTTCGCGCGCTGATATCGCTCTCGTACTTGTCGATGCCTCGCGCGGGATTCGACCACAGACGCTACGACATCTCACTATCTGTTCCTTGATGGGAGTTGAGCGGATCATCATCGTCATCAACAAACTCGATGCAGTTGGATATGACCGTAGCGTCTTCGATTCATTGATCGACGAGCTCAATCCAACGATCACGAGGCTCGGAATAAAGAATCATAAATTTGTGCCAGTTAGTGCGCTCCATGGTGACAACGTCGTCTACAAGAGCGATGCTGCTGCTTGGTATGCGGGGCCATCGCTTTTGGATTTGATTCAAGAGCATGAAGCGGGAAGTGAGAAGGTGACTGGTTCGCCTCGCATGGCGGTTCAGATGATCTCAAGAGCCGAGAACTTCAGAGGGCTTGCTGGCACTGTGGTCAATGGGTCATTTGTAAAAGGTCAGGAAGTCATAGTCTTGCCACGACGAAAGAAAGCAAAGATTGCACGTCTTGTTTCATTCCACGGGGACCTTGAGAAGGTTGAGTCAACCCGTGCCGTGACTATGGTTTTGGAACCCGATATCGATGCCTCGCGCGGTGATGTGATTGAGATAGATGAGAAGCAGACAAATCCTGAGAGTCGATTCACTGCAAACCTAGTCTGGCTCGGTGAATCAGAGTTGATTCATAGTCGCTCCTATCTATTCATATCAGGATCGACTCAGGTGACTGGGATGGTCACCTCGATAAGACACAAACTCAATATCAACACAGGAGAGCAACTCTCGACGCGAACATTGGCTATGAATGAGATCGGAGTTGTCGAGATTGCCCTCGATACACCAATCTCACTCACTAACTACGATCAATCAAGGGTGACGGGAAATTTCGTCATCGTTGATCGCCTCTCGATGAATACAGTCGGTGCAGGTATGGTCTTGCATCCACTTCGTCGTTCGAGCAATGTGACTGAGCACCATTATGAGATTACCTCCCAGATGCGAGCTGAACAGAAGGGGCAACGGGCAAAGGTCATCTGGCTGACTGGGCTCTCTGGTTCTGGAAAGTCAACGATTGCAAACGCAGTTGAGAAACGTCTCTTTGCACTCGGCATTCATTCCTACATTCTTGATGGCGACAATTTGCGACTTGGGCTCAATAAGGACCTCGGTTTCACCAAAGAGGATCGAGCAGAGAACGTTCGCCGCGTTTCAGAGGTCGCACATGCAATGGTCGAT
>VGAI01000044.1 GCA_016870815.1 Actinomycetota bacterium
GACTTCGCTGTGAAAGTAGAGATGATGTCGATACGACAATCAAGAAAGCAATGGAGATCAATGATGCTCCAGTCGTCATCGACTTCAGTGTTCACCGCGATGCAATGGTCTGGCCGATGGTTGCTGCTGGGACTTCGAATGACGACATCATGATCGCGCGCGAGATGGCGCCCGACTGGGGATCACAGGAACTCTAAATGGCGCTTCATACCCTGGCAGTCCTCGTTGAAAATAGCCCTGGCGTACTTGCACGTGTTGCATCGCTCTTTTCTCGCCGTGGCTACAACATCGATTCGCTCGCAGTAGGTCCGACAGAAGACCCCAGGATTTCGCGAATAACTATCGTCCTTAATCTTGAAGGCCACGCCCTTGATCAGGTGAGCGCGCAACTCTTTAAGCTGATCAATGTGATCGGTATTCAAGAGATGAAGCCCGCTGAGAGCTACGAGCGAGAACTCCTCTTAGTCAAAGTGGGATCAAATGGCCCCGCACTTGATGAAGTAGCAAAACGTTACGGCGCGAGAGTTGTAGATAAGGGAGAAAACTCTGTTGTTGTTGAACTCGTCGCTGAGAATGACAAAATCGTGGCACTGCTTTCTGACCTTGCGCCATTTGGCGTCAAAGAGTTGGTCCAATCAGGAGCAATCGCACTTGAGCGGGGCGCCAAGACTTTGACCGATCGCGTTCGCGATGAACAGGGTCTTAGCAATCCCGATGAGGGTAAGGTCGCTGAGAACGCGACGGCCGACTATCAGAATTAATAGTGATCAGCAATAGAGCAAGAACCGAGAGTTAGAACCACGAGAGAGAGACGAAGGAGCGCTACATGGCAACCATCTATCACGACGAGGATGCAGACCTTTCCATCATCCAAGGAAAGAAAGTTGCAGTCATCGGTTATGGCTCACAAGGTCATGCCCATTCACTCAACCTTCGTGACTCAGGAGTTGATATCCGAGTAGGACTCGCTGAAGGTTCAAAGTCGAAAGCCAAGGCCGAGGAAGAGGGTCTTCGGGTTCTCTCGGTCGCTGATGCAGTGAAAGAAGCAGATGTCGTGATGCTCCTGGCACCTGACCATAAGCAACGCTTGATTTACAAAGAGTCGATCGAGCCAAACTTGAAGCCAGGTTCTGCGCTCTTCTTCGGCCACGGTTTCAATATCCGCTTTGGTTATATCAAGCCCCCGGCAAATATCGATGTCTGCATGGTTGCACCGAAAGGACCGGGACACCTAGTTCGCCGTGAATACGTGGCCGGAAGAGGCGTTCCTGATCTTGTCGCTGTCGAACAAGATGCGACAGGAAATGCATGGCCACTGACGCTTTCCTATGCCAAGGCGATGGGTGGACTTCGCGCCGGCGCGATCCTTACGACTTTCACGGAAGAAACTGAGACAGATCTCTTCGGCGAACAATCAGTTCTCTGTGGTGGCGCATCTCAATTGGTTATGTATGGCTACGAGACTCTGATCGAAGCGGGATATCAACCAGAAGTCGCCTATTTCGAGTGCCTCCATGAACTCAAGTTGATTGTTGATTTGATGTATGAAGGCGGGATCGCAAAGCAGCGTTGGTCAGTCTCTGACACCGCTGAATATGGTGACTATGTCTCAGGTCCGCGCGTGATTGATCCGCGAGTGAAAGAGAATATGAAAGCAGTTCTTGCAGATGTTCAAAGCGGTGCATTCGCAGCACGCTTTATCCAAGATCAAGATTCAGGTGCTCCTGAGTTCAAGGCGCTTCGCGCAAAGGGAGAACAACACCCAATCGAACAAGTCGGCCGTCAGATGCGCAGCATGATGTCCTGGGTGAAAGCCAACCAGAAAGAGGATTACAAGGAGGGCACCGCTTCCCGTGAGTAAACCTGTCGTCCTTATCGCCGAGGAGTTGAGTCCGGCCACGATGTCGGCGCTCGGTCCCGATTTTGAGATCCGTCATTGTGATGGAGCCAATCGAGAAGAGCTTCTCGCCTCACTTCGTGCTGGAGTCGATGCTGTCTTGGTTCGCTCTGCCACAAAGATGGATGCCGAGGCGATCTCTGCTGCGAAAGGTCTGAAGGTAATCGCACGTGCAGGCGTTGGTCTTGATAATGTCGAAATCCCAGCCGCAACGACTGCTGGAGTAATGGTTGTCAATGCGCCAACATCAAATATCGTCTCAGCGGCAGAACTTGCGATAGCTCTTTTGCTCGCATCGGCTCGCAATGTGTCTTCAGCACACGCTGCACTTCGTGGCGGCAAGTGGGCGAGATCGAAGTACACCGGCGCTGAACTCTTTGAGAAGAAGCTCGGCGTAGTCGGATTTGGTCGTATCGGGCAACTCGTTGCGCAACGAATGGCCGCTTTCGGGATGGAGATCCTGGCCTACGATCCTTATCTGCAACCAGCACGAGCCGCGCAACTCAATGCGCGACTTGTCTCTCTTGATGAACTCCTTGTCGAGAGTGATTTCATCACCATCCATCTGCCAAAGACCAAAGAGACGGCCAACCTCATCAACGATGAAGCGCTCCGCAAGGTCAAGCCAACTGTGCGCATCATCAATGCTGCACGCGGGGGAGTACTTGATGAGAAAGCGCTCTATGACGCCATCGTTGATGGACGTGTTGCAGGGGCGGGCCTTGATGTCTTTGCTACCGAGCCCTGTACTGATTCACCTCTTTTCTCATTGGATCAGGTAGTAGCAACGCCACACTTAGGTGCATCCACCGATGAAGCGCAAGAGCGTGCTGGAATTGCAGTTGCCGTCTCGGTTCGAAAGGCTCTTGCAGGTGAACTTGTTCCTGATGCCGTTAACGTCAAGGGTGGTGCGATTGATGAAGAGATTCGCCCGTCATTGCCATTGGTTGAGAAGTTGGCACAGGTAGCAACAGCACTTGCCGATGAAATGCCCGTATCGATTGATGTCAAAGTCCTTGGCGATATCTCCGTTCATGATTGTTCAGTCCTTGCGACCTCGGCACTCAAGGGAGCGCTCACTGCCACAGGCGCTGAAGATGTCACCTATGTCAACGCTCCAGGGCTTGCTTCAGAGCGAGGCTTAACGTCATCTGTCGCGACGCATCGCGAGAGCCCCGAGTATCGATCGATGATCTCACTCCATGCCGCATTTAGTAGTGGCCAGTCAATCACGGTCAACGGCACGTTGATGGGAATCAAACTGACCGAGAAGATCATCGCCATCGACCAATTCGATCTTGATCTCGCCCCCACTGATCACCTTCTCTTCCTTCGTTATGAAGATCGCCCCGGTGTCGTCGGAGCGGTTGGAAACACTTTAGGAAAAGCAGGAATCAATATCGCAGGGATGCAGGTCGCTCGCGATAAGAAGGGTGGCGAAGCTTTGATGGCCATCACCGTTGACTCAGCGATTCCATCTGATCTCGTCGAACTTGTCCGTAAAGAGACTGGTTCGCATTTAGCCCGAACTGCGACATTGGTGAACTAAATGAGTACTCGAACCGTCAATCTCGCAGTTATCGCAGGCGATGGAATTGGACCAGAGGTAGTTGCTGAAGGTGTGAAGATTCTTGATGCGGTTGGCGCCGCTCATGGCATCACCTTCGCTAAGAAGGAATACGAGCTCGGCGCTCGCCTCTGGCATAGAAGTGGCGAGACTTTGCCTGACACCACCCTCGCAGAGTTAGCGAAATCTGATGTCATCCTGCTTGGCGCCGTTGGCGATCCTTCAGTTCCTAGCGGGATCCTTGAGCGAGGACTCCTACTTAAACTTCGTTTCTCATTTGATCATTACATCAATCTTCGTCCAGCACGGCTTCTCTCTGGTGTGAAATCTCCTCTCGCCACGAAAGAGAAAATTGATTTCGTGGTTGTCCGTGAAGGAACTGAAGGTCCTTATGTTGGCGCTGGCGGAGTGCTTGCAGAAGGAACCGCTAACGAAATCGCGACTGAGGAGAGCCTCAATACTCGCCGTGGCGCCGAGCGTGTGATTCGTTACGCATTCGATAAGGCAATGACGAGAGAGCGAAAGAAAGTCACCTTGGTTCATAAGAACAATGTCCTCACCAGGGCAGGATCTCTCTGGACTCGAACCCTTAACGAAGTAGCAAAGGAGTATCCGAAGGTCGCCACCGACTACCTTCACGTCGATGCTGCTTCGATGTTCTTTGTCACCAATCCGGAACGCTTTGATGTCGTTGTTACCGACAATCTTTTTGGCGACATCTTGACCGATATTGCCGCGGCAATCTGCGGTGGAATCGGACTTGCCGCATCAGGCAATATCAATCCGACTGGGGCATTTCCATCAATGTTTGAGCCAGTTCATGGTTCAGCGCCAGATATCGCAGGAAAAGGGATTGCAGATCCGACTGCGACGATTCTCTCTGTAGCAATGCTTCTTGATCATCTCGGCCTCGGTGATGCCGCTCGAGAAGTCGAGCGCGCAGTAGCCGAAGACCTTGCCGTACGTGGCGATGAAAAGCGTTCGACAAGTGCAGTAGGAGATGCCATCCTCAATCGCATCACGAGTGCGAGAGGTTAAGAAGATGAAACTCAACATCACACCTTCCGCCCATCCGACAGATCTAAAGATTCGAAGTGAGCGAGTAGCAGACCCTGGCTTTGGACGTTACTTCACCGACCATATGGTGATCGCAAAGTGGAGCGCCAAGGACGGGTGGAGTGATGGCGAGCTTCATGCATATGGCCCACTCTCACTTGACCCTGCAACCCTTGTCTTTCACTACGCACAAGAGATCTTCGAAGGAATGAAGGCCTACCGTTGGAGTGATAGCTCTGTCGCGCTCTTCCGCCCTTTTGAGAATGCAAAGCGCTTCAATCGTGGCGCACTTCGCATGGCTCTTCCTGAAATCCCAGAAGATTTCTTCGTCGAGTCGGTCAAGCAGCTCGTTGCAATCGATAAAGAGTGGGTACCTGGAAAACCAGGGGAGTCGCTCTATATCCGACCCTTCATGTTTGCATCCGAAGTTGCTATCGGCGTACGACCATCTAATGAAGCGATCTATTGTCTTATTGCGACACCGGTTGGTGCCTACTTTGATCCAACAAAACCAGTCACTGTCTGGATCTCTACCGATTACATCCGCGCCGCTCCCGGTGGAACTGGTGAAGTGAAGTGTGGTGGAAACTACGCAGCATCTCTGATGGCACAGAAAGCGGCAGCCGCTCAAGGATGTGAGCAGGTTGTCTGGCTAGACGCAATCGAAAAGAAGTGGGTCGAAGAGATGGGTGGAATGAACCTCTGCTTCGTTAAAGGCAAAGGTGATGGCGCCACTATCTTCACACCTAAACTCACTGGAACTCTCTTGCCAGGTATCACGAGGGATTCACTCCTTACTGTCGCACGCGATCTTGGCTACAAAGTCGAAGAAGGAATGATCTCAGTGGATGAGTGGCGCAATGGAGTTGCTTCAGGAGAGATTTCAGAAGTTTTCGCTTGTGGTACCGCTGCAGTTATCTCAATCGTTGGCGGAGCGAAGAGCGCCAATGGAAGTTGGACTCATGGTGATGGAAAGAGCGCGCCAATTGCGATGCGCCTTCGTGAGCACCTTCTGGGTATTCAACATGGAACCATTGAAGATAAGCATGGCTGGGTCGTTAAGGTCGGATAAGCGTGAGCCTCAAACCTTCGGATAACTTTCATATCTACGACACCACACTTCGTGATGGGGCACAGCAAGAGGGATTGAATCTCTCTGTCCATGACAAGATAACAATCGCACGCCACCTTGATGATCTTGGCGTCGGCTTCATTGAAGGAGGATGGCCTGGGGCAAATCCTCGCGATACTGAATTTTTCAAACGCGCAGCAAAAGAGATCACCTTCAAGCATGCGACTTTTGTGGCTTTTGGTGCAACCAGACGGGCCGGGGTCAGGGCCGAAGATGACGGCCTCCTTCAAGCACTTCGGGATTCAGAAGCACCAGTAGTCACCTTGGTTGCAAAATCACACGATCGCCATGTTGAACTTGCGCTAAAAACCGACCTCAAAGAAAACCTCGCGATGATCCGAGACTCCATCAAGTTCTTGATCGATGGCGGACAGCGCGTCTTCCTTGACGCCGAACACTTCTTCGATGGATATCGCGATAATCGCGATTATGTCCTAGAAGTAGTTCGCACTGCGGCTGATGCAGGCGCTGATGTGATCGCGCTCTGTGACACCAACGGTGGGATGCTTCCAGATCAAATTTCTGAGATCACCCACGAAATTCTCTCGTCGACCTCTGCACGTCTTGGAATCCATTGTCATAACGACACTGGATGCGCCGTCGCAAACTCACTTGCGGCCGTTGCTGCAGGTGCGACCCATGTCCAAGGAACGCTCAATGGCTATGGCGAGCGAACAGGAAATGCTGACTTAGTCTCGATCATCGCTAACTTGCAGTTGAAGAAGAAGCAACAAGTCCTGCCGCAAGGAAAGCTCGAAGAAGCATTTCGAATCTCGCATGCCGTCGCAGAGGTAACAAATGTCGCCCCATCAGCGCGTCAGCCTTACGTAGGTATCTCTGCCTTTGCCCATAAAGCAGGTCTTCATGCCAGCGCCATCAAGGTCGACCCCTCGCTCTATCAACATGAGGATCCTGCATCAGTTGGCAATGACATGAGAATGCTTGTTTCGGATATGGCAGGTCGCGCTTCAGTAGAACTCAAGTCGCAAGAACTTGGCGTTGAGATCGGCTCAAACAAAGAGGCCGTTTCGCGAGTTGTCGAACGAGTCAAAGAGCTAGAACAACGCGGCTACACATTCGAAGCTGCTGATGCTTCATTCGAGCTTCTACTTCGAGAAGAAATCGATGGAGCGAGAGCAAGGTTCTTTACGATCAAGAGTTGGGAGACGGTCGTTGATAAGAATGAGGCTGGCGAAGTCTCATCCCGCGCTTCCATAACGATTGTCGCACGAGGCAAAACACTTGATGCGACCGGAAATGGAAATGGCCCAGTCAATGCTCTTGATAACGCACTGCGCTCGGGATTGGAAAAGATCTACCCTGAACTCAAGCGTTTGGAACTAACTGATTACAAAGTGAGAATCCTTGAAGGCAACGCGGGAACTGATGCAGTAACCCGAGTTCTTATTGAAACGAGCAATGGTGAGAAAGAGTGGAGCACCGTGGGGGTTCACGAAAATGTGATTATGGCTTCGGCGATGGCGCTCGAAGATGCCCTTACCTATGGACTTCTTGGGATGGGCACGAAGCCGGAGTAACCTAAAGCAGTGTCTCAGGACCTTGTAGATCAATATCGCGATCATTTAGTGATAGAGCGCAACCTCTCAGAAAATTCTATAAGGGCATATCTAGTCGATCTTGATTCTCTCTTGATTCATATCAATGCGATGGGAATCACTGAGTTCAAGAAATTGGAACTTGATCACCTACGCTCCTGGTTGGCAAATCTTCAAACACGAGGCGCTGCGCGTTCATCGATTATCAGGAAAGTCGCATCAATCAAGGCATTTACTTACTGGGCAGCAAAGAATGGTTGGATTGAGCGAGATATCGGGCTCGATCTCCAGTCACCGAAGCCAGAGCGGAAACTCCCTAAGACTTTAGAACAATCAGATGTAAAAGTTGCCTTTGCCTCTCTGGAAAGCGCAGTGAGTGATTCGCACGATGCAATCTCGATTCGAGATTTAGCCATAGTAGAGCTCCTCTATGCATCAGGGATCCGTGTCTCTGAGCTTGCTGGACTAGATCTGGGTGATGTTGACTTCGAGAGAAATACAGTGAAGGTCATGGGCAAAGGAAGTAGAGAGCGAGTGGCTCCATTTGGAATTCCGGCAAAGCGAGCATTGGAAGCTTGGATTGAGAATCGCGTTGAATTTGTAGCAAATAGGGAATCGGCTCTTTTCCTTGGAAAACGTGGCAAGAGAATTGACCCTCGTACTGTGCGTGAAGTCGTCTATCGGGCCACCGAATCCATAGATCCATCGCTTCGACTCGGTCCACATGCGCTCCGTCATAGCGCTGCGACCCACCTTATTGAAGGTGGGGCGGATATTCGCACGGTTCAGGAGTTACTTGGCCACGCATCTCTTTCAACGACTCAGATGTACACGCATGTTTCGAAGGAGCGCTTGAAACAAGTCTACGAACGAGCGCATCCACGAGCATGAAAGAAAGTATTGATAAGGCGTCAGTTGAGGCAGCAAGACGAATAAGAGACAATAAATTTGTTCGTGGCATTCTTACGGGAAAGCGTCGTTCAACTTCACCTAAATTTTCTCGCGTAGATATCCGACCCGTAGAGATCAAGGGCAAGGTAGTGCTTCAGGTCGTCTCTCATGATGGCAAGAGGGATTTCACGAGCAATATTGATCTAGATTCAAGAGAAGTAGAGGAGCTATTAGATTCAGGATTTGCCAACATCATCGTTGATTCCACCGATGAGAGCTATCAAGTTCAGATCACCAAGAAAGAAGAGGCGATAGTTGGTACGAGCAAGACCCGGCTCGAGCGAACTCTCACGCATGATCGAACTAAAGAGCGACTCCTTCCTGAATCTGATTCAATCTTTTCCTTACTAGGGATGGCTGATGCCACTGGGC
>VGAI01000045.1 GCA_016870815.1 Actinomycetota bacterium
GCCTGGTTGAAGAGACGAGACCTCAACGAAGTCATCTATGCCACTACAGACGGAGTTGGGTCACTCTTTCAAGGTGTGGTAGCCAATGCGATGATTATTATCGGCGAATTGTTCTTTTTGATTCTGATTCTCAGCGGTTTGATAGTAGTTGACCCTTTTACAGCCTTCATCACCCTGATTTTCTTCTCGCTACTTGGCTTTGGAAGTTATCGCGCGGTTAGGGCCTACACGAGTCGTTTGGGTCAACAGAATGCCATTTCTTCAATCAAGGGGCGGAATCAAATGGCATCTATGCTTCTTGCCTACAAAGAAATCTTTGCCTTCCAAAGGCAGAGCTCATTTCTGAATGAATTTATCGTTACCCGTGAAAAGACCACTCACTCTTTGGCGCTAGGAGGGTGGGTACAGCAAATTCCAAAAGCAAGCGCGGAAGTTGGACTTGTTATTGGCGGAGCAGGACTGATTGGACTTCAAGCTTGGCAAAGTGATGCGGCATCTGGTCTCAGCACCCTCTTAGTGTTCCTAGCCGCAGCTAGTCGCCTTACGCCTTCATTGCTTAGAGTTCAAGGGTCGATGTTGGGACTAAGGAGTAACAGTGGTGGCGCCGAAGTTACCCTTCGAGTGATTAGCGATGTTGAGAAGGCAGATCAAGAAGTAAATGTGGATCAGGAAAGTCGGCTACGCGAAGACTTTATGCCGCTCAGCGTAGAAGTCTCAAACTTGAGCTTTAGATATCCAGATGGCAATGACCAAGTAGTTTCAGATATCTCGCTGCGAATCGAGCCAGGAAGTTTCGTTGCCTTGGCTGGCTCATCAGGTTCGGGAAAGACAACTCTCGCTGACATATTGATTGGAATCTATGCAGGCGGAACTGGATCTGTTCGCTTCAACGGCATTCCAAATCGAGAATGGGTTAAGGCAAATCCAGGAGGAATCGGATATGTGCCACAGAGTCCTTACATTCTCGGAGGCGACTTCATAACAAATATCGCACTTGGAATCCCCGAAGATGACGTTGATTTAAACCGAATCGATGAAGTTATCGCAAAAGCTCAACTTACGGACCTAGTCCGGTCCATGCCTGATGGACTTCATACTGACCTTAGCAATTTTGGTTCGAGGCTCTCCGGAGGAGAGAAGCAACGGCTCGCACTAGCCAGAGCGCTCTATACAAATCCAAGCCTTCTGATTATCGATGAGGGAACGAGCGCACTCGATGGTCGAACTGAGTTGGAGGTTACTCGCGCGATCCTTGGCCTACGAAACACCCTCACAATCATCGTAATTGCGCACAGACTCGCTTCCATCAAGGAAGCCGATCAAATCTTCTTGCTCGATAAAGGTCGCCTCATTGCAACTGGTGATTTCAAGACTTTGCGCGAGAGTTCAAAAGAGTTCCAGGAGCAAGTCTCCTACATGAATTTGGACTAGGAGTGAGCGCCTAACCGATTCCCAGTTGATGTATCCGCGCCGCCGCGTGAGAGCGATTTCGAACCCGCAACCGCTCATAAAGCTTTATTGTCTCGTATCGAATCGTCGCTTCGCTAAATCCAAGCTCTTTCGCAATATTTCGATTGGTCATTCCATTGGCAATCATCTTTGCAATAACTATCTGGCGATCGCTCAATCCCACTGAAGTAAGCCCTGAAAGATCTTGTTCTGGTGTCGAAAAACCACTCTGATTTGTCGACCTTTGAAGAATCAGCTGAGCGATTCGTGCAACTACTTCAAGGAGTTCGATAAGGCTCCTCTCGTCGCTCCACTGAATGACTCGAGATTTCGAAAAGGTCATTGCGAAGACACCATCGACCACCCCTGAGCTCATCAATGGCAGATAGATGGCAGGACCGGCTTCGGGCGAGGCGAGTTGTGACGACTGTTTTAGTGCTGGATAGCGCTGGATGAAGTCATCTGCTGAAGTAATGACGAGAACATCTTCGGTACGAGCAGCGTCTGAAACGGGGTGGAGCGAGTCTCTGCCAAGTCGCACCTTGCGTATCTCTTCCATCGAGAGCCCATGTCCTCCCGCGTGAACTAGGTGGCCCTCGCTATCAAATACAAAGAGTTCGCTACACCTCAAAGCGAGTGAACCTTCTAGATCGTGATGAAGTTTTCTGAGGAACTGTTCGACGGAGATTCCCGATGCGACCCCATCGAGGTAACCCTTGAGCCAGTTAAGTCCAAGGGTCGACCCCGACTCCCCTACCCGGGACGGCACTTTCTTGAGAACCGCTGATGCCTCAGCCGTAACGTCAGCCGTAACCTCTGATGCGACCTCAGCTACAACCTCTGATGCGACTTGTAATGCCACACCAAGCTCACCGCAATGCAGGGTCAGTTTTATGCACCAGGCCCTTGGAAAATGACTAAGCCCTGGAACTCCTACGCTCACCACTCACGATGACTCCAAGATAGGTCAGGCAAATCCCCGTTATCAGTGCCGCGCCTACACCTCCAGATGTCTCAGGATGAAAGAGGTCGACGATCAGTGAGCCAAGAAGTTGTCCACCCACACTTAATACGGTGAAGATTAAGACTCCGAGATGCTGAACGATTAAGGCGGTGAAAGCGATGTAAATGACTCCAATCACTCCGCCGGTATAGATCCACCAAGGACCTGTCGGGAGTGATGAGAGCGAGAAGTCATTTTCCGCAGGTGAAAGCAATGCTGCACCACCTGCCACGAAGAGCAAGAAGATGAGCAGGAATACTGTTCCCATGATGAAGTTAAGAAGTGATGTCGCAAAACTCTCCTTGGCAAATTCGTTAATTTGACCATTGAGAGCTCGTTGAACTCCAACGAATGCGCCAGCCAAAAGGGCCAAAAGGACCGCAAGAATCGAAAAGTTCCTATCGTCAAAACGATCGATGACCGAAACGAAGACTGCAAGAACTGTTACACCTGCTGCACCTACGCGCCTCGGAGTTATCGTCTTAGGCCCACCCCCAGTGATACCAACTCGATCAACTAGTAGTGAGATCACCGCTTGTCCCGCAATGGATGCGACAGAGTAAACCGCCACTCCAATAACCGGAACGATGTTGGTTTGAATCGCCACAAAGGCTCCCCCAAGCATCCCGGCAAAGAGTCGCCACTTCGGCAGTGCTCCCGCCACTACCGCGACGAAGATTGCTTTCATCCCTGATTTGATTCTTGGCGTACAGAGGGCAATTGCAGAAATGATAAGAAGTCCCGAGGAAAATGAGATTAATGCCGCTTGCAAACTATTTCCCAGCTTGGCCGAGAGTTCGCCGTTTGCTCGCGCTTGTAAAGCGATCATGACGCCCGAGAGAATGGCCAAACCCTCAAGTCTTGCCTTCGAGGGAACCTTCACTTTCTCATAGTAAATGCATCAAGTTAGACTGCGCTTCATGTCCTCGGCTCGTCCCGTTCTCAACAAGATAATCCTCTTTTACGGATTCACCCCACTCGCAGATCCTGAAGCAATACGTCTCTGGCAGCGCGATCTCTGCGAGTCACTTGATCTCAAAGGACGAATCTTGATCTCACCTCATGGCATCAATGGCACCCTTGGTGGAATCATTCAGGGACTTAAGCGTTATGTGAAGAAGACCAAGGAATTCGCAGGCTTCAAGAAGATTGATTTCAAATGGTCTGATGGCAGAGGTAATGACTTTCCGCGACTCAGTGTGAAAGTACGATCTGAGCTCGTCACATTTGGTAGACCTACCGAGATCAAAGTTGTCGAATCTGGAGTTGTCGGTGGTGGAAAACATCTCAAACCAGAGGAAGTTCATCAACTTGTCCAAAAACGTGCTGACGATGTTGTCTTCTTTGATGGCAGAAATGCATTCGAGGCGAAGATCGGCCGCTTCAAGAATGCCGTCGTCCCAGATACCGCGACTACTCGTGACTTCATATCTGAGATCGAGAGCGGAAAGTACGATCATCTGAAGTCAAAAGCAGTCGTCACATACTGCACCGGGGGAATACGTTGCGAGGTGCTCTCTGCCATCATGAAGGAGAGAGGTTTTGACGAGGTCTATCAAATCGAAGGTGGAATAGTTCGTTACGGTGAGAAGTACGGTAACGAGGGATTATGGGAAGGATCGCTCTACACCTTTGATGCACGGATGAGCATCGACTTCGCCCCGAATGCCGCCTTGATTGGAAGATGCGACAGCTGCGCCGCCGAGACTAAGGACTTTCATAATTGCATTGATCCTTCATGCCATGAACAACTTCTTCTATGTGCCGATTGCGCCAAAGATCCAATCAAGAGAAGTTGTCCGACACTTCATAGAGCCAACTACGACAGAGAGTTGATTGGATGAGCCTTCATATCGCAGCCAAACCGGGAGAAGTTGCTGATCGAATCCTGCTTCCTGGTGATCCGCTTCGCGCTAAGTGGGTAGCCGAGAACTTCCTCACCGATCCAGTTCAGTACAACTCGGTGCGAAATATGTTTGGCTACACAGGAAGCTACAAAGGCCAGCGCGTCTCGGTTCAAGGTAGCGGAATGGGCATCCCTTCAATCTCCATTTATGTTCATGAACTCTTCACTGAGTACAACGTTCAGCGTGCGATTCGGATAGGTACCTGTGGCGCAATCCAGGATGAGACCAAGGTTGGCGACCTCATCCTTGCTCTCTCCGCCTCTACCGACTCCGCCGTCAATCGAAGAGCTACCAATGGGCTCGATTTTGCGCCACATTGTGACTTCCACTTGCTCAAGTCGGCCTACGAAGTTGCAAAGAAGTATCGCGTTCATGTCGGAGGGGTCTCTTCAATGGATCAGTTCTATGACACCACTGATGCCCTCGCCAAGCTTCGCGAATACAACGTACTTGCCCTAGAGATGGAGGCGAGTGCTCTCTACACATTGGCAGCACGTTTCAAACGTCAAGCGCTTGCAGTTCTCACCGTCTCGGATCATGTCATCACACATGAAGCCATGGATGCAACGGCTCGTGAGCGAACCCTCAAAGATATGGTCGAAGTCGGCCTTGAAGCCTTAATCTCTTAAAAAAAATCCCTAGCTAGGTAGATCTTCTGATTCACCTGGTGATCAACCTTGCCAAGCAGCCATCTCTTTTTCAAAGGGATCAAGACCCATCGGACCAAGTGCTAAGGCAAACTTATGGAAAGTCTTGAGCGAGAACTTCTCACCTAACCGGCGCTTTGCATCCTCTCGAGTCTTCATCCAGACCCGCTCGCCGACTTTGTAAGAGATTGCTTGTCCGGGAAGTCCAAGATATCGATCGACTTCACTGCGCGCCGAGACTTCATCCAAGAGCGCACGATCTCGAAGGACTTCGAAAGCGCTCTCTGCATCCCAAGGCTTTCCATCCGGACCTTCGAATCCAAGATGCATCCCGATATCAACAACTACACGAGCTGCACGAAGTGCCTGTGCCGAGAGATACCCCATCTCATAACCAGAATCAGAGAATGCGCCGAGTTCATCCATCAAACGCTCGGCATAGAGCGCCCAACCTTCACCATGGCCTGATGTCCATGCTTCGTTTCTCTGATAGCGATTGAGTCGCTCAGTTTCGACCATCGAAGTGGCAACTTGTAGGTGGTGGCCCGGAACCGCTTCGTGGTACCAGGTCGAAGCGATATGCCAGAAACTGAACTTCTCTTTGCCCATTGTTGGAAACCATGTTGTCCCGGGGCGAGAAAAGTCCTCTGAAGGCCCCATGTAGTAAGCCGCTGAAGCACTTCCCTCCGGAGCCAACCTGCAATCGCAGAACTTTATCCGTGGATCGATATCAAACTCTGCGCCGTCTAGTCGCTTAACTGCCGCATCAACAAATTCTCGTAATCGTCGAAGAAGTTCCTCAGAACCTTGAATCACATATCGTGGATCCTCTTCAAGACGATTGGCCACTTCGCGAAGCGATTTTGCATCTGGATAGAGTCTTGCAGCGACCTTCCACATACGATCATTGATCCGATCCAATTCTTCTTTGCCCCATTGATAAGTCGCTTCAAGATCAAGGTTTGCGCCAGTGAAATGACGGGCCCAAACAAGGTATCTCTGGCGACCAACAGGATCGGTGGGGTTTGATATCGGCGCATATATTTCTCGCATCCACGTTGAGAGTTTCTTGCACTCCAACTCTGCCGATTTAGCAGCAGCGTGGAGCTCTGGACTCTTAGCTGTCGCGTCAAAGCGCATAGCAATTTCTGTGAAAGCTCCCTTTGCAAAAGTCTCGAGTTGCTCAGCGACACCAAGTACCTGGCGCCTTGAGGTTACCTTTCCTGCTTTAGCGACTTCGAGCAGAGTCTTCTGCCAACTTTCAAAAGATCTTCCAACAGCATTCATTCTTGAGGTGACATTGGCAAGATGGTTCGCAGCCTCTGGATTCATCATCTCGAAGACCTGCCTAATACTTGAGACTGGGGACCATAGGACTCCCCAGAGCACGAATGCCTCTTTTGAATCGTGGAGTTCTAGGTATGAGTGCATCCGCTCGAGCGCCACATCACGAGCAATTCGATCAAAGTCATTGAGCGGCGTGGCTGCGTTGATCTTTGCTATCGAATCACGAAGAAGTTTCGCCCCCTTCTCGGCATGTTCGAGCGAGTAATCATCAAGTTGATCATCAAGGCCGGGAATCCCAAGATTGGTGGAGTTAATCGGACTGAGCTTGGCAGCTTCGGTGACATAGTCGGCTGAGATTTTGGCGATCACCGACTCGTTCTGCCATTCGCCCGTCGAAGAGGATTGGATTGTCATATAACTCCCTTTCTCTTTCTTCTCACATAGCGACGAATTCGTCGTTTCAATTCTTGGATAAGGATCCTCAACGGAAAGCGCTCGATCGCCTGCAAATCATAGGAGACAAGTATCTGCGCTACTCGATCGAGGTCAATCTTCAAAATAGGAGCGTTACTCCCCTCCGGCACGAAAGGACTACCGAAACCCCTTTCATCTCCTGAAATCTTGACACCTAGATGCTTAAGCCGGGAAAGATCCAGCTCTTGGATTTTCTTCGCCTCATCGATGGCCCATTTCGGGGTGAGCAAGCGAGCAGAACCCGGCAAAGCCTGCGTCTCATCGGCTAGATAGTCAACATATCCTTCTCTGATCATCGCGCGATACTCATCCCATCCGCGATTTCGATCGAAACGATTATTGACGCGCCATAAGAGTTCAACTTCGTCTGCAGTCATCGAACGGTTTCCGCCAACTTCCGATGGTTGTAAGAATCCTTCACTGAGTCCCAGCAAGCGAGTGAACTCATCAAAGATGAAATGAGGCTTCTCTTCGTCAGCCAAGAGAACCGATATGTTCGAGGCCCCAAAGACATCTGTCCATCGTGTCACGACCTCCGAGACCGCAGCACGTTGCCAGAAAGTCGGAGTATGCCGACTATTTTGCCGATTATGGAACATCTCTTCTAGCCATTGTTCGTAGCGAAGTTTGATTCCATACTTTAAAAATTGTTGATAAGACGAGGCTAGGACTTTGACAAACGGCCGGACCGTAAAGACGACCTCGGTGGGGGCGGAACCCAAATCTCTCTTCACCTTCACAACTTGATCAGCATTTGCTTCCGAGAAGAACTCACTACTGATCAAAAGGGTCCCACTCGATTTCCTCACCCGTGCGGCGAAATCCACCCAGACTCGTGCCGGAATCTCCTCCCCACCTTGTTCTTTCCAACCCCAGATTCGCTCAGTCAGCGACCAGGCCGGGCGATGATGGGCACGCCCCGTTGTAACTAGGTAGTTGATGCCATTCAACTTGAGGGCTTTTCGATTCTTATTGAAGCAATATTGCAAAGCAGTAGTGCCAGATTTATGGAACCCAGCATGAAACAAGATTCGATCGGCCATGAATTCCCCTAGATCAATCCCGTAAGTCGAAGTCCGTTGAGAATAATTATTATTCCGGCAACAGCAATTCCGAGAGTCCTTCTCGGTAGCCACCCAACAAGCCTTGCTGCGATGGGAGCCATGATGACGCCGCCAAGAGAGAGTCCAATGACAGCTTCCCAATTAATATCTAGTCGCCAAAGTGAGGCAAGAAATCCGAGACTGGCAGAGACTGCGACGATGAATTCTGCTGCAGAGACGGTTCCGATTATCTTTCGAGGTTCATGTTCGGTTGTAGCCAAAAGTGTAGGTGTGACTACAGGACCCCAACCGCCACCACCGGAGGCATCGACAAAACCACCAGTAAGCCCGATAAATTTCAAGTACTTGGGATCGCTCACAGCAGTGAGGTTGACCTGAACTTGGTGCCGAAAGATATTGCGATAAAGCAAGACAAGACCAAGGAGCAGAAGAATCGTTGATATGAAATAAGTACCCCCCGTAAGATCTATCGAAGAGAGA
>VGAI01000046.1 GCA_016870815.1 Actinomycetota bacterium
GAGCAGCTTTTGGATCAAGGAACTTCGCGATTGTGGATTCAGTGATGGCGAAGTTCTGGAAATCAATCAAGTGACTGCTTACTTTGCCTACGTTAATCGAGTTGTCTTGGGCCTTGGCTGCTCATCGCTAGGTGAGACTCTTGGTCGATCACCAGCTAACTAATCGTGCGGAGCTGTGATTGTTTCCCGCGAAAATTTAAGTGTGGGTGTTTGTCTTCTCTCGTGAGCCGTAGGAGAATCCGAGGATGGTCTCGCAATCGAAAAGGCTTCTGAAATCGTGGTTGGGGCTCTTAATCTCTTTCGCCTTAGTGCTATCCATAACATCGACTGCCCGAGGTGCGGATACCCCATATCGCTACACCATCGTGGATTCCTTCGCTGAAGGCGCAGGCGGGGGTTCAGAGGTTCATGCCATTCCGGAGGATGTAGTTCAGAAAATCATAAACAACGTTGAGACGGATTGGCGTTCGACGCGAAAGAAATGCGATACCTATACTTCTGGGGATTGTGCAGAAAAAGAAAGTGCCTATTCGCTTCGCCTCTCGTAGGCCAAAGCGATGATGCCTGCACCTCATTCAAGCTAAATGAAATTTGCGCAAAGCGAGTGGACTTCGTGGAGAAGCAACGCGTTGCATTGACTCTGCGACTGCCAAATACAGTGACAGGATGGCTCAATGGCCGCTTAAAGAGCGCATCAATTCAGATTGACCCGGTCGACCAGAAACTTAATCGAATCAAGGTAGAGGCCGAGCCGGTGGTTGTGCCAGAGGTCAGCGTCTCGCTGACGAAAAAGCAGTTTGACGCTCTTCCCGATCCTAGTTTCTTTCTAAGTCAAGGTGGGATCTGGAACTCCGTCAACGCAGGGAATCCAATTGCCCTCGAATGGATTAAGCAATTAGTGGGTGTCATGAAAGATACCGCCTCTGGCGAACATACCTCGTGGGCTTTCTCCACGGTAGGTGGACGTCAAAGCAATGATTGCTTCAATGATAAGACACGACTCATTGGATTGGTGACCACCAATGCTGCGGTCTACTCACCGGGCGCTCCTGATTTCATCAATGACTTCTTGAATTACAAAGTTGGTGGACTTCATTATCGTCCCGATGGAAAGAGCTTGAATGTCGGTACCTACGACCTCTTAATGCGTTCAGATGTAGCGCGTTGTCTCTATCGATTCACAAACGCACCACTCTCTGCTTCAGTTTCGGTTGTCGATGATTCTGGTAGCGAAAAGCGGGTTGAGACTACATTCCTCAATGAGAAGGAGGGATGGCTGCACTTAGGTGCTTATGGATTCTCCTTCTCAAGGCCAACCCTTAAAGTCAAGTTAACTGGAACTCGTCAGGGAAGTTCGACCAACTCTTCTCAATCAACCTCTCAAGCATCGAAATCGAAAAAGAAGAGCATCAGCTACACGATGACCTGCAGGAAAGGAAAAGTGACGAAGAAATTCATTACTGCCCTGCCGAATTGTCCTGCTGGTTGGAAGAAGATCTAACGCAAGTAGGTTTTCTTAACCAGCGATAAGGGTGCAAATTCGATCAAGTGCAGCGTTATTCTCTTGAATGACATCTCTTGCAACATCTTCTAGAGCAGTGACAGTTTCAGGACGCGCATCATCCAGTGAGGATCGCATTCCTGACATCATTGGTTGGATTCGGAAGTAGTGGCCTTTACGGAGAATTTGATTCAACTGCCAATCGATTGCGTGATTTCCCGCCTGGGCCGTGATGTCGAGAATCGGCCTGGCCCAGTGGGCTAGACCCCAATCTCGCACCTCCTCATATACCAACTCGCGAGATACCGCTCCGGTACCTATTGAAACAATCGTCATGTCATCTTCGTCAAAGCCGAGCTTCTGCGCATGGGCAAATCCGCACATTGTTGGATTATTCGCAAAGACACCACCATCGATAAATGCGAGCTTCTCGTCGCTACCGATTTTGGCTGCAGGTTCAAAATATGTCGGCGCAGCACTCGTTGCTCTCGCGACGAACTTCATGGTGTGATCGAGGCGTTTATCCGCTCTCGCCTCACTGCGCAGGAAGAAATGTGGCTTACCGCTCTCCACTTCGAAAGCCGTGACGAGAACTTCCGTCATGGCCTCACTCAGCATCACATCGCCAAAGATCTCTTCTAGGACTAACTCAATCCCTTCGGCAGAGTATCGCTCATCTGTGATACCGCGTAATGCTCCAATGAAGCGATTTCCAGTCGATGGGAAGATGCGACCGTAGGCGTCACGATAAAAGTTTGCCAGGTCTGCCGCGCTCCACTTTGTATCTCCGTTTTTGTCAGGAGCACTTAGGGCAAGTGCAATGTGTCCACCAGCTGATGTTCCCGCGATGAGGTCAAAAACTTCCGAAACCGGCTTTCCAAGGCGCCGCTCAAGTTCCACGATGATCATTCCAGGGATTAAACCTCGGACTCCACCACCGTCGATCGAGAGTATTTTCATATTGAGTGGAGCGTACAGCGAATCCAAGGGCAATAACAGAGATAAAACAGATAGCAACAAGCACTAGATCCCTGTAAGGGGACCTAGTGCTTGTTGAGTTCAGATGACTACGCGCCTTTCCAGCTTGAGTAGATGGAGACAGTCTTGAGGCCCAACTTTCGAGCATCATTACCGATGTATTCATCCCAACGCGCACCAAGTTCGTTATGAGAAGTCTCGTAACGAAGCCAAGTGTCAACATAGTGCTTGAGATCGTACTCGCCCAACGGCATGAAGTAGCTGTTCTCGTCCACAAAGACAGGGTTGCCCTTCATAACCTTCACTGATGGATTTGCCTTGACTGCAGCAGCAACCGAGAACTCGCCGACAATCATCGCATCGGATCGACCGGCTGCGACATCAGCGAGAGCTTCTTGATTGGTGAGACGCTTAAGGGTCGCGCGAGGATAGAGAATCTTCGCAGCTGCCTCTTGTGATGAGCCGACGACAACAGCGATGGTGACGCTAGTGCTGTTGAGTTGAGTCAAGTTTCGAAGCGAGCTTCCTGGTCGGAGGAGAACCACATTCGATTCAACGAATGAAGGAGCTCCTGCGAAGAGAACGCGCTGAGCACGTTCTGGTCGGATTGTCGCCGAGATACCTGACATATCGAATCGTCCAGCTGCTTGCTGGGCGAAGAGATTTGCGAATGGAACCTCCACCCATTCTGGAGTTGCACCAAGAGATGCAGCGAGTCTCACCGATAGGTCGATGATGTAACCAGTCGGGGTTCCATCAGATTTCTTGTACTGGAGTGGGGGGAAGCCAAGATCGACACCAAATCGAATCTTCTTCGATGAGATGATCTTGGCGAGCAAAGAGTCACCAGTTGCTTTCGCAACTGGCGGCTCTGCAGTAACTGCACCTGCTGATAATGGAGTCAAAGCACCGACAGCACCGGCACCGAGGGCCAACGCAGCGCCCTTGATGAAGCTGCGGCGTCCCGCCTTCTCATCAACAACAGAATCAGCCATGTTCACTTTCTGATCCATGTTTCCTTCTTTCCTCCTAGGATTCAAGATGAACCCGGTGCCCATCCTGAATTGTTCTTTTACCTCTTATCTACCCTCCAACCTCAGACGGTCTTCTTTCGCCTGAGGAAGCCTCTTTGCTTGCTCGTGAAAATCTTGCAAGACGTTGTTCGAGTTTTGAAATGCCTTTTGAAACAATGATGACAGCAATCAAGTACAGCAGCCCAGCGACTGTATAGAACTCAAAAGGTCGGTAGTACATGTTCGCTTGCTCCTGAGCGACCTTCATCAGCTCTGGTACCCCGATGATGCTTAAGATGGCAGAGTCTTTGATTGCATCAACAAACTGATTCCCTGTCGGAGGCACGACTATTCGGCCAGCTTGGGGCAAGACAATAAATCGGCTCACTTGCCATGGTCTTAAGCCGAGTGCTTCACCAGCTTCACGCTGGCCCTTCTCTACGGCGAGAATCCCAGAGCGGAAAGTTTCGGATAGGTAACCGCTATTGAGAAGTGCCAAGGCGATTATCCCTGACGGAATTCTGGGAATATCTATCCCAACTGCATAGACGAGGCCAAAATAAATCCAGAGCACAAGAACATAAAGTGGAACGCCTCTGAAGAGTTGGGTGTATGTGAATGCAATCGCTCGAAGGGCTCGATATCGCGAGAGTCGCATCAAAGCTACGATCAGACCAAGAAGTATCGCAAAGAAAATTCCTGCTACTGCAGAGAACATTGCAATGCCGAAACCCTCGAGCAACAAAGTTCGGGCTTGCCAGATAGGGGCAAAGTCAAAAAAAAGCTGTGAATTATCCACGAGACCTCCCCTTGTTGAGTTTTGCCTCAAGCAGAAATGCGAGTCCCGCAATTGAGACTGTCAATGCGATAAAGGCGACACCAACCGCTGAATACATCTCAAAGGGAGTAAATGAGTTGAGTGAAATGTATTGGGCGACATAAATCATGTCAGCGACGCCGATTACTGAGACGATAGTCGCACCTTTGAGCAAACCAACATAGACATTGACGGCTTGCGGGACGATGATTCGAATTGCCTGAGGAAGTACTACGAGATTAAACGCCTTCGACTGGGTTAGCCCAATAGCGAGGGCAGCCTCTCTTTGACCGAAATCAACAGCATTGATCCCGCCTCTGAAAACTTCTGCCATGTATGCGCCACCCGTTATCCCAAGGGCAATAGCTCCGGCCTGAAAGGCTGTGAGATTGATCGAGAACTTAAGTGAAAGTCCGTAGTAGACCCAGAAGAGTAAGACGAATAGAGGGATGGATCTTGAGAAATCAATCACCGCGACCGAGAATTTCCTGATGTACCCATATTGGCTGAGACGACCTATTGCGCAGAGCAATCCAAAGACGATTGCAAGTGACATACCCATAATCGAAACTTGTAGAGTGATAATCAATCCCTGACGGAGCTCAGGCAAGGATTGCCAGACAACGTTCCAGTTGTATTGGTAGCCGTCCATGCGCCTTTTTTGATCCTCTCGCTAGCCCAGGATCGAACTGAGAAAGGCGCGCGCCCTCGGTTCAGTCGTGTTCCGTATCTCTTCGGGGGTGCCAATAGTCACGATTCGTCCAGCGTCCATAAAGACGATTCGGGTGGCGACTTGGAAGGCGAAGTTCATCTCGTGCGTCACTACCACCATCGTCATTCCATCCGAGGCAAGGCGTCTCATCTCATCAAGAATCCCTGTGACGAGCTCTGGGTCAAGTGCTGAAGTCACTTCGTCAAAGAGCATGACCTTGGGATTGAGTGCGAGGGCACGAGCGATTGCTACGCGTTGTTTTTGGCCTCCGGAAAGCTTTTCAGGGTATTGATCCAACTTGTCACCGAGGCCAACTTGCCTCAGCGATCTTTCAGCTATCTCTCGTGCGACATTTCGAGTATTTCCCCTGACTTTTGTAAGTCCAAGCACGACGTTCTCGATTGCGGTCATATGAGGGAATACGTTGAAATGCTGGAAGACCATTCCAATCTCGGCTCTAAGTGTTGGTAGCTTCGCCTCATATTTGCGGTTTGCTATGAAATTAAAAGCTGAATGAAATCTCTTCCAAGTTCTACCCTCGAAGATGACTTCACCTTCTTCAGGTGGCGCGATGAAGTTAATGCAACGCAGCAGAGTGCTCTTGCCCGAGCCACTTGGTCCAATCACGCAAACTACTTCACCCTTTGCAATATCGAGATTGATGTCCTTTAGAACTACGTGATCTCCGAATCGCTTACCAACATTCCTTAGTTGAAGGAGGGTTTCGCTCATTGCTTTCTAATCAACTCCTCAGATTCATTTGGGCTCTGACACATGAGCCTAGGAAGCCATGTGGATGGAGTCAACGATTGACCTCGGGAACTTTGTTCAAACTCCGAACAGATTTCTCCCGCGCCCGTTGGATGTGATCGTTTGTGCGGATTGCGAAAAGTCCAGTGATTTCCTTGACCCAGCGAATCTCGAACCAGAAATTTGAGGCGGATTTAGTGCTTTCTAATCTGTGGGGCAGGTAGGGCTCGAACCTACGACGACCGGATTATGAGTCCGGGGCTCTAACCAACTGAGCTACTGCCCCTTGTTTGGGAAGTGCTGCGTATCTTAGCCGAGCCTTGAGAAGTGATGAGCAGACATCAAAGGATCTATCTCTGAATGGGGATGATTTTGTATTCTTGAGAGTCGTGAATCAGTGCTAACTCTGGATACGTATTCGAAGCAATCAGCGATCTCACTCTCGCTTCTGACCAAGTTCCCTCGAAACCATCGGCAAGGCGGACCAAGTCAATGCGCGCGCCGGTCTCCCGTTCGAGCAACCGCTTCAGTTGCGTGTCTTCGGGACCGATAAGCAACAAGTATTTGAGCTCATGAGTGGTTTTTGGCGCCTGCGCTCGATCATGGCGAAAGATATTGACGTGGTAGATAGCAACCAAGGCAGTCGTCAAGAGAATACTTAGCGGATAGGCAAGTTCGCGGAAAGTCGCAGCTCCTAAGTCAGCATTGAAGATTCCCTCAAAGAGGCGGACAACCATCGTAAGAAGTGCTGCGATTGCGCCGATTCCAGAGACACCGAGAATGAGGATTAGGTAGACCCGACGAGTTGGTGAACCGAGCTCTGCATCAGTGCTTGTTTGCACCCGCATCCCGATTCGGCGCCAAAAGAAGATCCAGAGAGGCAGACCAACCAGGAAGAGTGTCAAGGCGAGCAGTGCGGTATTCATGGCAGAGGATCCAAGAACTTGCACTTTACTTGTGAATGATTCAACTATCGATACGAGTCCTATCGATACTGCTATCGAGGATGTAACAAGCCCACCAGCAGAGAGAAGGTACTCATAAATCCGTGAGACTTCGCTTCGTTTTTCATGGTGGTGCAGGCGAAGAGTCAGTTGGTGATAAGCAAAAGCGACTGCAGATGCACCGAGCGTGCCAGTCGCCGCCGGAATATCTGAAAGATGGACCCAGAAAGAGTTCTCCTTCGGATCGCCGAAATACCAGATAAGCAACTGATAGAAGATGACACTGGCGCCAACCAACATTGCCACTAAAGGCGCGAAGATGCCGATGAGTAGGAGATAGGCGCTTCGGAGTGAACTCTCTTCACCTTTTCGCTCGCCAAAAATCCAGTAAGCGATCCAGAAAATCCCTGCTATTGCCAGAAGAGTCGTCCCTCGAACCAATTCAGAGGGGCCAGTGGTCACAAGAGTGTTCCCGCTGAAGGGAAGCAACGTGGTTGTGATAGAAGCGATTATTCGAGCGAGACCGATGACGAGAAGAACCAGTGAGATTGCTCCGGCTAAGAGGAAGGAGGGCTGTCTGCGTTCGGGAGAGAGAATCTTTCGAGATATTCGGTAATGGAGAGCAAGTGTGAGTGACCAGACAACACCGATAGCAAGTCCTTGACCATCGACTGACTTTTCGGTGAGAGATGTAATCACAAACTGGTAAGCATTGACCGAAGTGATGACCAGCGCAGTGATTGGTGCGATAACAAAATAGAGTTGGAGCGCAAAACCCTCATTCTCATCGCTATTTGAGCTCAACGATCTTCGGTTCCATCGAGCAAGGAAGTACAAGAGCGGCGCGCCAACGACGATGAAAGCAGTGTTTCTCGCCATCAGATTCTCGTCGGTGACGAGTCGATCTGGGGCTGGCAACAGGTTTGCAAGTAGTCCCGCGAGCCCTGTGTTGACGACTACGAGAAGGACCAGCGTCGCTAGATACTGAAAGATTTCACGAATTTCATCGCCAAAATCACGTCGTGCCGAACGGCGGTTGATGAACCACCGAATGATCA
>VGAI01000047.1 GCA_016870815.1 Actinomycetota bacterium
GGAATGATCGAACATGTCGATCGGTTCTGGACCAGTGATAACAATGACGCGCTCTCCCGAGTGGATATACAAAGATGGAGCGCTCAATTCATTCCGCCAGAGTTACTCGGTACCCATATAGGTCCTTTCCCAAATCATCAGAGTGGACGAAGCACTCCACTGTCGATGCGTGCAGCTGTTGCACTCTTTGGTCATGCCGGGATTGAATGGGATTTCACTCAAGCTGGTAATGATGAGATTGAGGCGCTTGGTCAATGGGTCGCTTTCTACAAGAGTGTCAGGGAGTGGATGCATAAGGCGAGGATGGTTCGAATCGAAGATTGTGATTCCGCTGCCACCCTCTACGGATTTGTTTCACCTGATTCAAGCCAAGCGCTCTTCACCTATATACAGAGAGAGCCATCTTCATCATCACAGCCTGATCCGATTTTGATACGTGGGCTTATCGCGGAACGACGCTATGAGGTAAAACCCGTTTTCCCGGCTGGCAAGCCGCGTCAGATGTCGAGGGGAGATGTGGGTTGGTTTGATGGAATACGAGCGAGTGGGGCTCAACTTGAATCAGTTGGTCTCGCAACGCCGATCCTCGAGCCAGATAATGCGCTCTTAATTCAAATTCGAGCGATTTCGTAAGGTTTCTAATCGACCCAATCAAGAGTGCGAGTAATTGCCTTTTGCCAGCGGGTATAACCATCGGTTGCAAGAGGTGACTGTCTATCTGGTTGGAAGCGAGCGCTCTCTTGCCATTTAGCTCGAAGCACTTCTTGATCGCTCCAGACTCCAACTGAAAGGCCCGCTGCATAAGCGGCCCCCAGCGCAGTCGTCTCGTTGATGACGGGGCGAGAGATATCGATCTGCATGATGTCTGCCTGGAGTTGCATGCAAAGCTTGTTGACGGTTATTCCACCGTCAACTTTCATCTCACGAAGTTTTACCCCTGAGTCTTTCACCATCGCATCAAGTACATCACGCGTCTGATAACAGATTGCTTCAAGCGTCGCACGGGCTATATGTGCTTTTGTTGAAGCCCTCGTCATCCCTACAATTACGCCTCGCGCATCGCTTCGCCAATAGGGAGCAAAGAGGCCGGAGAATGCTGGTACAAAATAAAGGCCCCCAGAGTCTGCAACGGATTTCGCGAGAGCTTCGATATCGGATGACTTCTCGATAATTTGTAGTTGATCCCTGAGCCACTGAACCGCAGATCCCGTTACTGCAACCGACCCTTCAAGAGCGTAGATTGGTGCCTTACCCTCAAATTGATAGCAAAGCGTGGTCAAGAGGCCATGTCTCGACCTAACAATTTCACTTCCCGTATTGAAGAGAGCGAAGTTTCCAGTGCCATATGTGGTCTTCGATTCGCCGCGATCGAAACAGACTTGGCCGAACATCGCAGCTTGTTGATCGCCTAGGACTCCCGCAATGGGAACAGCCGCGCCTAAAGGCCCCGCCGGATCCGTCTCGCCGAAATGCGCCACTGAAGCTTTGATCTCGGGGAGCATCTCTCGCTTAACAGCGAAACGTTGAAGGAGCCATGGATCCCAGTCGAGCGTCTCGAGATCCATCAACATCGTGCGACTGGCATTGGTGACATCAGTTGCGTGAACGCGATTTCCAGTGAGTTTGAAGATGAGCCACGAGTCGATAGTGCCTAAACAGATTTCTGACTGGTCCAGATCATGATTGAGTTCAAGGAGCCAGGTCATCTTGCTTGCAGAAAAATAAGGGGCGATGGCAAGCCCTGTTCTACCAATGACATCGCTCTTTTCAGCTTCAGAGAGTCGACTCAGGATCTCAGTTGTGCGGGTGTCCTGCCAGACGATGGCGTTGGATAAGGGCTCGCCAGAAGTTCGATTCCATGCGACGGTTGTCTCGCGCTGGTTAGTAATCCCTATTGCGCTGAGTTGATCACCTTCGATGCCAGCAATTGTGAGCGCACCGCGGATTACCTCTTGCGTTCGCTGCCATATCTCATTTGCGTCGTGTTCAACCCAACCGGATTGGGGAAGGATTTGTCTATGCTCTCGTTGATCGGATGAAACCACAGCACCACTTTCATCAAAGATCATGAAGCGAGTGCTTGTAGTTCCTTGGTCGAGGGCACCGATGTAGCGCATGCCCGATATCCTAAGGCTGTGGCGCTCCTTGACTCAGCCCTTAATGATCAACAACGCGAGGAAGATCTAGCGAGCCTCAAGCGCGAGGAATTCGATCTCGTGGTGATTGGCGGGGGAGTTACTGGCGCCGGCATAGCGCTCGATGGTGCAAGTCGTGGACTTAAAGTCGCACTCGTGGAAGCGGGCGACCTAGCCTCAGGCACCTCTTCACGTTCTTCGAAGTTGATTCATGGTGGGCTTCGCTATCTTGAACAGTATGACTTCAAGTTAGTGAAAGAGGCCCTCCGCGAGCGAGAGATGATGGTTACCTCGCTCGCACCGTATCTGGTCAAGCCAGTAAGTTTCCTCTTTCCACTCACCGAGAAATTTCGTGAACGGACTTATGTCGGCGCGGGGCTCGCTCTCTATGACTTATTGCGTGGATTCAAACGAGCTCTTCCTTGGCATAAGCATCTTGATCAGAAGCGCGTGGCGAAAGTTGCCCCTAGCCTTCGCAGCGACATCATCACTGGCGGTATTCAGTATTTCGACGCCCAGGTTGACGACGCCCGCCACACGATGATGATCGCGCGAACTGCAAAACGCTATGGGGCACGAATTGCCACTTATACCGAAGTGACAGAACTGATTCGCGAAGGTAGGCGCGTTGTAGGTGTGAAGGTAAAGCCACAGGAGGGTCGTGCGTTCGCAGTCAAGGCGAAGGTGACAGTTCTCGCCGGCGGAGTCTGGACATCCCTGCTCTATAAGAAGTTCGGCTTGAAGCCCGGGTATGAAGTTCGCATGAGTAAGGGTGCGCATATAGTCGTTCCTGGAGATGCGATTTCCTCAGAAAGTGGACTCATCATCAAGACGCCGCTCTCAGTCCTTTTTATCATTCCTTGGTTCGGAAAATGGATTGTGGGAACCACGGATACTGAATACAAGGATGATCCAAATACGCCAGTAGCCTCAAAGGCCGATGTTGATTACATCTTGACTCAAGCCAATCGGGTCTTAACGCCACGGTTGAAGCGAAGTGATGTCATTGGAGTCTATGCCGGGCTTCGCCCATTGATCTCATCTGCTCCCGATTCACCGACGACAAAGTTGTCTCGGGAACACATTGTTGATCGGCCAGCTCCAGGATTTGTCAGCATCGCTGGTGGCAAATACACCACTTATCGTGTGATGGCAGAAGATGCTGTTGATGTGGCAAGCGCCGAGCTACGGCGATTAGTCCCTGACTCTTCCACTGCGCAGTTGCCGCTCTTAGGCTCGGATGGCTACTTCGCACTGACAAATAAGGTTTCACACTTGGCGAAAGAGTATGGCGTTTCTGAGGATGTGATTCGACACCTTCTTGATCGTTATGGCAGTGAGATTGTCACGCTATTGGAGTTGACTCGAAAACGGCCCGAATTGAGGGGCAGACTTGATCCCAATCTTGAATACCTCAAAGTTGAAGCGCTTTATGCCGTCGAATATGAGGGGGCGAGGACAGTGGTGGATATCATCGATCGCCGCACTCGAATTGGATTTGAAAGTGAAGATCACGGCGCATCTATTGCCAAGGATATTGCTGAGATTCTGGCAAAACCACTTCGGTGGAATGCCGCGGAGAAGAAGAGTCAGATGGAAGCTTTCAAAGCTCATGTGAAGGCGGAACGATCCGCCCTCATCACATCTTGATCTGCTTGCGACATCCAGAGAGTGTCGGATTAACAGGAGCGCTTTTGGTTGGCTTTGGTCGTGGCGTCATCTCTGCGCCTTGAAGAAGAGAGAATGAGACTGGCGCTGAAATCGATGCATGAGTCTTCGTTGGGTCTTTGAAGACAACTTCGCCGCTATAACTACCCGCTGGCAGGCCTTTGATTGATAACGAGAAGAGGCCACTTGCATCACGAATTGTGGCCTGTTCGAAAGTGAAGGTTGTAGCAGAGTCTTCGATCGTAGCTAGAGCGAATTCAACCGAACCGGTGACTACTGGTTCGCCATTGATTCGCTTTACTTCTGCTGTGATTCGCACCTTCTTATCGGTCGTGGTCGCCAGGACCTGCGAAACCGTGATTGAGGTCGTCTCATTAAACGGCAATAGCTCACCTTCAAGCGGCTCCCACTTGCCTTGAGTTAACTTAAGGAAAGAAGTGACATCCCCACGGTAGACATTAAGGTCAAGTCTTGATCCAGGGACGCCGTACTTCGGTGCGATTCCGCAGGAAGAGAATTGCCAGATCTGCCAGAGCGATTTGCAGTCAGATGTTGTCCAGGAGTGGACAAAGCAACCGACGACTTTCTTACCAGGCTCAGCACTTGGCTTTGCGGGATTTATTCCAAAATGAGAAAGCCAGAGTGGATATGTCCGAAGCTTAGGACTTCGATTAAGGGCTCGCTCTAAGAAGGCTGGGTAGGAGTAGAGAAAAGGTTTTCTGCCAGTCTTTTGGTAGACGGTATCTAGCCATGTCTCTGCCCAGAGTGTGTTTGCACGCTTGGATGAGAATTTTGCACATCGCTTATTCACGTAGCGAATGCAGTTATTCTCGAGATCTAGCGCGTATGGCAGATCCAGTTCGGTATAACCGCCGACAGAAGCAAGACGCCATACCGCTTGCTGGGCCTGAGCTTTGGCGTCGGCGATGATCACCTTCTTGCTCTCTGTGTTGGGAAGCGTCGCATAGTGATAAAAGCCAGTGTAGAGGCCAGCCGCCTGCGCAGCGTGGCGATCCATCACAAGATACTTTCGAGCGAGGGCATCGGAGTCATCTCGAGTATCAGAAGCTTTGATCATGACAAATCTCATCCCAGCACGAAACATCTTCTGGAAGTTGATCGCTTTGTCTTTCGGATGCTGCCATCTGCTTACATCAGCGCCGTAGATTCGCGATCCAGGACCGCTCCGCGAAATCAGGGAGAAGTTTGGGTCCTCAGGATTTGCGACGGGGTTGATCATCAATTTACGGGCAGTAGTGGTGAAGGAATTGTTGGATGTGATTATCTCAGCTCGAAATCCAACTTCACTTTCGACCGATGGAAAACTTCCCCTGACTTTCCATGTTCCTAGATCAGTGGTCTTCGCGCTTATCCCAGTCGGCTCCCATCGATCACTTACTCGCTGGAGGATTCGCACCGTAGCTCCACCTGTTGCTGGGCTAACGACTCCATGGAAAGAGAGAAGTGGTTCACCAACACTAGGGGTTTGGACTGCGAAGAATGTAGAGCGGGTAGCACCAAATGAAGATGTCTGTGGCAAGAGAGCCGCCAAGAGTGATGCCAGAGATAGCGCTGTTAAGCGACGAATTGATGAGGAGTTGTCACCCATCAATGACCTCTAGTTCTTCGCCAGTAACTGACTTGATAGCCTCCTCAAGCACCTTTCTCAAATCAGGCTTTCTGGCCTTTGAGTAGTCGTGACCGCCCGCAAGTTTCGCAGGATCAGAAAAATCAAGAAAGAGTCTGCCTCCCTCAATTCGGGCAAGACGTGCATCAAAATATGCCAGCCAGGCAACTCGATTTACGCGCTCGACTTCATCGAGGACTTGGTTCCATTGGCTTTTCAAGTGTTCCAGATTCATACAAACTCTTAGTTCAATATCGCGAAGAGCACCGCTCCAGAAACCACCAGCCAAGTCATCACCTTGACAGCGCGATTTGAAAAGATCTTCTGCGTCATGGGCATGAAGAGCAGGGCTACAAGTACGACTCCGATTGCAATGATGATGAGCGAATTCACCGCGGCAGCGCTCTCTGCCGACTGGTAGCGCCAATTGATTAATCCGAGGGCAATTAACATGTAACTCATCCAACGCAGTGGAGTCAGTTGATGCATGACCAGAGGGTAGCGGTAGGCATAGGCTCTCTTCACCTAGCTGAAAGTGACACTCCGGCCCTGTTTCCTTTGGATCAAAGCGAGGCCAGAAGGAATGCTTGAGAAATATGGAGAAACTATGGGAACGGTAGAAGAGAGGCACGAGAGATGTCTTGGATAGAAACCATCGAACCTGAGAGCGCTAGCGGTGAACTTGCGGAAATTTATTCAGAGTTGATGAAGAGTCATGGTGGAGTTGATCAGGTGATGAAAGTACATTCGCTGCGACCTGCGACGATGTCGGCTCACCTTTCTCTCTATCAGTCAGTATTACATCGATCCGATAACAGCGTTCCTAGGTGGTTGCTTGAGGCTATTGGAGTTCTGGTCTCATCCATCAATTCTTGCAACTATTGCCTCGATCACCACTTTGAAGGGATGTCGAGAGCTTTAAAAGATCGTGAACGTGCGCTGGCAATCAAGAGCGCCATTATTCAAGGAGGGCTAGAAGAGATTGACTTAGATGTAAAAGCAAGGCAAGCGCTTCGTTATGCCTTCAAACTTACAACAAAACCTGGAAAGGCGAGCAGCTTTTGGATCAAGGAACTTCGCGATTGTGGATTCAGTGATGGCGAAGTTCTGGAAATCAATCAAGTGACTGCTTACTTTGCCTACGTTAATCGAGTTGTCTTGGGCCTTGGCTGCTCATCACTTGGTGAGACTCTTGGTCGATCACCAGCCAAGTGATCGTGCGATGGTGAGACTGAATCCACGGAGGATTTTAGTGTGGGTGATCGTCTTGTCTCCTGAGTCGTAGGAGAATCCGAGTATGGTCTCGCAATCGAAAAGACTTCTGAAATCGTGGTTGGGGCTCTTGATCTCTTTCGCCTTAGTGCTATCCATAACATCGACTGCCCGAGGTGCGGATACCCCATATCGCCACACCATCGTGGATTCCTTCGCTGAAGGCGCAGGCGGGGGTTCAGAGGTGCATACCATTCCCGAGGATGTAGCTCAAAAGATCATTAATAATGTTGAGACGGATTGGCGGTCGATGCGAAAAAAGTGCGATACCTATACTTCTGGAGATTGTGCAGAAAAAGAGAGTGCGTATTCGCTTCGCCTCTCGTAGGCCAAAGCGATGATGCCTGCACCTCATTCAAGCTCAAAGAAATTTGCGCAAAGCGAGTGGACTTCGTGGAGAAGCAACGAGTTGCATTGACTTTGCGACTGCCAAATACAGTGACTGGATGGCTCAATGGCCGCTTAAAGAACGCATCAATTCAGATTGACCCGGTCGACCAAAAACTTAATCGAATCAAGGTAGAGGCCGAGCCGGTGGTTGTGCCAGAGGTCAGTGTCTCGCTGACGAAAGAGCAGTTTGATGCTCGTCCTGATCCCAGCCTCTTCCTACGCCAGGGTGAGATCTGGAACTCCGTCAACGCCGGAAATCCAATCGCTCTGGAGTGGATCAAGCAATTAGTGGGTGTCATGAAAGATACCGCCTCTGGCGAACATACCTCGTGGGCTTTCTCCACGGTAGGCGGACGTCAAAGCAATGATTGCTTCAATGACAAGACGCGACTCATTGGATTGGTGACTACCAATGCTGCGGTCTACTCACCTGGTGCCCCTGATTTCATCAATGACTTCTTGAATTACAAAGTTGGCGGACTTCATTATCGTCCGGATGGAAAGAGCTTGAACGTTGGTACCTATGACCTCTTAATGCGTTCAGATGTAGCGCGTTGTCTCTATCGATTCACAAACGCACCACTCTCTGCTTCAGTTTCGGTTGTCGATGATTCTGGTAGCGAAAAGCGGGTTGAGA
>VGAI01000048.1 GCA_016870815.1 Actinomycetota bacterium
GAGAGAAGAGACGAAGCGAGCAACTCGCCAATATGCCCGGCGCCAGGAGACCTGGTTCTCTCGCGATGCCCGAATCCGATGGATCAAAGGCGGAGATACCGAGACACGTCTGGCTGCGGCAAAGACGTTCCTTGCCACCGAATAGTTTTTGTGAGGAATGAGGAGAGCGTGAGAGGTAACCTTCGCATCAGATGAAGATCACGACTACCTATGGTCATGGGACCGAGAATGACTTTCTCTTGATTTTCGACCCGAGCGATGAGATCGCCCTTGATGGGCAAGTGATTCGAAATCTCTGCTCACGAGAGCGCGGAATCGGCGCTGACGGAGTCATCAAGATAGTGCGCCGTGGCGATGAATGGTTTATGGATTATAGAAACTCTGATGGATCGCTCGCAGAGATGTGTGGCAACGGAATCCGAGTGATGGCCAGATACCTCGTCGATAGAGGCCATCAAGGCGAGGGGATCTTCGCGATTCTCACCCGAGCGGGGCGAAAATTCCTTAAAGTTGCAGAAGCGGGTGATATCTCAGTCAATATGGGCCAAGTGATGCAGATTGATGGCGAGATTTGTGCCAGCATCAATGGAAATGAATTTCGTGGATTCAATATCGATGTCGGAAATCCCCACGCAGTCGTATTTGTCGACTCCATGGACCAGGTCGGCTCACTCGCAAGCGCGCCACGTGTTGAGCCAGAAGATGAGTACCCAGATGGTGTCAATGTCGAGTTTGTTGAATTCCTCGGCAATGGTGAGTTGAAGATGCGCGTCCATGAGCGCGGAAGTGGTGAGACGAAATCTTGCGGGACAGGAACATGCGCTGTTGCCCTTGGTGCAAGCATCAAGAAAGGAAAGCGTCCGCCACTTTCCTGGGTAATACACGCGCCTGGTGGTCGACTCGTGGTTGATATTGATGGACATTACAACGCCACGTTGACAGGCCCTGCTCTCTTGGTTCGAGATATCGAAATCGATATTTGATGAAGGAGATCGACTACGACTTGCTCATCGCAGAGAGTGAAGAGTTGGAGCGGGAGTTAGAGAGTGAGATTGATGATGTTGAGATTCAACTCGCAGGTTTCAAGCCGGATGATTTCGAGTCGACGCAGTTAGCCCTCCAAGATCGACAATCTCTGCGACGAGTTTTTGGGCTTTCCACCGAACTCACCGATATCTCTGAGGCTGAGTATCGTCGCCTTCAGTTAGAGCGAGTTATCCTGGTTGGAGTCTGGACCAGCGGCACGGCACTCGATGCTGAGAATTCGATGACCGAACTTGCAGCGCTCGCCGAAACTGCCGGTTCGCAAGTGTTGGATGCGCTGATTCAGCGGCGAGATAAGGCGGATGCTGCGACCTTCATTGGATCCGGAAAGGTCGCTGAACTGAAGGGAATAGTCAAAGCAAGCGGCGCAGATACCGTGATCTGTGATGGTGAATTGAGTCCCTCGCAGTTAAAGAACTTGGAAGATCGAGTGAAGGTGAAGGTTGTCGATCGCACAGCCTTGATTCTCGACATTTTTGCGCAACATGCAAAGAGTAGAGAAGGCAAAGCACAGGTAGAGCTTGCTCAGATGACATATCTGCTGCCACGCCTTCGCGGATGGGGTCAATCTCTCTCACGTCAGGCTGGCGGTACCGGTGGAATAGGCAGTCGCGGCCCTGGTGAGACGAAGATCGAAATTGATCGACGACGAATTCGCGACAAGATGGCAAAACTTCGACGAGAGATCAAGGAGATGAAGACCTCTCGAGATACAAAGCGACAAGAGCGGGAGCGAAATAGAGTTCCTTCTGTTGCCATTGCTGGCTATACCAATGCTGGAAAATCCTCACTTCTCAATCGCCTCACGGGAGCCGGAGTCTTGGTGCAAGACGCTCTATTTGCCACGCTTGAGCCGACGGTTCGGCGAACCGAGACCCATGAAGGCAGGTTCTTCACCATCGCTGACACCGTTGGTTTTGTTCGCGATCTCCCGGAACAGTTGGTCGAAGTTTTCAAATCAACTCTGGAAGAAGTTCTTTCGGCTGATCTCATCGTCCATCTCGTTGATGGCTCACACCCTGATCCCTTCGGGCAGATCCGATCCGTTAGATCAATCTTGCGCGAGATCGGCGCTGCGGGAATACCTGAAATCGTGGTGATCAATAAGGCTGAGATTGCCCCACCTGAAGTTCTCGACCAGATTCTCAGGAGTGAGCGGGAGGCGATTGCAATCTCCGTGAAAACGGGTCTTGGGATCGACTTGTTGAAGCGAGCGATAGAGGAGGGATTGCCGCACCCGCGTGTGGCGATAGATCTCCTTATCCCGTATAACAGGGGAGATTTAGTTAACAAGATTCATGAACTCGGTGAGATCGATGATGAGAAATATGAGAGTGAGGGAACCAGGATTCGCGGTCGAGTCACTGAGCGCTTAGCGCACGAGTTGGAAAAACTTGATCTCGAAAACTCTCTGTAATTTGGAAGTTTCTCAGGTGCTGAACCAGCGAACTGGTCCATCATGGGAGACGAATACCGATTCGCCTGGAGTGAAATGAACTTTGCCGGCGACGCGGGCTTTCAGGGTTCCAAGGTAGGCCGACTCAATCAGTCCAAACTCAACAACTGCGTCATGACCGTAGTACTCGACTTTGGTAACTATCGCGCGCTGCCCCGCAGCGGAACTCTTACTCAGAGTAATTTCTTCGGGACGAATCACCAAGATTCCTGACTCGCTTCCTTCAGGGGAGAGTGAGGCGCTGAGTGGGTGGAAGAAATTCTCGCCATCGCGTCGTGCTGGAAGCACGAGGGCGTCCCCTGTACTGAGCGCTGCATAGGGAGTTGTCGGAGTCGAGTAAACCTCATCGGGTGCGCCGTGCTGGACGATCTTTCCATCACGCATCAATGCAATCATGTCAGCGGTGACGAGTGCTTCTTCTCGATCGTGAGTCACCATCAATGTAGTTGCCCCTCGCTTTTTCAGCAGCGAAGTGACCTCTTCACGGAGTTCACTTCGAAGCGTTGCATCGAGAGCCGAGAACGGTTCATCAAGAAGCACGACCTTTGGTTCGAGGGCAAGTGCTCGGGCCAGCGCCACTCGAGTCTGTTGACCACCGCTCAGTTCACTGGGCATTCGATCGCCGTACCCGACTAGCCCAATCAATTCGAGCATCTCATGAACGATCTTGCGCTTTTGATCCTTCGTGAACTTCTCTCTTTCCAGGGCATATGCGATATTTTCGAAGACGGTGAGATGAGGGAAGAGAGCTGCTTCTTGTGGCAGGTACCCGATCTTTCGCTTATGTGGCGGCAATACCAGCGATGAAATGCTGACTAATTGCTTACCAAATCTGATTGCACCTGACGAAGGTCTCACCAGACCAGCAATCGCGCGAAGCAGGGTGGTCTTGCCGCAACCACTTGGCCCCAAGATGGCAGTGAATGTCCCCGCGTTAATCTGAAGTGAGAGTTGGTCGAGAACTTTTCGTTCACCCAAGTGAACGGTGAGGGCGTTGACATCAAGCGACTCCATCGAGCCCCCTGCCTGCTCTGCTTTCTTGGTGATTTCGGTCTGGTCGTGAAATGAGAAAGGTGGGAATTGCTGCGATCAATACCAACATGAGCGCATATGGTGCCGCTTCATTGAAGCGATTGATGGAGGCCTGGCTCCAGATTTCAATCGCAAGAGTCTCGAAGCCAGTGGGTCTGAGCATCAGCGTTGCGGGAAGTTCTTTCATTGCAGTCAAGAGAATGAGCAGGAAACCGACGCCTAGCCCTGGAGCCGCCAATGGGATCGTGATTCGGCCAAGCGTGCGAAGTGGTGAGACTCCAAGAGTGGTGGAGACTTCTTTCAAACCTTGCGGAACTCGTTCGATACTCGATCGAGCAGCGCCAACTCCTTTGGCGAGAAAGAGCAGCGCATAGGCAAATCCCAACAGGGCAACGCTCTGGTAGAGCCAGGGCAAAGCGGACGAGAATGCCACGAGCGAGAGCCCGAGGACGACTCCTGGAAGTGCGTGTGAGATGAGCACCGCTCTTTCGGTGACAACTGCCCACCTACTGCTGGAGTTGATGATCGTCCAAGCAAGTGGGAGGGCAAAGGCCATCGCGATCAGCGCACCGAGCGTTGCAACGAGAGCGGTATTGATTGTTGCGCGCAGAAGCGAGGCGAAGTCAATACCATCGAAGTTGCTGATCAATCGAGAGATTAAAAGATATCCCGGCACTGCAAGAGCTAAGAGGGCATATCCAACTATGAGGAGAAAGATTGAAACTTTTGCGACTGGCTTGGTAAGAAATGCGAGTTCATCTCTGAGTCGAGCAGAAGTGCGAGTAACTGAAGTTTTGCCCTGCACCCTGGCCTCGCCAAATACGAGAAGTGCGGCGAATCCAATGAGAATCAAAGCAAGGAGCGCGGCCGATTGTCGATCAAAGGAGGCGCGATAAAGGTTTTGAATGGCCCTAGTGAAGGTATCGACATCCAGGAGTGAGACGGCGCCAAAATCACTGAAGACATAGAGCGCAACAAGGAGTGTGCTGGCGGCAATCGAATTTCTTATCTGTGGGATGACGATGCGAGTGAAGACTTCGAATCGGTTAGATCCGAGGGACCTCGCGACATCAATCTGCACGAGATCAATCCGTCGCAGCGCTGCGAATGCGGCAAGGAGTGAGTAGGGCATGGTGCTGAGAGTGAGAACTAGCGCTGCAGCCCAGAAACCTCGAAAAGAAGGCCAGATTGCGATCCAGCAATAAGTTACGACGTAGGAGGGAATTGCCAAAGGGAGCGCCGAGATAGCAAGGAGAAAACCCTTGCTCTTGAGATCGCTAGCAAAAAGAAGCGTGGCAAAGAGAGTTCCAATGAGAAGTGATGCCAGGGCGACAACGAGTGCGAGTAGGAGTGTGTTGAGCACAATCTCGACCGTTTTCTCTCGCACCAGTATTGCAAGGAAATCCGCCTTGGAAATTGTCCTAACCCGATTGATGAGATAGAAGAGCGGAAGTAGGGCAAGCGTGAGCAAAAATAGAGTGAGTGAACCAGAGACTTTTTTGAGGGTATCGCGCTCCTTCGGTGGAGCTATCTCCTCGCTCGATACTTGCGGAGAACCTGACGGAACACCTTGCGGAAGTAACGTAGTCAGAGGAGACCGACCTTGATCAAGAGTTGTTGCGTTCCTCGAAGGTCCTTGAGCGAATTCAAGTCAACGGTTGGCGCTCCGAGTTCTTCGATGCGAGGAAGTCCTTGAGGCCCTTCAACACCCGGGAGGAGGGGATATTCCTGTACTTCTTTGACGTAAGTTTCCTCTGCATAAGGTGAGAGTAGATAGGCGAGAAACTTCGCGGCGGCCTCGCTCTTGCCTGTCGTCTTCAAAATACCGGCGCCGGAAACGTTTATTAGATTGCCTAAATCGCCCTTCTCGAAGAATCCAATCTTGACGCCAATTTCGCGACCGAGTGCCTTGGATACTTCATACACGTAATAGTGATTGACCAGACCGAGGTCGATCTCTCCAGCATTGATTGCTTCGACGATCATTGAATTCTTCTCATAGTACTGTGGTTTGTTTGCGACGAGATCTCGAAGCCATTTCTCTGCCGCCGCCTCTCCTGCATTGATGCGCAGTGCGGTGACGAAAGCTTGGAAAGAGCCATTTGTCGGCGCGATACCCACTCGGCCTTTGTAGATCGGATTAGTCACATCGCGATAGCTCTCTGGAAGATCCTGAAGGCGAGAGGGGCTATAAGCGAAGACTCGAGTACGACCGGTAATACCTACCCAAACTTTTTCAGGCGAGGAGAACTTGCTTGGAATCTGATTGAGAATGGAGTCATCGAGTTGCTTCAAAAGTCCAGCCTCTGCAACAGCCCCGAGTGAGCCGGCATCTTGGGAGATGAAGAGGTCAGCCGGTGAATTTCCGCCCTCCTCGAGAAGTTGCGCTGCTAGCTCTGCTGAATCGGCATATCGAACATTAAGTTTGATGCCGCTCTCTGCCTGGAATTTTTCGAAGACATCACCGAGGTACTCCTCGCTTCGCCCTGAATAGATTGTCAGCTCAGTGGCTTCATCACTAGAGGCAGAACACGAGGCCAACAGCCCCATGACCATGAGCGAAATCGAGGTGAGGGCGATTTTCTTCAACGAGTGCACCAATGTCTCCAAAGTTTCCAAGGGTGATTCAAGGCAATCTGCCTGGAAGGAGGCTAAGGGAGGAGAGGCGATTAACGCAACAAGAGTGTTGCTTAAATCAGGTGAAGTTCCTTACCTGACCGAGCGCAAGACCGCGGTGACCTTGCCGAGGATTTCGGCCTTCTCGCCCGGAATTGGGTCATACGCCTCGTTTGCGGGCAGGAGCCAGACCTTGCCACCTCTGGTTGAGAAGGTCTTGACCGTGGCTTCGCCATCGATCATCGCCGCCACAATCTCGCCTTTTTCGCAGCTCTTCTGGGAGCGAACGACGACAAAATCGCCATCACAAATTGCTGCATCGATCATTGAATCGCCAACGACTTTGAGCATGTAGAGCTCTCCTTCGCCGACCAATGTTGCTGGGAGTGGAAAGACCTCTTCGACCTCTTGTTCGGCAAGGATTGGCGCACCCGCAGCAATTCGCCCCACAAGGGGAACTGAGTGAGTCTTTGCTACTTCGGCACCGCCTTGGCCAGTCTCTCGAATCTCAACTGCTCGGCCGCGTGATGGGTCGCGCCTGATAAAACCTTTTGCCTCGAGTTCGCCTAGTTGATATTTGACGCTCGAGGGAGAAGCCAAACCGGCCGCCTGGGCGATTTCTCGCATTGTGGGTGGATACCCCCGAACTTCAACAGATTGACGGATCACGTCGAGGATCGCCCTCTGCCTGTGGGTCAGCCCTGCGCTATCTGGAAGGGAGTCGGGGAGTTCAAGGATTTCGCCAGTGGAATCGCTCATGGGTAGAAGGGTAGAACCGATTTCGAAAAAATTCAAACAAATGTTCGAAATTGACTTGCGGGTGTCGGATGTGGGGTGTACCTTTCTGGTTAGAACAGGTGTTCGAACACTATCCCCGGTGTCGATTGATCTGTTCAAAGAAGGTTTCCCATGAGCACGTTCCAAGTCTCTGCTTCAAAAACCGTTGATTTTCAAGGGTTTTCTGGTCTCCGACTGACTCGTAGGGGAAGGTTTCTTGCCAGAGGCGCTGTCGTTCTTTCCGTCTTAGTTCTCATGGCAAGCAGTTATTCAGCATTCTTTGGTGCCGCCGCTGGAAGCTCATCCACCTCAACGCAGGAGAGCGCTCACCTTGAAGTGATTGTTGTGGCTCCGGGAGAGACGCTCTGGTCGATCGCAGGACTTCTTGAAGGGGACCACGAAGAGACGGTGTCGAGGATTATCGAGCTGAATGCGCTTAGATCTCCTACCCTCAAGGCGGGCGACCGGCTAATCATCCCGACACGCGGTTAGGAATCCCCAAAACCCTCAACTTTGGGTCTACTGTTCCCACTAGATGTTGGGGTGATTTTGAGATAACCTTCCATTCCTAGTGGTTCTAAGCCACTTCGAAGGAAGTCTTGGAATACACCCAGATTCGGGAAATTCCCAGTATTGAAAGGTTAGACACGCCGATGATCTGTCCCTTCTGCCGACATGACGACTCACGAGTCGTTGATTCTCGGCCAGTTGAGGATGGCAACTCCA
>VGAI01000049.1 GCA_016870815.1 Actinomycetota bacterium
AGTGAAAGCGATCCATTTCCAGTGTAGAAGTTGACCTTTGAAAAGACTTTGATGCGGGCATTGGCTGGTAACGGTGCAACTGCTGCAAAGACTGATCGATGACACGAAACCGAAATCGACATCTCGGCTGATGTATCTCTCAGTCGCATGAAGATCATCGTCGAGCCTTTTCGGTCATCGACTTGAGATAACTCACCTTCGACCCAGATTGGCCCTAGTTTTCCTATCCAATCTTTGATGGCTTCAGAGACCACACGTACTGGTGCCGGGGATTCGATCGAGGTCTCGAGCATGGCGAGATGGTAACGGCGCTTGACTCTAAGATTCACTCCGTGAAGAAGGTCTTGCTGGCAGCTCCCCGTGGGTATTGCGCTGGGGTCGATCGAGCAGTGGTCACCGTCGAGAAAGCTTTAGATCTCTATGGCGCACCGGTATATGTCAGAAAGCAAATTGTTCATAACAAGCATGTGGTCTCGACCCTCGAAAAGCGTGGCGCGATCTTCGTCGAAGAGACCGATGAGGTCCCAGAGGGTGCAATCGTCGTCTTCTCGGCGCACGGCGTATCACCTAAAGTTCACGAGCAAGCCGCTTCACGCCAACTCAAGACGATTGATGCAACCTGTCCCTTGGTTACCAAGGTTCACCATGAAGCGAAACGCTTTGCAGCCGATGACATGCAGATTCTCTTGATTGGTCATGCCGGCCACGAAGAGGTCGAAGGGACAGCAGGTGAGGCACCGGAACACATCACCCTGGTTGATGGACTTGATGCCGCTCGAGCTGTTGAGGTTGATCCGAGTAAGAAGCTTGCCTGGCTCTCCCAGACCACGCTGAGCGTTGATGAGACGTTGGAATCGGTACGAATCCTGAAAGAGCGTTTTCCGCATCTGCAAGATCCGCCAAGTGATGACATCTGCTATGCAACTCAAAATCGTCAGATTGCGATTAAAGAGATCGCGCCCAAGGCCGATCTCGTCCTGGTAGTCGGGTCTAAGAACTCTTCGAACTCAGTACGTCTCGTTGAAGTCTCACTTGAATATGGTGCGAAAGCAGCCTTCCTTATCGATTATGCAGCAGAGTTGAAGGATGAGTGGTTTGAGGGAGTTGAGACGATAGGAGTCTCAAGTGGTGCATCGGTACCTGAGATATTGGTGCAAGATCTTCTCGCAGAGTTAGCTCGCCGAGGTTATGGTGAGATCGAGGTAGTTACAGCGATGGAGGAGAGCCTGCTCTTCGCTCTTCCACCAGAGTTGCGAAAAGAATTGAAAGCTGCCGGAAAGGCTTAACGCTCGACCTTCTCATCTCGTGACTTTTCTCGAGAGAAATAGATAATCCAGCCTGCCACTGCTCCAGTCACTAAGAATGGTGCTATTCCTGCAAGCCCTGAGACCAAGTCGATAGCGAATCGGGAAATTCGAAGTGATGAGCCGCCAAGAATCGGTAGTAAGAGCACGATCCAAAGCGCAAATGCAAGCGGTGGTGTAACAACGGAGGTAAAGATCGTCCCGGTACGACCGAGGTAGATTCCTCCAGCGAATGCGATCCAGAGCGAGATTCCAGTAATCGCGCCGACGTTTCCCCGGATCACGATCTCGATCGCCATCGCGAGCGCGATGAAGAGCGATTGTAGGATCGCAACACCTGGCTTGGTCAGCCCGGGTCCTTGGATTCGATTCTTTGGGTCAATCCGTGAGATATCAACGCTCGACGTCATCAGCCTCTTCTTCCTCGGGTGCCTCAAGTTCCAAGATATCGAGATCGTCACCAGCGATCACCTTGATCTCGCGCACTGAACTCTCGACCCCTTCGAGTGCCTTGAGTTTCTCTACTTTGAGGCCACCGATGGCGGTGATCTTTCGAGCAGGGCGCAACATATTCTCTTCAGCGCTGGCGATCAGTTCATTGAATGCCTTCTCAGTGCTCTTTATTCGATCACCCAAAGTGGATATCTTGCCGTGGACTTTTCCGATTCGCTTGAGGAGTTCGCCGGCAAGCTCTTGAATCTCAGAAGCGCTCTGTGCCAGCTTCGAACGATTGAAGACATAAGCGACAGTGCGAAGCAGGGCCAGCATCGTGTTAGGTGTAGCGATAGATACATTCTTTTCAAATGCTTTGTTCTGCAAAAGTGGATCGCCAGCGAGAGCTTCGATGAGAATCGACTCAAAAGGTACGAAGAGAACGACAAAGTCAGGTGATTGTCCTGCACTCTGGTAGTCGCGTTTAGCGAGAGCGTTGACATGGCTCAACAGATCCTTCGCGTGAGCCTTCATCATCTCTTTTCGCTTGATCTCATCCTCTTCACCGAGCGCTTCCCAGAATCGCTCTAACGGAAATTTTGAGTCGATGAAGAATTCGGTTCCGCCAGGAGCAGTGATCTTGATATCTGGTTTGCCGATGCCCTCTTCACCGGATCGATATTCCTGGCGTTGGTAGTGAACCCCCTCGACCAAGCCAGCGCTTTCGAGCAACATCTCTAGTTGCATCTCACCGTATTTGCCGCGAGTTTGAGAGTTGGAGAGGGCGCCGGTTAGTTTTGTTGTCTGGCGAAGTAGCGACTCATTACCCGTTCGCATATTTTCAATCTGCTCGCGGATCGAACTCTCACCAGCAACGCGCTTGAGTTCAGCATCGTGGGACTGCTTGGAGAGTTCTGACATCTTTGTCTCGATATTCTTGATTGCAGCGGCAAGAGTTAACTCATCTTTCTCATCTTCAATTCGAGAACTTCGCTCTGCTTCAAGTCGTGCGACAGTGGCTCGTTCGGCTTCGACTGTGGCGTTTAACGCGATCACTTCACCCTTTGACTTAGCTCTTGTGAGCAGAGTCCCAATCACTATTCCCAGTGCAAGCCCTGCGAAGACACCGATGAGTCCAAAGATCGAGGTGAGCGAATCCATAACCCCTATCGTGGCAGGTGGCGGTGACAATGGCGCGTAGGCTCTACCCCTCGTGGGCCTCTCTATAGGAATTGTGGGACTACCCAATGTCGGTAAGTCCACCCTCTTCAATGCGCTGACAAAGAACAATGTCCTTGCCGCCAACTACCCCTTTGCCACCATCGAGCCCAATGTTGGCGTTGTTGGAGTCCCTGATGAGCGCTTGCCGGTATTGGCGAAGATCTTCAACTCCGAGCGGATACTTCCAGCCACAGTTTCATTTGTTGATATCGCTGGAATAGTCAAGGGTGCTTCGGAAGGTGCTGGTCTTGGTAATAAATTCCTAGCCAATATCCGTGAGACCGATGCGATTTGTCAGGTTATTCGCGCCTTCTCTGATTCTGATGTCGTTCATGTTGATGGCAAAGTGGATCCAGCATCGGATATCGAGACAATTAATACTGAGTTGGCTCTTGCTGATCTACAAACTATTGAGAAGTCATTGCAACGGGTCGAGAAAGAGGCCAGGCAGAATAAAGAGAGAGCTCACGTACTTGATGAACTCAAGAAGGCAAACGAAGTTCTCAGCCAAGGAAAGTTGCTCTCTAGTTCTGGCCTTGATCTTGAGCTACTCAAGGAGTTTGGCTTCCTCACCGCAAAGCCATTCCTTTATCTCTTCAACTTAGATGCTGCTGGGCTCTCAGATAGCGCTCTTCGTGATCGACTCTCTGAGATGGTCAAACCTGCGAAAGCGATCTTTCTCGACGCGAAGACCGAATCCGAGTTGACTGAACTCGATGATGGCGAAGCGCTCGAGCTCCTGCAATCGATCGGTTTAGATGAGCCAGGTCTCGCAACCTTAGCCAGAGTTGGGTTTGAGACTCTCGGACTTCAGACCTATCTCACCGCAGGTCCCAAGGAAGCGAGAGCATGGACCATTCACAGAGGAGATACTGCTCCAGCAGCTGCTGGCGTCATACACACTGACTTTCAACGTGGCTTCATCAAAGCCGAGGTGGTCGCCTATCAAGATTTAGTGGAGTGCGGGTCTATGGCCGAAGCCAAGTCGAAAGGCAAGGTCCGCATGGAAGGTAAGGAATACGTGATGCACGATGGCGATGTCGTGGAGTTCAAGTTCAACGTCTAATTTTTTCAACAAAATGAGCGGTTATTTGCGCGGAGAGTCATTGACCCTCACTTATCGCTATGGGATATTTCTTCATCTAGAGCAGGCATAGCCCGGAAAGGGTTAGATGATGAGGCCGAGAAGTTTCTTCGCCAAAGGCGTTCTCGCTCTTGTTCTGGCGAGCGCCCTCATCATCTCTGGTTCACCTATTTCAACTGCAATCAACGATGAAGAGACGGGCGTCTTCCTCTTTCCTTCCAATGGACCGGGCAGTGAGAGTGTCAACAAAATAGGCATCATCTACGACGATGCACAGACACTTCTTGGCACAGTGAGCAATCTCGTCGATCAGAGCAAGAAGTCACCACCAGAGAACGCTCCGTATTGCACTAGCGTCAATGATCCGAAGTGCAAAGATGTTGACACGCTCTGGGCCGACCAGATCATGGGTCCATGTGAAAGTGCGAGCGATGAATTCTGTATCGAATCCATCTATGCCAAGTTAAGTGACGGCACCAAGGTCAAAGGAACTTTCAAGCAACTCCTGCCTGAGAAACCACCGCTACCTTTTGAAGCATCAACCGAGCTCAACCTTGGTAAAGGTTCTGCGCCGAGCATCTGGGAGGTATCTGGCGTAAAGAACTCTGCAGGAAAAGAGAGTTATGCCGCGATATTTTCAGTCTCAGGTTATGCGAAGCGAAAAGCAGAGGGCTCAAATCCTAAAGACTTCTATGTCGCTCAACTCTCTGCCGCACTCTTTGCTGTCAATGTTGAGTCATCAACAACTCAGCTCTATCCATTGAAGGCACCAGGGGTTGGCACCGACGGAATCATGGTCTCGGGTTGTGCCACAAATGATGAGAGCATCTGTGCCAAGCGCGTCTCTTTTCCGAGAGGAGTGAGATTCGGAGCCACACTTCGCTTTGCAAAACCACCCCAGTATTGGTTCTACGGCCGCCTCTACAAACCAGAGATCTCAATCCAAACTCGAAGTGGAAGTGCGATCACTCTTGATGTCGAGGCAGAACCGGTGACGGTTCCAGTATTCGAAGGAACTACTTCGTGGGATAAGTTGCCGAAGAAACTCCAAGATTTCTACCTCACCGGAAATTACCCACAAAATGGCCGAGGTGGGTATTACGAAAAAGACCCAAACAAATGGAACGTCTATCACACACCTCGAAGTGAAGAATCAAGTTATCTCATTGACTGGATTCCAGTAGTGGGAGATAAAGCACGAGTGATGAGCACGATGTGGTTCTTCCGAAGCATCCCGCAAGATACCTATGGCAATCAAGCGAAATGTTATGGACAGGGAAGCAAAGTCAATGGATTTGTCACGACCAATGCCACGAGCTATACCGCTGGTCCTCCTTCCTATAATCAAAAGAGCGGAACTCTCGATTACACAGTCGCTGCGCCTCATTTGACGCCAACTGGCAAAGACATGCTCGGTACCTACGATCTACAGATTGATGCTGATGTCGCGCGTTGCCTTTACGGATATAGCGATGCTCCGATAAGCGCTGAGGTTTCCATCGTCAATGCAGATGGCGGTGAGAATCGAGTCGCCACTACCAATGTTGGCGAGAAGACGATCGCTGGTCGGAAGTGGCTGGTGATTGCTGCTTATAACTTCACCTTCTCTTCGCCAACACTTAAGGTGAAGATCTCTCAAGCAGGCAACAAGAATAATTCAAGCTCAAACAATTCTTCAGCAGGAAATACTTCTTCCACTGGTGGCACGACGGGAAATAACAATCAAATGGGCTCCGGGAAGAAGCCGATCCCAGATATCAAATGCGTCAAAGGGAAACAATTCAAGTTCGTCAGCGCCAAGAAATGTCCTAAAGGTTGGGTAAAGAAGGGCTAAATCGCCTTAAAACCTTCGCTGGTCGGATTCATCGCAAAAATCAGGGAGAATAAGCGCCCTGAGAGCGCTCGATAGATCAACGATTCGGAGTCGGTACTTTCCATGAAATCACCTCACCTTGCTGGCCTGCCAGAAAAGCGTCGCGAGAATCTGCGAAATATCGCGATCATCGCCCACGTCGATCATGGCAAGACCACACTCGTCGATGCGATGCTCTGGCAGTCAGGCGCCTTTGCAGCACATAAGGAACAGTCCGAGACTCGCGATCGAGTGATGGATTCGATGGATCTTGAGCGAGAAAAGGGAATCACGATCCTTGCCAAGAACACGGCAGTTCGTCGTGGCGATCTCATCGTCAACATCATCGATACTCCTGGTCACGCAGATTTCGGTGGCGAGGTCGAGCGTGGACTTGAGATGGTCGATGGCGTACTCCTCCTGGTTGATGCCTCTGAAGGACCCTTACCGCAAACACGATTTGTTTTGCGCAAGGCACTTGCGAAGGACCTTCCAGTTATCTTGGTGATTAATAAGGTCGATCGCGCGGATGCTCGTATCGGTGCAGTCGTCAATGAGACATATGAACTCTTCCTTGATCTTGACGCCAAGGAAAACCAGATTGACTTCCCGATCATCTTCGCATCGGCGAAGGCTGGCCGCGCATCACTTACCCAACCGGCAGATGGTGGGATGCCAGATCGAGAGAATCTTGACATCCTCTTTGAAACTATCTTCTCGACAATCCCAGCGCCGATCTTCCATGAGGGTGCGCCACTGCAAGCACATGTCACCAACCTCGACTCATCGCCTTATCTTGGACGTCTTGCACTCTGTCGGGTTCATGAAGGCACGATCAAAAAAGGTCAGACCGTCTCGTGGATGAAGACAGATCAAAGCATCGAAAAGGTTCGAATCTCTGAACTCTTGATCACTGATGGTCTTGAGCGAGTTCCTGCAACTGAGGCAGGACCTGGCGACATCATCGCTGTCGCGGGAATCGAGACGATCACCCTTGGCGAAACCCTCGCTGACGCCGAGAATTCCCATGCGCTGCCGTTGATCACTGTCGATGAGCCTTCAATCTCGATGACGGTTGGTATCAATACTTCGCCACTTGCTGGCCAATCAGGGAAGAAATTGACCGCACGGCTTGTGAAGAATCGTCTTGATGCAGAGCTAGTCGGAAACGTCTCGCTTCGCATCTATCCGACTGATCGCCCAGATACTTGGGAGATTCAAGGGCGCGGTGAACTTCAACTCGCAGTCCTTGTCGAGATGATGCGCCGAGAAGGTTTTGAGTTAACCGTCGGGAAGCCACAGGTTGTAACCAGAGAGATTGACGGCAAACTTTGTGAGCCGATGGAGCGTCTTACTATCGATTCGCCCGAGGAGTACCTCGGCGTCATCACCCAGTTGATGGCGCTTCGCAAGGGTCGAATGGAACAGATGGTCAATCATGGAACCGGTTGGATTCGAATGGATTATCGCGTTCCGTCACGTGGCCTCATTGGATTTAGAACTGAATTCTTGACCGAGACTCGTGGAACCGGCTTGCTTCACCATGTTTTTGACGGTTATGAACCTTGGCATGGTGAACTTCGAACCCGCCCAACTGGTTCCTTGGTCTCAGATCGACGAGGCACAGTTACCTCCTACGCGCTCTTCTCACTCCAAGAGCGAGGGACAATCTTCG
>VGAI01000050.1 GCA_016870815.1 Actinomycetota bacterium
GGGATCGAAATCTTCGTCAAGTATGTGAAATTCAAAAGGAGGATTGCCACTACCAGGAAGACTCCGATGGCGATCTCCCCTGAAGCTATTGCACTCTGCGCCAGCAAGGTCAAAATTGCAGTTAGCCCTGCAAGAGTAATGATCTTTAGGGCAAATGCGAACTTACCTCGGAAAATGCCGCTCACGCTTTGTTAACTTCCTTAATGCTCAGCTCCGATGATTCTTAAATTGGTAGCGTGGGCGTGATTGATTCACGCCCACGCTCTCCAAACTTCAGGCTTGAAAGTCAAAACTCTGACTTTCTTCCCCTAAGAGAGTTCTTAGAGATCAGCCTTGCCTGCTGCGACGTTAGCCTTCCAAATCGCAGCGAGCTTCTTAGCTTCTGCAACTGGATCTTTGCCGTCAACGAGGACCGCGGTCCAGTAGGCACCAGATGAATCCCAGTAGCTGGCTCCGCCAGCATTGGTATTCAAGAATGCACCAATCTGCGGGATTGAAGACATACCAGCAGCGACACCCATGGCCTTCTGGCCAGGAAGAACGAGCTGGCTCTTCTGAGCACCCTTTTCTGCTGGTGGGCGTCCCTCAACTGCGGCATATTGAACTTGACCAGCAGTTGATGCGAAGAAGTCAGTTAGAAGTGTCTTGGCTTGAACTGCTACTCCATGTGCCTCGGCATATGAGGTGAGGAATGCACCGCTGACGCTTCCGAACATCTTTCCGTAAGTTCCTGGCTTCACACCTGGAACTGGTTGGATGTTCATCGGTAGGCCCGCTTCAGCAAATGTGCGCCAATGCCAGTTACCGATAATGGCAAATGGAACCTTGCCAGCAATGTAATTGTCTTGACAACCTGTATCAGTTGCTGGGTAGAAGCCATTGCTCTTGCCCTTCTTATCAAGCAGATACTTCTTGACGTTGTTACCAAAGAACACTGGATCGAAACTCTTGTCATAGTTAACAGAGCCATCCTTGTTCATTATGTACGGTTCAGCACCAAGTGCAGAGAAGGTCGAGAGACCGCCCCATGACAACCCACCACCAGCGATACAGAAGCCAGCCTTGAGGCCAAGCTTCTTCTTATTCGCAAGATAGAAATCAACCATTTCACCGAATGACTTCGGAGCTGTCTTGACAAGCTTGGTGTTGAAGACGAATCCAACGTTGTTAACATCAACTGGTACGCCGTAGAGCTTTCCACGATATGACAAATCAAAGAACTGACTTGGAATGAATCTTGACCTTTGCGCTGCTGTAAGAACAATAGGCGCAAGCTTTCCACTCTTTGCCAGCGCTGGAACCCAGTCATTACCTGCAACGAAAATATCTGGACCAGTCGTTCCGGAAGCCTTATCAAGAGCGTCCTTGAGCGCGTCATAGCTCGAGAAAGTAACAACCTTGATCGTGCTACCAGGGACCCAATCACCCTTCTTCTTGAAAACCTGTGTCAGGTTTGGGCCACGTGTTTCATCCGCCCAAATGACAATCTCACTTGCGGCGTTAGTGGGGACTATCGTCAAGCTGCCAGCAATTCCCATTGTCGCAGCCAGAACAAGAGCCCGAAATAGTTTGTTCTTCACTAAAATTGTTCTCCTTTTTATCTAGGAAACCTCAAGTTAAGAGGAGACTTCCTCTTTCCCCATCGATGGGAAGTATTCGATGGGCTCGCTACCGGCGGTAGCGGATGCCTTATTTCACTCCAGTTATGAGACTTTTTCCATAGCGAGGCAGAGCGTTGCCCCCACTTTCAGGCGATTTACCCAATTGTTATAAACGAAACTCTTTCAGAAAACTAGCGGTGGAGCTGGCTAACCGTCTCGTCCCATCCAGTGACTTCTTCAGGCTTACGTGGACCCTTACCGATGTAGCGTGCGGAAGGACGGACCAATCGACCAGTTCGCTTTTGCTCCAAGATGTGCGCGCTCCATCCCGCAGTTCGCGCCGAGGTAAACATCGAAGTGAATAGGTGCGCGGGTACTTCAGCGAAGTCAAGGACGATCGCCGCCCAGAATTCGACATTGGTCTCAAGGACTCGATCTGGATATCGCTCCTGCAGTTCGGCGAGCGCGGCCTTCTCTAACTCAAGTGCGACTTCATAACGTGGGGCACCAAGTTCCTTGGCGGTTCGGCGAAGAGTCCTCGCGCGAGGGTCTTCGGCGCGATAGACACGGTGGCCAAAGCCCATCAAACGCTCTTTGCGATCGAGAATTCCTTTGACGTAACCACGCGCATCACCATTCTTCTCGACCTCTTCGATCATATGAAGCACTCGCGATGGCGCACCACCATGAAGTGGTCCAGACATCGCCCCGATAGCACCTGACATCGCTGCAGCAACATCAGCGCCAGTCGATGCAATGACTCGAGCTGTGAAGGTCGATGCATTCATACCATGTTCAGCAGCAGAGACGAAGTACGCATCAATTGCACGCACATGCTTGGGATCCGGTTCACCGCGCCAACGAATCATCATTCGCTCAACTACAGTGTGGGCCTTATCAACTTCACTCTGCGGAATCATCGGTTGCCACGTTCCACGCGCTGATTGCGCTACGTAAGAAAGGACCATCACAGAGACTCGCGCAAGGTTATTTCGCGCCTCATCATCTGAGATATCGAGAAGCGGCTTCAAACCCCACGATGGTGCAAGCATCGCAATCGCAGATTGCACATCAACACGAACATCTCCTGAATGAACTGGAAGCGGGAATGGTTCAGCAGGCGGAAGGCCTGGATTGAATTCGTCATCGACAAGAAGTCCCCAGGCATTGCCGAAGGTGACTCGTCCGACCAAGTCCTCGATATCTACGCCGCGATAACGAAGCGCGCCGCCTTCTTTATCTGGCTCTGCGATCTCTGATTCGAATGCAATAACGCCTTCTAGGCCGGGCTTGAAATCGCTCATGAGATTGTCCTTATCGAATGGTCGCCTGGGGCTATTCTCTCGGCCAAGGCTCTCTGAGACAAACTCAAAAACCACCCCTGCCAGTCTTGAAGTGACTCAATGACGAAAGTGACCTTAAATACAGCCATGACCAACGATGAGCAACTGCGCCGCCAATTGGGTGAGATGCGAAGAAGCTATGGCGATATCGGTCTGATCGAAGCGAACCTTCCCGATAACCCCTTCACACTTTTTCGCCAATGGCTTGCTGAGGCGAGCGCCAATGCCCATATCGTCGAACCGAATGCCATGGTCCTTTCAACAAGTGACCTCACCTCACGAACGGTTTTGCTCAAAGACCTCACCGAGGCTGGCTTCTCGTTCTTCACAAACTACAACTCGCGTAAGGCCCAGGCGATCGAGAAAGACCTCCGAGTCTCCCTTCTCTTCCCTTGGTATGTGATGGAGCGACAGGTGATCATCACGGGGCAAGCGAAAAGACTTTCTGAAAATCTCTCTGATCAATACTTTGCAACAAGACCCTACGGAAGTCAGATAGGTGCATGGGCAAGCACACAATCAGAAGTGCTCGCCTCCCGCAAAGAACTCGAAAACCGAGTCGAGGAATATAAGGAACGTTTCCCTGAAGGAAGCCAAGTCCCTCGCCCGTCGCATTGGGGCGGATTCGTTGTCACCCCAGTAAGTGTTGAGTTCTGGCAAGGTCGCTATAGCCGGCTTCATGATCGAATCCGTTACTCAAACGATGAGAATTCCCCCAATAAGCAAGATGTATCACGCTGGAATCGAATCAGGCTTAATCCGTAATGGCTTAGCCTTAGCCGTCATGAGCGAGATAAGAATCCCCGAATCAATCAAACCGAAAGATGGACGTTTTGGTTGTGGGCCATCAAAAGTACGAGGCGAAGCCCTTCAATCACTTCTCAACCGAGCAGCCCCAGTTATAGGTACTTCACACCGACAAAAGGGCGTTAAAGATGTGGTTCATCGTGTTCGAGAAGGACTTACCTCTCTCTTCTCTCTTCCTGCTGGCTATGAAGTCGTTCTCGGCAATGGCGGCTCAACCGCCTTCTGGGATATCGCAACATTCGGATTGATAGAAAAGAAGTCGCAACACTTGAGTTTTGGTGAGTTCTCATCAAAATTCGCAACCGCTGCAAAAGAGGCGCCTTTCTTAGATGCGCCATCGGTCATCTCATCCGAGCCAGGGTCACATCCTGTTGCGAAAGCAGAGGCTGGAATTGATCTCTACGCCCTGACCCATAACGAGACTTCTACTGGTGTAGCTATGCCAATCAAACGCCCTCAAGGTAGTGATGGCGCGCTAGTTGCAGTCGATGCAACGAGTGCTGCAGGCGGGCTCGATGTGGATGCGAAGGAGTTTGATACTTATTACTTCGCACCTCAGAAATCTTTTGCATCTGATGGCGGCATATGGATCGCATTGATGAGTCCTGCCGCGTTAGAGCGGGCCGACAAGATCAAGAAGAGTGGCCGCTGGATGCCTGCTTTCCTCGATCTCTCGATTGCTATTGAGAACAGTAAATTGGATCAGACATATAACACTCCAGCAGTTATCACGCTCTGGCTCTTAGCGGAACAGATCGAGTGGATGAACGCCAATGGTGGACTTCGATTCGCTGCTGGGAGAAGTGCAACGAGTGCAAGCCATATTTATGGCTGGGCAGAGGGAAGTGGTTTTGCAAAGCCATTTGTCACTGATCCCGCGATGCGATCCAACGTAGTGGCCACGATTGATTTCAATGAGAGTATCGATGCGCTCGCGATTGCCAAGACGCTTCGAGCAAATGGAATCGTTGATACTGAGCCCTACCGCAAACTCGGTAGAAATCAGTTGCGGGTAGGGATGTTCCCGGCAATCGATCCTTCAGATATCCAATCGCTAACTGCCTCGATTGATTATGTGATCGGCGCGATGAAGGCTTGACCACTTTCAAGCGTGATGCTCAGTTCTGGTATATCGCCTCACAACTAGGAATTCTTGGCTTCTTTATGGGGGGCTTTGGTCCCGCACAGCCACTTCTGCAATCTGACCAAGGAACGTCAGGGTTAGTCGCTGGTCTTCACGGCACCTCCCTTGGTTTCTCTGGTTTGATCGCGGGACAACTCAATGCGCGCCTAGTTCACCACTTTGGCCGATTCACCACATCCTGGATCGGGATGCTCACTTTTCTAGCCGGGGCGCTTGGCTTCATCGTCTTAGAGCCTCCTGCGCTCACGATCTCAGCAACAGCCCTGATTGGCTTTGGTGTCACGGTGATGATCAATAACGGAGTGACTTTTCTTTCGCACAATCACGCAGGTAACTCAACTGTTGCGATTGCGCAGGCAAATGGCTTCAACTCATCGATGTATCTTCTTGGAACTCTAGCGATCGGAACTCTTGCTTCGCTCGGCCTTAGTTGGCGACTTGGGCTACTTATTGTCTTTCCACTAGCGCTGCTCGTCTACAAAGTTTCCAAGCGACATATCAATGAGATTCATGAGAAGAGTGATGCGGGGCGTCAACGTGGAGCTCTTGGAAAGAGATACTGGATTGGTTGGCTCGGCCTCACTTTTGCCATCTCGGCCGAATTCTCAACAACTTTCTGGTCAGCTGCTCATCTTCGTGAGAAGTTCTCACTCTCAAGTGGAAATGCAACAACGGCAGTGCTCTGCTTCGCTCTCGGTATGGCGCTTGGGCGCTGGTATGGCACGCTTGTATTTCCGCAAATAGATGTTGATATCAGAACCTTAATCTTGATCATCATTCAACTCTTCGGCTTTATCGTCTTCTGGGCTTCACCTATCGTCCCGCTAAGTCTCATTGGACTCTTTCTCACCGGCCTTGGAACCTCAGCACAGTTCGCACTCTTCTCACTTCGCCTCTTGAGATTTGCCAGCGATAAGCCAGATTTGGCTATTGGGGTCAGCGCGCTCGGTGCGGGAGTTGCGATCGGGTGTGCACCTTTCTTGATTGGATCGCTCTCGGATCAAGTGGGTATTGCTTCATCTTTCCTCTTGGTTCCTCTATTCATTCTTCTTGCGGGGGTAACGCTCCTAGTTCGATCTGATTCGCGCGATGGTGTCAGAGAGAATTCGGCTTAGAACTATTTAGCAATATCAAGCCTTACTTATCGTCTGGACTTGTATCCAAGACGTCTTCAACGGCATAACTTGCGGGATTTCCGATTCGATCCTTGAGCCAGATATATGTCAGAAGACCTGAAAGCGCAGTGATAGCGCCACAGAGGAACATCGTCCAACGGATGCCGATAGCGCCAGCGAGCGCACCGAGTATCGGTGAACCAATGGGAGTGCCGCCAAGGAAGACAGTGAGATAGACACCCATCACTCGACCTCTAATGACTGGATCAGTTCGAACTTGCATCAAGGAATTCGCTGTGATCATGGTTAAAAGCGCGATGAAACCTGTCACGGGCAAGATCAATGCATAGGTGGCGAAGTTTGGCGATTGCGAACCGACCATAAGCGCCAGCCCAAATCCAAGAACACCAAGCATCACTCGCTTTGGCGTTCGCCGCTTTTCAAACTTAGCGGAGATGATGGCGGCAGAGAGCGAGCCGATGGCAAGGATGCTACCGAGAGCGCCAAAGACCTCGACCCCTAGGCCAAATTCTTTCGTCGTCATCAAGGCGTTATAAATCGCGAAGTTGAAACCAAATGTCGCCCCGAAGAAGACCACGATCATCGTGCCATAGAGATCGGGCCTTGCACGGATGTAAGCAATCGCCTCTCTCACTTTCGAATCAAGATTTGGCTTAGCTTCGATGAAGAAATCTGATTCCTTGATTGCCATCAAGGCAAAGACAACCCCAAGGAATGAGAGCGCATTCAACAAGAAGGAAGGTCCAGTCCCTGCTGCAGCAATCAAGAGTCCTGAGAGACCTGGTCCAATGAGCCTTGCCGCATTGAAATTGGCAGAATTCAGGCTTACCGCATTAGGTAAGTCTGCTTTCCCAACAATCTCGCTAGTGAATGCCTGGCGCACTGGCGCATCTAATGCCGACGCGAGTCCTAAAGTGAATGCAAAGAAGAAGACATGCCAGAGCGCAATCAAATCGGTGAGGATCAAAACCCCAAGTGCGAGTGAGGAGATAAAGCCACCGAGGTTGCAATAGATAAGCAACCTTCGCTTATTGAATTTGTCCGCAAGTTTGCCGCCCTGCATACTGAAAAGAAGCGCTGGAGCGAATTGCAGTCCAGTGACAATGCCGAGATAGAAGCTCGATCCAGTCAACTCAAGGACCAACCAATCTTGTGCGACTCGTTGAGCCCAGGTGCCGATATTGCTCACTGCATTGGCTGGATAGAGGATTCGGTAGTTGCGATGTCGAAAGGATCGCAACGAACTCATGCCCTCACTCTAGTCCGAGGAAGCATCAC
>VGAI01000051.1 GCA_016870815.1 Actinomycetota bacterium
GGCATCGTGAGTCCCTCAAGCGGACCCTTCCAGCCATCGCGGAAACCGATGAACTCATAGCCATACTCTTTGACACCCTTGCGGACAACTGCTCGGATCACCGCATTGAGGCCAGGGCAATCGCCGCCACCAGTCAGAACACCAAATCGCATCAGAATCGACTTTCTTCTCTAGATACTCTCGTCAGAATAAGTTTCGAGGGAGACCCTCGAGGAGTGGTCATCATTGACTGGAACAGTCTAGCGTTAGCGCCATGGCGCTTATGGAAACTCTCGACGAGCTCGAGAGTTCGACACCGTTTCAATCGGGAGCCATAAAAGAGGTCAGATTCGTAGCGTTCGACCAGATCAATCGGGATTCACATCTATTAGCTTCATTTTCTGAAAGTGCTGGCGAGGAGAAATTGGTTCTCTTCATCGAGAGCAAGGAGATACTAGCCAGGCGAAGTTGGCACATTCAACGCCTCTTCTTTCTCATTTCTTCGGCTCGCCATTTCGCCGAACAACTTGTTTCTCAGGGTTTTCACGTTCTCTATCTCCGGGCCAATTCTTTTGACGAGGGTTTTGCCACGCTTCACAACTCACTTCCTGCGGCCCGATTCATATCAATGGCTCCCACCTCCTTCTCCTTGCGAAAGACCTTGGAGTCGGCGAACTTCGAAATCATCGTAAACGATCTATTCCTTACAACTCCTCAGGAATTTGAGGATTGGGCTTCGGGGAAGAAGAGCCTATTGATGGAGAACTTCTATCGTTGGCAACGGAAACGACTTGGGATATTGATGGATGGCGAGAAGCCGTTGGGCGGTGAGTGGAACTTCGATCATGAGAATCGACTTGGGCCACCGAAAAATCATCACTATCCCCCATACCTGAACCACTCTCGAGATGAGATAGACCAGAAGGTAATTGTCCAGTTGCGTAAAGATTTTCCTTCGCTCTGGGGCGAGGATCCCGATCAGAGTTGGGCCACGACACGCGATGGCGCACTAGGTCAGATGCAATATTTCTTCGAACATCACTTCGCCCAATTCGGTCCATATGAAGATGCGATGCCACGGGCCGAGGAGAGTTGGCAGGTACATCATTCGCTTCTCAGCCCCTATCTCAACAATGGACTTCTGCACCCCCGCGAAGTAGTCACTGCAGCGATCGAGCGTTTTGAACGTGGTGATATCCCGATTGCATCATGCGAAGGTTTCATCAGACAGGTGATCGGGTGGCGTGAATACGTCTACGGGATCTATTGGCTCTTTGGCGAGGAATATAGAGAGTCCAATCATCTCGGCGCCTCGCGAAAACTACTTCCGCTCTATCGAGATCCCGAAGCGACGGAGATGGCTTGCATGAAGGATGTGGTCACCGCCGTAGCGGAGCGAGCATGGGTTCACCACATCCCGAGATTGATGATTCTCTCCAATTTGGCGTTGCTTACCGGGATTCGTCCGAGTGAATTCTTGGATTGGATGTCCGAGGTATTTATTGATGCTTTCGACTGGGTCATGGTTCCTAATGTGATTGGTATGGGTGTGCATGCTGATGGCGGCGCTATGATGACAAAACCTTATGCCGCCGGCGGCGCCTATATCTCTCGTATGTCGAACTTCTGTAACGGATGCGTATTTGATCCAAAAAAGCGAAGCGGCGAAGATGCCTGTCCATTCACCACTCTCTACTGGGATTTTCTCGATAGACATCGAGAAGAGTTCTTGAAAAACCACCGAATCTCACAACAGGTGCGTGGCCTTGATCGATTGAGCGATTTGGATCAACTTCGCGAACGTGCTCAAGAGGTTCTCACTCGCCTGAGCGCGGGGACGCTCTAACGAGTGACTCTTACCCCTTTTCCAACAACGACAACTCCGCCAGGCGAGACGGTGAACCTCTCGCGATCACGCTCGAGGTCAAAACCGATTGTTGCGCCATCTTCAACAATCACGCTCTTATCAAGGATTGCATTTCGCACTTGGGCATGATCGCCGATTCGTACTGAGGGCATGAGGACTGAACCCTCTACCCGTGCGCCATGGGAAAGGTAGACGTCATAGGAAGCGACGCTTCGAAGGAGCGATCCCCCAGCGATGATTGAGCCAGCACCGACTATCGACTCTTGAGCAACGCCAAGATCGGAGAGTTTGACTGGAGGTAACGACGGCGGATTTGTCAGCAGTGGCCACTCATGGTTATAGAGGTTAAATATCGGATGTATTGAAACAAGATCCATATGCGCTTCGAAATACGAATCAATCGTTCCTACATCTCGCCAGTAACCGCGATCTCGATCCGTCTCACCCGGAACTCGGTTATGGGCGAAGTCATATGCCTTTGCTGAACCCGAATGAGTCATCATCGGGATGATGTTTGCGCCAAGGTCATGCCTACTCTCGGCATCTTGGGCATCGCCAAGGAGCGCTTCTTCCATCGCATCGCGGCGGAAGATGTAGTTACCCATCGAAACTAGCGAAAGACCTGGGTTGCCTGGCATACCTGGTGGATCACTTGGCTTCTCGTGAAAGGCCTTGATAGTGACTCCATCCTCAGCAAGTTCGATGACGCCGAAGTCATGTGCCTCACTTCGCTTCACACGTATCGCCGCAACCGTCACCCCGGCACCGCTCTCCAGGTGTTGTTGATACATCTGGTCGGGGTCCATCCGGTAAACGTGATCTGCGCCGAAGACCAATACATGCTCTGGATTCTCATCCTGGATTAAGTTGAAGTTCTGCAAGATTGCGTCGGCGCTTCCGGTGTACCAACGCGGACCAAGTCGTTGCTGCGCTGGAACTGGCGTGATGTAGTTGCCGAGCAACGATGAGAGGCGCCATGTCGTAGTTATATGTCGATCAAGTGAATGAGATTTGTATTGAGTGAGAACAGCTATGCGAGTCATTCCTGCATTGACGAGATTCGAGAGTACAAAGTCAACGAGACGATAAGAGCCACCAAAAGGGACCGCTGGTTTAGCACGATCTGCAGTGAGTGGCATCAGACGTTTTCCTTCACCACCAGCAAGGACGATACCGAGTGGTTTCTTCCTGCTTGCCATAAGGGAAGTCTAGCGATGAGGTATCGCGATAGATAGAGGAGATGACGCCTCGCTTTCGCTCATGACGCATCAGAGTCTCACTTCAGTCGCTGGAATATAGTTCTTACATGAATAATCGTGCCATCAGCGATTCAGGTGAAGCGCGTGATTCCGGCATCGATCTCTCGATTATCACGAAGGAGTGGCCACCAAAGATCTACGGTGGAGCAGGCGTTCACGTGGCAAATCTGGTTACTGCTCTAGCAAAGGTTGGCGCCAGTGAGGGACTTATCAAAAGTACTGGAGTTCATTGCTTTGATGGTGAGAGAAGTGATGCCCATGGTTACCAACTTGAAGAAGCGCTCTCGGCTCTCAATCCATCGACTGCAGCGCTATTGATAGATGCAGCAATGCTTCCCAACTTGGGCGGAAGCAATATCGTTCATAGTCATACCTGGTATGCCAATTTCGCTGGCGACTTAGCAAAAAGAACCTTCGATATCCCGCATGTGATCACAGCTCACTCACTGGAGCCGCGTCGCCCCTGGAAGGCCGAGCAGTTAGGCGGCGGCTATGAAATTTCTTGCTGGATTGAATCCACTTCATATCGCAGAGCGGATGCGATTATCGCAGTGAGCGATGGGATGCGTGAGGATGTGCTCGACTGTTACCCGTTCCTTGAACCAGACCGTGTCGTAACAATTCGCAATGGGATCGATAGTGAGAAGTTCCGCCCCACCAGTTCGCGAGAATTCCTGGAGAAGAACGCCATCGAAGGCGAGTTTGCACTCTTCGTGGGGCGAATCACTAGACAGAAAGGTCTCAAGCATCTACTTCGCGCATTCAAGTCAGTCCCTCAGGAAGTTGGCCTAGTTATCGCCGCAGGAAATCCAGATGAGCCTGGTATCGGAAGTGAGGTCGAAGCGCTCATCAATGAACTGAAGAGCGAACGGAGGAATATCTGGTGGTTTCCAACAATGCTCCCTCATGATGAGTTGCTGGAACTCCTCAGCGCTGCAGAGATATTTCTCTGTCCTTCAATCTATGAACCGCTGGGTATCGTCAATCTCGAGGCAATGGCCTGTGGCACAGCTGTCGTAGCTTCGGCTGTTGGGGGTATTCCAGAAGTTGTCATGCATGGCGTGACCGGAGATTTAGTACCGTGGAGTGATAATCCTCACGACTTTGAAACGGATCTTGCTATCACTATCACCTCGTTGATGAATGATCCTGCGCGTCGAGATCGATATGCAAAGGCTGGACGTGATCGCGTTGTCCGAGAGTTTGGCTGGGAAGCAGTGGCGAAAGCAACAATCTCGCTCTACCAATCAGTTCTGCATTGATATCTCCCTCTCCTTACTAGACTGAGCCACGAATAATCGCCCAAGAAGTTTCTTAAGTATTGATGGAATTGAGGAAGTGTGAAGAAGAGCGCATGGGGACTTTTTGTTCTAGTTGGCACGCTCTGGGGGATTCCTTATCTCTTCACAAAAGTAGCAGTCGATTCCGAAACTCCAGTAGTGCTCATCGTTTTTCTCCGTGTCTTACTTGCCTCGTTGATTCTCATTCCTATCGCTCACTTTCGAGGAGTGCTGATTCCTGCGCTTCGCCACTGGAAGATAATCCTGATCTATGCCGTCGGTGAAATGGTTCTCCCCTGGTTCTTCATCGCAACCGGACAGAAAGTCATACCTTCAAGCACCACCGCGCTCTTGATTGCCACGGTACCCATCTTCGCCTCGGTCTTTGCATACTTCTATGGCGATTCAACGGTTTGGCATGGAAAACGTCTTGTCGGAATGGGAGCAGGGTTCGTTGGAATCTTCTTCTTGGTCGGATTTGATGGTGTTGGTGAGGGTTCGGTGACTACTCAAACAATCGCTGTGATTCTCCTTCTCGCCTCTTCAGTTCTCTATGCCGGCTCAGTATCGATGGTCAATCACAAGTTGCCGGAGGTTTCAGGACTTGCGATTAACGCGCTTGCTCTCCTCTTTGCCACCATCATTTATCTCCCGACGATTTTCTTCGTCGTGCCTACCCCGATTCCCCCGGCAGATGCGCTTCTTAGTATTGCGGTGCTTGGCGCCATCTGCACCGCTCTTGCCTTCATCATCTATTTCAAGGTGATGGCGCACTTTGGTCCAGCGCGTGCATCACTGAGCGTTTACATAAATACAGTTGTCGCAGTTCTTTTAGGCGTGATCTTGCTAGATGAGCGACTCACCCCAACGATGATGCTCGGGATTCCGCTTGTGCTGATCGGCTCATATTTGGCGAGCAGAAAGCCGATTGCGACCCCTGCTTAAGCCTCACTCTTGATTTACTCTTTTACGATTCCGAACTTTCGAAGTGCCTTGGAATCACGTTGCCAGTTTGAAGCAACTGAGACATTGAGCCCAAGAAAGATCTTCTTGCCGAGTAACGCCTCAATGGCCGGGCGGACTGCACTGCCTATCGCTTTGATATTGCTACCAGCGTGACCAACAATGATGCCTTTTTGACTCTCTCGTTCAACGAATATCGTGGCATCGATAGCGGTGAGTTCCTCGCTTCGCTCGGTGATCTCATTGACCAAGACCGCAATGGAATGCGGTAGCTCCTGAAGCGTTCCCGCAATCGTCGCCTCTCTAATCAGCTCGCTAATCTGCTCACCCAGTTCAAGGTCGACGAGTGTCTCGGCTGGGTAATAGGCAGGGCCTTCAGGGAGGTTTCGTTCGATCAGATCGGAGAGAATCCAGACCTGTTCACCCTTGATGGCAGAGACCGGGATGATCTCATCCCAAGTGAAGCCATGGTCATTGGCGAGTTTTGCAGCTTCAGCCAGCGCAGTAAGGATTCGATCTTTTGAGATCGTGTCTATCTTCGTCACGACACAGAACCTCTTCGCTGAAGAGCTCTCGGCGATCGAACGTACGACAAAGTTGTCACCTTTGCCCACCTTCTCATTCGCTGCGATAGTAAATATCACGATATCGACTGAATCGGTTGATTCTTTGGCAATCGAATTGAGTTGGGTACCAAGTGTTGTCACCGGCTTATGAATACCAGGGGTATCGACGAGAACAGCTTGATATGAATCGGTATTGAGAATCGCGCGGATCGCATTTCGAGTGGTATTGGGATGATGAGAGGTGATCGTGACTTTCTTTCCTACTAAGGCATTGATCAAGGTGGACTTTCCGGAATTGGGCCGCCCGATGACGGCGACGAATCCGGACTTGAACATGACCCAACTGTAGAGGTCTCGCTACGCCATGGATCCACCAGCTCAATCAGATCCGAAAGCGTGGTGACGATCTCAGCTGCCCGGTCAGCAATCAATTGATGACAACCTTCACTGAGTGGCGAAGTAATGGGACCAGGAACTGCCATCACAGGACGCAACAATTCCGCAGCATCTCTGGCAGTCCGCAGCGATCCACTTCGATAAGCAGCTTCAACCACAAGCGTTGAACTCGCAATCGCTGCGATCAATCTATTGCGAGTCAGAAATCTCTCAGGTCTTGCTGCGACACCAGGCATCACTTCACTAACAAGGGCGCCGCTCTGAGCAATCTCTTCGAAAAGTCTTGCGTTGCTAGCCGGGTAATGGAGGTCAATACCTCCTGCCAGGACTGCAATGGTTCTACCCTCATTATCGAGAGCGCCTTGATGCGCTGCAGTATCTATCCCCAGTGCGCCGCCACTGATCACTGTCAGGTCGTGGTCGACTATTCCTGATGCGAAGGTACGCGCCGTTCGAAGCCCGTAGCTCGAAGGGTTGCGGGTACCGACAATCGCGACAGAGCGATTACTACCTAGTTCGCCTCGGATTACCAATCCAATGGGTCCAATAGCTAGATCATGTAATCCTGATGGCCACTGCTCATCTTCTGGTGTGATGAATGATGCACCGAGAGAATCAATCCTTGTCTCAATCGCTTCGGCATCGTTGAGGTCACATTCGCGTAAGAGGCGATCTCTAGTTGCGACAACTCCAATCTCAGTGATCAACCTTGCTAGTCTCTTGTCGCCTGGCAGTGAGATATCAAAGAGTTGCAGCCTTGCTTCGCGTAGCTCAGAGCCTTTATTCGGGGGATTACTCATCGCAAGGTAGCAACAGAAGCAGTGACGAAATCTGAGCGCATTGCTAAGGCCTTCTCCACTTCATCAACGCCAGGAGTCGTACTCCC
>VGAI01000052.1 GCA_016870815.1 Actinomycetota bacterium
TACTGCGCCCCAGAGATTGCCGATTCCGCCCAAGACTGCCGAGGTAAAAGCGATAAGGCCGAGTTGGAAACCAAGGTTGTAGCTGGTTGTACCAATCGACTGCTGGTAGAGCAACCCTGCTGCACCGGCCATAGCGCCACCGATGGCGAATGTGAAGGCGATGGTCTTGTTGACGTTGATGCCCATCAGAGCCGCTGCTTGTTTGTCTTGCGCTGTGGCCCTCATTGCTTTTCCGCTCTTGGTTTTTTCAACGATGAAGTTGAGCGCAAGAAGAAGGGGAACTCCAACAACGAAGAGAAGAATCGTGACCATGCTAATGCGAACTTCACCGATGTAGATATCATTGTTCGGAATAACCGTGGGCCATTGGCGCGGTGTCGAGCCATTCCACTTCAATCCAATGAAATTCAGCAGGAAGGACATGCCAACCGCTGTGATGAGGGGAGCCAATCGCGGCGCATTTCTAAGCCTTCGATAGGCGAGTCGTTCAATCAAGACGTTGATCACCGCTCCGAATGCCATCACCGCGAAGAGCGCAGAGATAAAGGTGAGCCAACCCGCAGGATTGGATTCATCTTGTTTGAACCAAACGGTGATGAAATAAGAAGAGAAGACTGCGCTCAGCATAAAGAGATCGCCATGCGCGAAGTTGATCAGCTCAATGATGCCGTAGACCAATGTGTAGCCGAGGGCGATCAGAGCATAAAGAAGACCATTGCGAAGGCCTAGTACGGCCACCTGGGCGAATTGTTGAGGGGATTCGAGAAGGTTGACCAAGATCCATCCTGCGAGGACGAATGAGATGAATATTGCACCGATTCGCTCGATTCGTTGTCTGCGGATTTGGCCGGGGGTGCCTTTGAACTTCTGCATCTCTGCGGACTGTGCCAAAACTAGCTCCTAGCTCCGAGAAGTTGTGAATCTGGGTGGCCGCATGAACGACCACCCAGATTCTTTACTGATTGGTGTTACCGGACAGTGATCTTCTTGAGGAAGGTCTCTTTTCCACCCTTTACGAGGATGATGGAGATGTCCTTAGCAAGGATGTCTCCATTGTCATCGAACTTCAGACGGGTTCCGACTACTGACTTCGAAGCCGGAATATCGACAGTCTTCATCTTCTGGAAGATGTCTTTACGTGTTCCATTGGAACGTGCGACTGCATCAAGGATTACCTGAGCAGCAGCAGCACCATAGACGGAGAAGGAGCTTGTTGGAGCTTCCTTGTACTCCTTCTGGTATGCCTTCTGGAACTTCTCGGCTGCTCCACCCTTCGGGAACTGATCGATTGTTAGACCAGTGAAAGATAGGTAAGCGCCCTCAGCTTCTTGCAGAGCCAAGAAGTCTGGGTAACCGGTGAAGCCATCTGGCATCATGAACTTGACCTTGGTGTTGTCGCCGAGGAACTTAACCTTGTCCTTGACGAGCTGTCCACCGTTGAGGTCGAATATTCCGCCGACATAAACCATTTCTGGCTTAAGCGCCCCGATCTTGGTGAAGAGTGCTTCGTAGTTAGGAGCCTTATCGTCCCAACCTTCGCCTGCATCACCAGGAGAGAGGACATTGAGTCCCAACTTCTTGGCAGCAGCGGTGAATGCACGCGCAACACCTTGGCCGTAGGTCTGGCGGTCATTGAGGACGTAAACAGACTTAACGCCGAGGCTCTTTGCGAACGCTGCAGCAGCGTTACCCTGATTGTCGTCTGTGGTGACTACACGCCAGTAGTTACGGAAGCCAGTTGGGTAGTACTTGCCTGGCTCGCCTGGATCCCAGTTCTTGGTCAGACCTGGGTTGGTGTTCGCGTTCGAAACCATGACCATTGGACCCTTTGGATCCTGGTTGAGGATTGGCACGATGATCTTCGCGCAACCTGAGTTGTAGGTACCCATGACTGCTACTTCGTCACGAGCTGCGACGTGGGCCTGTGCGTTCTTCGCGCACTGTGCATCGTCCCATGAACCCTTGGCTGCCGTTGAGTTGTCGTACTCACGGAACTTGATCGTGTATGGACCAGCTTTGTTGCCCATTTGCTTAAGAAGCAAACGGACCGCCTTGTTGGTTGACGCGCTCTGATCAGCAGATCCGCCCTGCTTTGGCAGGTCAGATGAGATCCAGAGTGTCTTACCAGCAGACTGCGCGCTTGAGACAAGTCCCAAACCGAGAGCAGCGGTTGCGATAGCAACAATTGCAATCTTTGCAGATTTGTTTTTCATGTAAGAGGTATACCTTTCCTAGGTTTCACCAGGGGTCACCCCCTGATGCAGGGGCTACCCTAGGGTGAGTCGGGGGTCCTTGACCAGATGGCGAGTAAATCGAGCAACCTGTGAGCGGTAACTTTTTCGTTACGCCCCGTGAATTTGACCCTCTGGCAGACTTTCGGGCATGGCGCATGTTTCCACTTCGGCAAGAGAGGAGATTGGCGCGGATCTGGTCATCATTGGTGCAGGAATCGTCGGGGCGATGTGTGCCCATTATGCAATCGCTTCAGGACTTCGAACCATCGTTATTGATAGAAATTCAGTAGCGAGTGGAACCACCGGCGCCGGCGAAGGAAACATCATGGTCTCGGATAAGAGTCCGGGTCCAGAACTTGATCTGGCACTCATCTCACGAGAACTCTGGTTTGAAGTAGGAGCGCGCGTAGGGGACTCATTCGAACTTGTGGCCAAGGGCGGAGTCTCCGTAGCAAGAAGCAACCCCAAACCTCTCCACGATTTAGCCGAATCGCAGAGCAGGGTAGGTGTCGATGCAAGAGAAGTTGATCAAATCGCACTTTCGAAACTCGAACCATTTATCTCACCTGAAATCAAATACGGAGTCCATTATCCGCAAGATGCGCAATGTCAACCGATGCTTGCTGCGGCGCGGATTCTTCAAGACTTTCAACGTCGTGGCGGAAAGGTTATTGCCAGGCAAGAAGTCCTAGAGATTGAAGAGAGTGATGGTGCTCTTTCGATAAGAACTCCTGACATGATCTTTCGTACCACTCATATCATCAATGCAGCAGGGACCTGGGCTGGCGAGATAGCAAAGCGTGCAGGCTCTGATCTTCCAATAATGCCGCGCCGTGGGTTCATTCTCGTTACAGCTCCACTTCCACAGTATGTCTTTCATAAGGTCTATGACTCAGATTATGTCGATAATGTCGCAAGTAGCGATGCAGACCTTCAGACGTCAACTGTCATTGAGGGGACGAAGAGTGGCACGATCTTGATCGGAGCGAGTCGTGAACGTGTGGGTTATGACAAATCGATGAGTGTGCCTGTGATAAAGAAGTTGGCGCGCCAAGCGACTTCACTCTTTCCCGTATTGAAGGATGCGCAACTTCTGAGGGTTTACAACGGCTTTCGTCCATACTCACCAGATCATCTGCCAGTGATTGGGCCTGATAGCAAGATCAAAGGTCTCTATCACTGCGCGGGCCATGAAGGTGCCGGGATTGGCCTTTCAGCAGCGAGTGGCAAGTTAATCGCTGAGCTGATCCAAGGAGTGAAGCCACTTATCGATCCCACGCCATTCTCACCTGCTCGTTTTCAGCTAGCTGGGGTGCGCTGAGATGGCGAAGAGCTTCTCCTTCAATGGAGACGGTATCAATTTTCAATCTGGAGATAGCGTTGCTGCTGCGCTGATTCGAAGTGGATATAGAGCGCTACGGCGAACTCGCTTCGCGGGGCAAGAGCGTTCGATTTTCTGTGGCATTGGCCAATGCTTTGACTGCCTCGTCATCATCGACGGGAAAGCAAATCAACGCGCATGTCTTGTACCTGCGAAGCAAGGCATGCAGGTCGAGTTTCAAGAAGGTGCAGGAAAGGCGTAGTGAGTGCGAGATCTTCAGGAGATTCTTTAGATTCAGCAGCTTCAGTAAATGGGGTCGCAATCATCGGAGCCGGACCTGCAGGACTTTCAGCACTTCACCAACTTCTAACTTCTTCACAGTCATTGAAAATTGAGATGATCGACTCTCAGGTACGTATTGGTGGGCAGTATTGGCGCCATCAAGAAGGAAGTGAATTTCCTGCCATTGACTTTGATCCAAGGAAAAATTCTGCTCAGTCCCATGAAATCACTTGGCATCTCGCTTCAACAGTCTGGCAGATAGAAAAGCTCGAAGGTGGTTTTCGTATTCATCTCGCCTCAAACGTTGGTGATGTCACATCATCGGTAGAGGTAGAGAAGATCATCATCGCAACGGGTGCGAGTGAGCGAACTCTGCCATTTAAGAATTGGACTGCTCCAGGAGTCATGAGTGCAGGTGCGCTACAGAGCCTTGCCAAGGAGTATCAGGTGATACCCGGGAAGAGAATATGTATCGTAGGCAGTGGCGTCTTTGCCATGCCGGTTGCTAAGTCAATCAAGGAAACTGCGAAGAAGATGGGCACCGAGGTTGAGGTAACCATTATTGAAGCTCAGAGCATGACTCGATGGTGGCGAAACTCGCTGGCATTCCTCTTAAATCCCAGCAAGATCTTTGAAGCTTGTGGCTTTTTGATCTTTATGAAAGTCAATGGTGTTAAGCGGATTTCAAAGCGAATGGTGCGAGGGGTGAAGATAGAAGCTGGGGGGATTGTCGGACTCAATGTAGCCAGAGTGAGAAGTGATCTCAGGCCAGAGCGAGGAGTGGAATTCCTGCCCGGCGATCTCGTTGCGACCTCATTTGGTTTTATCCCAGATATGACTCTCGCAAGCATCCTTGGCCTTGAGCGACGAGAACTCAGTGGAGATGTAGTCGTGGTCGTCAATGCGAATCAGAGAACATCAATTGATGGCATCTGGGCGGCAGGTGAGATCACCGGAATAGGCGGCCATGAGTTAGCTATTACTGAAGGTGCCATCGCAGCGCGAGATCTCTTGCAGAGGAGATCACCATTATTGAAGTGGCGAAGAGTGAGGCAGAGACTTTTTACACGAGGACTTACTAAGATTTATCCGGTCTCTAATCGCTGGGTTGAATCCCTCGACGACGCAGATATTGTCTGCCGTTGCGAAGAAGTTACTGCTGGTGAGATAAAAGAATCAGCTCATCAACTTGGTGCAGATTCTGCTCGAACTGCAAAGCTCTTCACCAGAGCTGGGATGGGTCTATGTCAGGGAAGAATCTGCCAACGCAATGTCAAGGAAATCATCGACTTTGTTCGCAGTGATGGAAAGAGTGCGAGCGATCCGAATCGAGAGACGGTCCGTCCGATAGGTGGGGTAGTGACGCTCGGCGGACTTTCCGACTAACATGATGGCTCGAAACCAGAGTAAAGACTTTAGTGAAAGTGATAGGTAGAAAAGCGATGAGTAGAAAGCCTTGGCAGGGAATCCTGACCGCGACAGCGACTCCGTTTCGTGAAGACCTATCGATCGATTATGACCGTTATGGCAAACACGTTGCGTGGCTTGCATCCTTTGGAACTCTCGGTGTGATTCCTAATGGGTCACTAGGTGAGTACCAAGTGCTGACCCGCGAAGAGCGAATGAAGATGGTAACGACGGCGATTGAAGCAGCTCCGAAAGGTTTTCAAGTAGTGCCTGGAGTTGCGGCCTATGGCGCTCGCGAGGCTCGCGAATGGGCCGAGCATGCCAAAGGCGCAGGAGCATCCGCGGTCATGTTGTTGCCACCGACTGGTTACCGAGCCAGCGATGACGAAGTCATCGCTCACTATAAAGAGGTCTCTAAAGCAGGAATCGACATCATTGCCTATAACAATCCATTCGATACCAAGGTCGATCTCACCCCAGCACTCCTTGGAAAAATCTCTGATGAAGTTTCAAATGTCGTAGCAATCAAAGAATTCTCTGGCGATGTTCGTCGAGTCTGGCAGATACATAAGTTGGCGCCTCGCGTCGAGGTAATCGTTGGTGCAGATGATGTACTTGTTGAACTTGCAACGGGGGGAATCTCAGGCTGGATCGCAGGATTCACCAATGCTTTGCCACGTGAATCCAAGTTGGTCTATGACTTGGTACTCGCTGGCGATTTCGAGCGAGCCCGTCCACTCTATGCAGCGCTTCATGATCTCTTTCATTGGGATAGCCAGAAGGAATTCATCCAGGCGATCAAAGCGACGATGGAGTTCGAAGGTCGCTACGGCGGTCCGACAAGGTTGCCTCGTCTTCCTCTGCCTTCTCAAGATAGGGAAAAGTTGCATCAGCAATATCTCCACTTCAAGAAGGCCTTCAACGCTTGAGCAAGATCGTGAGGTCAGTTCGCACGGTCGAAACCCATACCGAGGGCATGCCGACTCGCGTCGTCGTTGATGGATTTGGCGAGATTCCAGGCGCGACGATGTTTGAGCGTCGTGCCCACTTCATGGCTAACTCCGATGGATTTCGAAAGTGGTTGATGTACGAGCCACGGGGGCATTCGGCGATGAGCGGGGCAATCTTGCAAAAACCCACCAGGCCCGATGCTGATTGGGGAGTTGTATATATAGAGGTATCGGGATGTCTTCCTATGTGTGGCCACGGAACCATTGGCGTCGCCACAGTTCTGGTTGAGCGAGGGTTGGTCGCAGTTACTGAGCCGGTCACAACAATCAAACTCGATACCCCTGCCGGGCTCGTGGTCGTCGACGTTGCAGTCAAAGATGGCAAGGCTCAACATGTGACGCT
>VGAI01000053.1 GCA_016870815.1 Actinomycetota bacterium
CAGAAAGTAGTGAAAGGAGTGAGCGCGATGAGTAATGAACTCAGTCCACGGCAATCCGATGAGGTTGCGCCGCTTCGAAAGGCAGAGAGTGAGGTAGCGCCAGTCACCGATAAAGGTGCTGCGAGCCTTTTCAATCAACTCAAAGGTTTCTGGGTCACTTTCCGAACCATGTTCAAGAAAGTAAACACGGTCGAATATCCGGAAGTGAAAGAACCGACTGCGCCACGTTTTCATGGTCGACATCAACTCAATCGCCATCCTGACGGGCTCGAGAAGTGCATTGGTTGTGAACTATGCGCCTGGGCCTGCCCCGCTGATGCGATCTATGTCGAAGGTGAGAGCAATACCGAGGCTGCTCGTTATTCACCAGGTGAGCGATACGGCAAGGTCTACCAAATCAACTATCTGCGCTGCATCTTCTGTGGCCTCTGCATCGAAGCTTGTCCGACTCGAGCGCTCACCATGACTAACGAATATGAACTCGCAGATAACGATCGCGGGAAGTTGATTTTTGAGAAAGAAGATCTCTTAGCTCCACTTCGTGCCGGAATGTTGCCTCCGCCTCATCCGATGTATCCAGATGCAGATCACCATACTTATTACCGAGGTGAGGTCCCTGGTGCGAGCCCACTTCAGGAAAATGTCGCGGAGACCAATCGATGAACCAACTTGCCTTTGAGGTAGGACAGACCGCAACCCCTGAAGCGGTTCAGTTTTACATCCTGGCGCCAATCGCGGTCCTGGCAGCGCTTGGCATATTGGTGGTGAAGAAAGCTGTCCATGCTGCGCTATTGATGGCCTGGATCATGATCACACTTGCAATCTTCTACATCGCAAATGGCGCTGCATTCCTTGGTGTGGTTCAGGTGGTGGTCTACACCGGCGCGGTGATGATGCTCTTCCTCTTCATCTTGATGTTGGTAGGCGTTGATTCATCAGATTCATTGAAAGAGAATCTCAGGGGAGTGAGACCGATTGCGATCACTGCATCGGTTGGTATCGCACTTCTTCTCGTCTCGCTGATCTCTCGGGCGTCACTTGGTCGTGATGCTGCCGGTATCGAAGTGATGAATAACTATGGAAATGTCGAAGGAATCGCGAGCCTGCTCTTCACAAAATATGTCTGGGCTTTTGAGTTCATCTCTGCGCTCTTGATCACGGCAGCAGTCGGAGCGATGGTCCTTGCTCATTCACAGAAGAGCGCTGATGCGCAGAAGTCCCAGCGAGTGAAGTCTCTTGCTAGATTCCGTGGTGAATCACTCGGCACTGCTGCCGGTCTTCCAGGATCCGGGGTCTTTGCTCGACATAATGCAGTCGACGTGCCAGCGCTTTTGCCAGATGGAACACCATCTGAACTATCCGTCTCCAAGACGTTAAAGGCGCGTGGAGATGTGATCGATGGTGGCAAGTACGCTCTTGATCAACTCCCTCAGGCCAATGAGGCCGATAAGGATTTCGAGGGCCGGTAAATGGATATCTCCTACTACCTCTACCTCTCTGCGATTCTCTTCACGATCGGTGCCGTTGGCGTCGTAATCCGACGCAATGCAATCGTCATGTTCATGTGCATTGAATTGATGCTTAATGCAGCGAACCTTGCCTTCGTTACCTTCGCTCGAATCAATGGCAACCTTGAAGGACAGATGGTTGCCTTCTTCACCATGGTCGTAGCGGCTTGTGAAGTCGTAGTTGGACTTGCGATCATCGTGATGATCTACCGATCTCGTCGCTCTGCATCAGTTGATGATGCAAGTCTGTTGAGGCGATAATCGATGGAATCCACAATCACTTTGACGAGTAACAACTTGGTCTATTTTGTAGCGCTTCCTCTTATTAGTTCGGCCCTCCTGCTTCTTCTTGGCCGGAGAGCAGATCGCTGGGGTCACATCCTCGCCACCGCGGTTGCTGGTGCGACTTTCATTCTTGGCCTCATCGAACTTCTTGCGATGGTGGGAAGAGATGAGTATTCGAGGGCAATCCATCAGAAAGTCTTTACCTGGATCTCGGTCGGCTCATTTCAAGTCGACGCAGCGCTTCTCTTGGACCAACTCTCCATCTGCTTTGTCCTACTCATTACCGGCGTTGGAACCTTGATACATATCTACTCCATCGCCTATATGGCAGAAGATCCTGATCGACGTCGTTTCTTTGCCTATCTCAACCTCTTTATCGCGGCGATGCTCCTACTCGTGCTGGGAGATTCCTTCCTCAATCTCTATGTGGGCTGGGAGGGCGTCGGACTCGCTTCTTATCTGCTTATTGGGTTCTGGAACAAGAAGGCTGAGTACGCGACCGCTGCGAAGAAGGCATTTGTGGCCAACCGCGTTGGTGACCTTGGACTTTCGATTGCCATCATGATCGCCTTCGCCGTCTTTGGCACGGTCACATTCAAAGGGATTGAAGAGCAGGCAGAGTCTGCATCACAGGCTGCGATGGTGGCGATTGGTCTAATGCTTCTGCTTGCAGCGGCAGGTAAATCTGCGCAATTCCCACTGCAATCGTGGCTTGGCGATGCAATGGCAGGTCCGACTCCGGTATCAGCTCTGATTCATGCAGCAACGATGGTAACTGCAGGTGTCTATCTCATTGTTCGATCCAACTTCATCTTTGATAATGCCCCGACGGCGCAGTTCGTCGTTGTATTGGTAGGCGCGATCACATTGATCTTTGGTGCCATCATCGGTATGGCGAAAGATGACATCAAGAAGGCACTCGCAGCTTCAACGATGTCACAGATTGGATACATGGTTCTCGCGGCGGGTCTTGGTCCTATCGGTTACGCCTTCGCGATCATGCATCTTCTCACCCATGGCTTCTTCAAAGCAGGAATGTTTCTCGGCGCAGGTTCTGTGATGCATGGCATGAATGATGAAGTGAATATGCGTCGCTATGGCGGCCTTGCCCGATATATGCCGATCACGACAGTGACATTTGGTCTTGGTTACCTTGCGATAATCGGAGTACCACCATTCGCTGGCTTCTACTCTAAAGACAAGATCATCGAAGCAGCCTTCAATCTCGGCGGCAGCAAAGGAATCATCTTCGGTTCGCTCACACTCCTTGGTGCAGTGATTACTGCTTTCTACATGACGCGCGTCTTCATGATGACCTTCCTCGGTAAGAAGCGTTGGAGCGATGATGCTCATCCTCATGAATCGCCATTCCTGATGTGGGGTCCGATGGTCCTGCTTGCAATCGGCTCAATCGCTTCAGGGTTCCTCCTTTATAGCGGGAAAAGGCTCGAATATTGGCTAAAACCAGTGGTTGATAAGCATGGGCATAGCCATGAGGAATTCCTCTCACATAGCACTGTCACCACACTTGCTCTTTCGGCGGTCGTCATTGGTGTGGCGATTGCGATCGCGAAGTATCGCGGTGAAATTCCGAGCACTGCCCCTGAGAAAGTTTCAGTCTTTACCAAGGTGGCACGTCGTGACCTCTTGCAGGATGACTTCAATGAGGCGGTGCTGATGCGCCCAGGACAGGGACTTACCAAGGTATTGGTTGCTACCGATGAGAAGGTCATCGATGGCGGGGTGCGAGTCGTAGCTGGTGCCGCGCTCGGTAGTGCGCGTGGACTTCGTTCGATTCAGAGTGGTTACGTTCGAAATTATGCGCTCTTGATTCTTCTTGGTGTAGCGGTACTTATCGCGGCGATATGGGTGATCACGGCATGAGCGTGCTAACTATCCTCGGAATCTTGCCACTTCTTGGTGCACTCGTTGTTGCGACTCTTGGAAAGAGTGATGCGAGGCGAGCAAAGTTAGTCGCACTGATTACTTCGATTATCACCGCCCTCTACGCGATCCTTGTTGCAGTTGGTTTTGAGATTGATCGGCCAGGTTTCCAATTTGTCGAGAGTCGAGAGTGGATTCCCACTTTTGGCATCACCTATGGTGTTGGTGTCGACGGACTCTCGCTCGTGTTGATTCTTCTTGCCGTGATCCTGGTTCCAATTGTGATCTTGGCTGGGTGGGATGAAGCAGAGAGCGGTCGGTGGAGTGCAAAGACCTTCTATATTCTGATTCTCGTCCTCGAGACGATGATGATCGGAGTCTTCGCTGCGACTGATCTCTTCCTCTTCTATGTCTTCTTCGAAGCGATGCTGGTTCCGGTCTATTTCCTCATCGGTGGGTACGGCTCAGCTGAGCGAATTCAGGCTGCGGTGAAATTCTTGCTCTATAGCCTTTTTGGTGGCCTCTTGATGCTCGCTTCAATGATCGGCCTCTATGTGATGGCCAATGACCAGATAGGAAAGACTTTCGATATATCGGCGCTTTCTCGCCTTGAAATGAGCTCGACCACTGAACATCTTCTCTTCCTCGGTTTCTTCATTGCCTTTGCGATCAAAGCCCCGCTCTGGCCGGTTCATACCTGGCTACCCGATGCTGCGAAGTCAGCAACTCCAGGTACATCAGTTCTTCTTCTAGGTGTCCTCGACAAGGTCGGCACCTTCGGGATGATTCGCTATTGCTTGGAGCTCTTTCCCAATGCATCGAAGACATTCACGCCTCTGATCATCACTCTTGCAGTGATTTCGATCATCTATGGCGCATTCCTCGCTATTGGTCAGAAGGAGATCAAACGACTGATTGCTTTCACTTCGATCTCTCACTTCGGTTTCATCGTGATGGGTATCTTTGCGATGACTACTCAGGGTCACGCGGGAGCGGCCTTGTATATGGTCAATCACGGTTTCTCAACTGCCGCGCTATTCCTCGTTGCAGGATGGATGATCAAACGTCGCGGTTCTTCGATGATTGCTGATTTCGGTGGGCTACAACGAGTCACTCCCGTTCTTGCGTGGAGCTTCTTCATCGCGGGGCTTTCAGGACTCGCACTTCCCGGTCTTTCAAGTTTCGTCAGTGAGATTCTGGTCTTAGTCGGTACCTATACCCGTTATCCGGTTGCCGCAGTTTTAGGTGGTTTCGGAATCATCCTTGCAGCGCTCTACATTCTCATTCCGGTACAGCGAACACTTCATGGCCCGACCACTCCAGGCAATGAGAACCTCACTGATCTCAACCTTCGAGAGAAGCTCGCGATCGCTCCGGTGATCGCGCTCATTGTTCTTCTCGGCTTCTACCCCAAGCCAGCCCTTGATCTCATCAATCCGGTCGCAGAGACGACCATTGCCAAGGTTGGCTTCACAGATCCAGTACCGACCGTGGGGAGTGAGCGCTAATGACTGTCTTCAACACACCAACCCTGGAATACGGCGCACTATTGCCGATCGTCATCGTCTTCATCGGCGCGGTGATCGGGGTACTAGTTGAGGCCTTTGTGAAGCCCACAATGCGCCGCTTTGTTCACTCACTTCTCACGCCTGCCACCTTGCTCGTTGCGCTCTTTCAAGTGATTGCTAATCGAGAGACTGTCACTACGACTGCGGCTATCGGGTCGGTCGTTATTGATGGTCCAGTAATCATCGCTCAAGGAAGCCTTCTACTCCTCTCCCTCCTTGCTCTTCTCTTTCTCTTGGATGTGGACTCCTTTGCACCAGAGGCTTCAGCACTTCCTGGATCAGAGGAAGAGAAGCGAGCCATCGCTTCCGGTAAGCAGCAGACTGAGATTTTCCCACTCATGCTCTTCTCGATTTCAGGGATGATGCTCTTTCCGGCAGCGAGTGATCTGATCACCCTCTTCGTAGCACTAGAAGTCCTCTCGCTCCCGCTCTATCTGATGGCCGGCCTTTCAAGAAGGCGAAGACTCTTCTCGCAAGAGTCAGCCCTCAAATACTTCTTGCTAGGTGCCTATTCCTCTGCTTTCTTTATCTTCGGAGCTGCATTCCTCTATGGATACGCTGGTTCCATCACCTTCCCTGAAATCAGAAATGCAGTTCTTGCCTCAGCTGGCAACGATGTGATTCTCTTGATCGGAATCGTATTTCTCTCTGTTGGATTGCTCTTCAAAGTGGGCGCAGTGCCATTCCATGCATGGACACCTGATGTATATCAAGGTGCGCCAACTCCGATTACCGGATTTATGGCTGCTGCAACAAAAATAGCAGCGTTCCTTGCAACACTTCGCATCTTCTATACCGTGTTGGATGGCGCGCTCTGGCAATGGCAACCAATCCTCACCGGAGTTGCGATCATCACTATGGCATTCGGATCAATTGTTGCGATCGCTCAGCGTGATGTGAAGCGAATGCTCGCCTATTCATCAATCGCTCATGCTGGATTCCTTTTAACAGGAGTCGTCGCATTCAACAAAGCGGGCCTTGAAAGTTCACTCTTCTATCTCTTCGCTTATGGCGTCGCAACCCTTGGTGCTTTCGGCATCGTCACGTTGATTCGTGATGGTCAAGGAGAAGTGACTGACTTGAATCGTTGGGCTGGACTCGGAAAGAAGTCCCCAGCGATGGCATCGCTTTTTGCCCTGTTTTTGCTGGCTTTTGCGGGTATCCCGCTCACCTCGGGCTTTATTGGGAAGTTTTCGATATTCAGTGCTGCCTATGAGGGTGGTCTGCAATCAGTTGTGATCGTAGGCGTCCTTTCGAGTGCGATTGCTGCTTTCTTCTACATTCGAGTGA
>VGAI01000054.1 GCA_016870815.1 Actinomycetota bacterium
AGCGCATCTCCTACGAAGAAGCTCGGGAAGAGTTGGCTGAAGTCGTAGCTGAGTTAGAAGGTGGCGAGCTAGGTCTTGAAGAGTCCCTCAAGCTCTGGGAACGTGGCGAAGAGTTAGTGAAGATCTGTGAAGAGTGGCTTGAAGGAGCAAAAGCCAAGATCGCGAAGGCAAGCGCGGCGAAAGGATCCTTGAAAGCAGCGTCCAAATCGAGTTCCGCTGAAAAGGACGAAGATGCCTGAGTTCATCTACGAAGACCTGCTACCGCTCGGCGACGATGCGACTCAGTATCGAAAGCTAGATATCGATGGAGTCTCTACTTTCACGGCAGAGGGAAGAACCTTCTTGAAAGTCTCACCTGAGGCAATCGAGAAACTCACTGAAGTCGCAATCCACGACATCAACCATTTTCTACGTCGCGAACATTTGCAACAACTCTCCTCCATCTTGCTAGATCAGGAGAGTTCGGCCAATGATCGTTTCGTCGCACTAGACCTTTTGAAGAATGCCAACATCTCAGCAGGTGGAGTCCTTCCGATGTGTCAGGACACTGGTACTGCTTTGGTTATGGCTAAGAAGGGCCAACAAGTTCTCACAACAGAAAAAGATGAGGTGACTATCTCACGAGGCATTTTCAACGCCTACACCTCACTCAATCTTCGATATTCACAACTTGCCCCAGTGACGATGTGGCAGGAGAAGAACACTGGAAACAACCTCCCGGCACAGATCGAGATCTACTCCTCATCCGATCATGCCGAGGAATACGAATTTCTCTTCATCGCAAAAGGCGGTGGAAGTGCCAATAAGTCCTTCCTTTACCAAGAGACGAAGGCAGTCCTTAACCCCACTAGTTTGATGAACTGGCTCAATGAGAATTTACGCTCAATCGGCACCGCAGCCTGTCCGCCCTATCACCTAGCGGTGGTCATCGGTGGCACGAGTGCCGAGCACACCCTTAAAGTCTCCAAACTCGCCAGCACCAAGTACCTCGATTCCCTTCCAACAACTGGAAATGAAAAGACCGGAAGAGCATTTAGAGATCTCGAGTTAGAGAAAGAGATCCATCAACTCACGCAAACTCTCGGTATCGGGGCCCAATTTGGTGGGAAATATTTCTGTCACGATGTGAGAGTCGTTCGATTACCAAGACATGGCGCCTCGCTACCTATTGCGATTGCCGTCTCCTGCTCCGCAGATCGACAGGCGAAGGCAAAAATCACCAAAGATGGTGTTTTCATTGAACAATTAGAGCGCGACCCCGCTCAGTTCATGCCTGAGACCAACGATGCTCAGCTCGAAGGCGAGGTCGTAAAAATTGATCTCAATCAACCAATGGATCAGATTCGTGCCACGCTCTCGAAACATCCGATCAAGACACGACTTGCCCTCAGCGGAACTATGGTCGTCGCCCGAGATCTCGCTCACGCGAAGCTGAAAGAACTTCTTGATTCTGGAAAACCGCTTCCTGACTATTTCAAAGATCACGCCGTCTACTACGCGGGTCCTGCGAAGACGCCGGCTGGCTATGCATCTGGATCCTTTGGACCAACAACAGCGGGTCGTATGGATTCATATGTCGATCTCTTCCAACAAAACGGTGGATCGTTGGTGATGATTGCCAAAGGCAATCGCTCTAAAGCGGTGACCGACGCTTGTAAGTCACACGGTGGCTTCTATCTAGGTTCAATCGGTGGGCCAGCTGCAAGGCTTGCCCAAGATTGCATCAAGAAGGTAGAAGTTATCGATTATGAAGAGTTAGGAATGGAAGCTATCTGGTGTATTGAGGTCGAAGACTTCCCTGCCTTCATCGTTGTCGATGACAAGGGGAATGATTTCTTCGCCGAGACTAGTAAACCTTTTTCAATCGGGAAGAAGCCTGGCGTCTAGGTTTTCCTTGAGAGTAAATTCCTGGACCAAGTTCCTGGACCAAATTCCTAGAAGTTCTACTAGTAGTAGCGCGAGCGCTTGAACTTCTTGAGCGCCTTACAGGGCGTCTCGTAACGCACATCAATGTAATGAAGACCCCAAGAGATCTGAGTTAGAGGATTGGTCCGCCAGTCCTCGCCTTTGATCTGCATCTTCATCGCCGGCAACGCTTGTGGGATTCCGTATGCACCGGTCCGGGGATTGCGAGCCCTAAAGTTCCAATGACTCTCCTTGGTCCAGAGCGTGTTAAGGCATTCGAACTGGTAACTACCCCACCCGTACTTGGCCTTGGCTATCTCTCTACCTGCGGCGCGAGCTCCTTTCGGCTCTCGAGCTTGGAAGATTCGCGTCGCCAGGATGCTTACCGCCTGAAGGTCGGCCGCCCTGATACCCGACTTGGCATCAACGAAAACCATGAGCGCCGGCAGGTCCATCTCGGCTGCTCGAAGCCATGAGTCCTTCCATGGGTTCTGAGCTAACTCTTCGATCGTCACAGCGGCAGAGAGTTCGAGGGTCACCGAGGCGTGGGAGGAGTCAGTCACCTGAAGGAAGAGGAAAGTGAAAGCTGCAACCGCAGCAAAACGCTTCATCCTTGCCATACCCCACCTCCTTCACTCTTCGCCTTGCCTGACCACTCTTGCCATGACCTATCGACCCTCCAAAAGAGGGTCATTAATCAAAGGGAAGGTTGTTAGGGTGACAAAGGGGTCGAGGGGTCGCAAATCTAAGGTGGGGTATGGCGACAGAATTTTTCCTCACTCAATTTTGTGGAGGAAGAAAACCGCAGGTCAGACTGTGGAAAGTCCGAAATGCCTGAATTGTCGTTGTGGGATTTACTGGAGCAGTTCTATGAGCCCGAAACACCCGAGCCGCGGTGAAAGGCGGCTTAGATCGCTCGCTGAATCGGATCTTCCAGCATCTCAGTGACGAGGGCGGCGATCGGCGAGCGCTCGCTTCGGGTCAGAGTGATGTGGGCAAAGAGTGGATGACCCTTCAGCGACTCGACCACGGCGACGACGCCGTCATGGCGCCCGACCCGAAGATTGTCCCGCTGAGCGACATCGTGAGTGAGCACAACTCGGGAACCCTGACCGATTCGAGAGAGGACGGTCAGAAGTACGCCTCGCTCGAGGGACTGCGCCTCGTCGACGATAACAAAGGAGTCATGGAGTGAGCGTCCGCGGATATGGGTGAGGGGTAGAACTTCAATCAGACCCCGATCAAGAATCTCTTCAATGACATGAGGTGTGACGATCGCGCCGAGGGTGTCAAAGACAGCTTGCGCCCATGGCGACATCTTCTCGCCCTCGCTGCCTGGCAGGTAACCAAGCTCCTGGCCACCGACTGGATAGAGCGGGCGGAAGACAACTACCTTCTTATGAATCCGCCGCTCCATCACTGCCTCTAGCCCTGCTGAAAGTGCAAGAGCTGACTTTCCAGTTCCTGCCCTGCCTCCTAGCGAGACGATGCCCACTTCATTATCAAGCAAGATATCGAGTGCGACTCGTTGCTCCGCGCTCCTACCATGCAAACCAAAAGCTGATCGATCGCCACGAACAAGTGCGAGTCTCTGATCGGCCGTGACGCGAGCTAGCGCTGATCCCTTCTCTGAATGGAGCACGACGCCGGTATGACAGGGAAGGTCTGCGACCTCCGGAGAATCAACGACCTCGGACTTGTAGAGCATGTCAATAAGTGAACCAGCGACTGCAATCTCTTCCATGCCGGTCCAACCAGAGCTTGGTGCTAGCTCTGCGCGATATTCCTCTGCTTCAACGCCAACTGAGGATGCTTTGACTCGAAGTGGTAGGTCCTTGGTCACCAAGACAACTTCTCTGCCATCACTGGCTAGGTTCTTCGCCACAGCCAAGATTCTTGAATCATTGGTCCCATCACGGAGCAGGCCACTTGGCAATGTGTTGATATCAGCGTGATTGAGCTCGACTGAGAGTTGGCCGCCTAAGTCATTGAGCGGAAGTGATTCATCGAGACGTCCATGTTTGATTCGAAGGTCATCAAGGGCACGGAGCGCGCTTCTTGCGAAATAACCAAGTTCTGGATGGTCTCTCTTGCTCTCAAGTTCTCCGATGACCGCGATCGGAATGATGACCAAGTGCTCTGCAAATCTGTAGATAGCGCCTGGATCTGCGAGGAGGACGCTGGTATCTAGTATGTAAGTGATCCGAGATTGAGCGTTCAAGGTCTCCCTCTCGTGGTGGGAATAAGGAGCGATGTAGTTATAGGGAGAAAGATAATTCCAGCGCTGGGCCAAAGACTGGAGCCACGCCGATTTCGCTCAACCCACTGAGTGGGAGATGAGTAACCACTAAGGGCTACGACAAATTTTTGGCGACTGATTTAGCTAGACGACGCTCCGCAATAAATGACGCGACTGGAAGCGTTCCGGCAAGAATCAGGGCAATCATCCTCGGCACGCTCCACCTCATCTTCGCTGCCAGGTGAATCGCCGTCAATACATAGAAGGGATAGGTGTATCCATGAAGGTAGGGGATCCAAGAGACCTGCTCTTTGAGTGAAGGATTATCGATGAGGTAAACAACCGGTAAATCCACGAACCAGAGCAGCAGAGACATCACTCCTGCAATAACGGCCATCACTCGGAAGCGAGTGAACACCCCATGCATCGATTTCTCAATTGCGCTCATAACGCCCACCTTCTCTATCTTCGCCACCCGATGAAAGGAGTTTAGTTCGCCTTCGCTGATAAAAAGGCAGGTAAAGCGTGACTACCGCCATGAGAAACCAGATCACCACGTAGGCGATGTGCTGCCAGTAGTAGCCAGGGACCGTAGGTCTTGCTAACTGGTCTGGAATCACTCGAAGCTGCGATGCGACTCCATCGCTCTTCTCCGATTGAAGCAGGAGGTAACCGTCATAGAGTGGAATCTGAACCTGTCCTTCTAAGAGCGCACTTGAAATCCGCACTAAATCATCGCTTTGTTCTGTGAGTCTGGCGTTAGGATCAAAATCTTCTTGCTGGGCGGGGAGGATGCGGGCAACGAGCTCTACTTCACCACGGGGCAGAGCGAGATCACTCTCTCCGAGAATTTCTCTGGCAACCAAGATTGCTCCAGGCGATCTTGAGTTAGAGACTTCAAGCAGCGCCACTTCATACTCTCCCCCACTTTGACCTCGCGCCCTAAAGCCCATCAGGTAGCGGCCCGAGACTTCGACTCTGCGATTGACTATCGCTCCATCCAGTGGAATCTGCGGCTGATGGATTTCATTCAATGACACCGGTGCAATCTGTGAAATCGCATCGAGCTCTCGTTTGAGTTCTTGAAGTTGACCAGCGCGAGACCATTGCCAGAGTCCTAGCGAGACAAACAATGAAGCTGTGATGAGAAGTACTAGGGCAAAGGCGATCTGTTTAACGACTGTCTTCACGAGGATCGCGCTCTTGAAGTTGTGGCTCTCGTGGATTCTGCTCAGCTAGTGCGCGAAGTTGCATACGCTTATAACGGCGATAGAACGAGATCAAAAGCAAGATCACAGCGATAGTGAGGCTTGAAAAGACTATCGAACCAGCGATTCCTGGGTCATAACTTGTCTCTTCCATGATGAGGCGAGTATAACTAGCGCGCCATGAAGATCAGCCCTGAGTACGAGAAGGACTTCCTGCGCGCTCGCTATGGAAAACGCTACATCGATGGTCAAAGTCGATGGAAGATTCCAGCGGCTATCTTTGCGATGGTAGGAATTCCCTGGCTTCTCTGGAGCGCTGGATATCACAGTCAACCCGCTATTCGCTATGAGCTGATCTCATTTCAAGTCATCGATGACCAACAAATCTCTATCACCTATCTCCTAGAGCGAAATGAACCTTCCCTCGACGTGGTCTGCACACTCGTCGCCCGAGACTTCGAGAAGAACATCGTGGGCGAAAGGACAGATAGATTCACACCCAACAAGTCGATCGGCAAGGTTGTGCGGACCAACGAGATTGAGACTCGTATTCAGGCAGTAAATGCCGATGTGATCTCCTGCGATGTGCGTTAATGACGAACTCAGGTAATTTCAGACCATGAGCAAAGAGCCCACCAAGACCTGGCTCACCCAGGAGGCTGCTGATCGACTCGCTGCAGAACTCGCAGAACTCGAAGGGCCAAAACGTGCAGAGATCGTCAAGCGAATTGAGGCGGCACGTGCCGAGGGAGATCTCAAAGAGAACGGCGGGTATCACGCGGCGAAAGAAGAGCAAGGAAAGATGGAAGGTCGAATCAGACAGCTTCGCCATATGCTCGAACACGCAATCATCGGAACGCCTCCGTCAAGTGAATCTGGGATTGTGGGAGTCGGAATGAAGATCAAGGTAGATATTGGCGGAGATGAGATGCGATTTCTTCTCGGGTCACGAGAGATAGCTGCGACAGATTTGGATGTCTATAGCGAAAACTCCCCACTTGGCTCGGCGATTTTAGGTGCGAAGGTAGGCGAGACGGTCAGCTACAAGGCGCCAAATGGTCGAGAGATCAGCGTCGCAATCCTTGAAGCTGAACCCTTCTAGCCCTTACCTCAGATAAGACTT
>VGAI01000055.1 GCA_016870815.1 Actinomycetota bacterium
GTGAGTGTGAGCCAATCGGATGCGAGTGGATTAGGTCCGGGTGGAAGATCTAGATGCCGTGCATCTGATCGTTTAATCGCCTTCGGAATGGGCGCATATTCATCTGGGCGCGGGGCATCAAAGGGGCGATCTATCGTTGATTCGCGCTTCATTGCCTCTCCTGTGTCAATCTCTGGGAGATATAGACGGGAATGAGCGATAGAAGAATGACAACAGTGGCGACAACATTGACGACGCTCGCTTGATTAGGACGTGCCATCTCTTTGAGAATCCAAAGTGGAAGAGTGTCTACACCTGGCGGAGCAGTGAAGATAGTCACGACAACTTCATCAAAGCTCAGAGCAAAGGCAAGGAGAGCGCCCGCGACAAATGCGGTGCGGAACTGAGGGAAAGTAACCAGACGGAATGTCTGCCACAACCCAGCTCCAAGATCTGCTGAGGCCTCTTGAAGATGAGGGTTCATCCGTTTGAGTCGAGCAAAGACATTATTGAAGACCATCACAATGCAGAAGGTGGCATGGGCGACGATCATCCCGAAATATCCGATATTGAATCCCGCTGGTGAGAGGAAGTTGCTGTAGGTATTGCTGAACGCGACACCTGTTACTACTCCTGGTAGGGCTATTGGTAGCACAACCAGGAGATTGACCGTCGCGCGACCGAAGAACTCGAATCCTTTAAGTGCGAAGGCGACTAAGGTGCCAAGAATTGATGCGATGATCATTGCACCCGTAGCCACCAACACAGAGTTCAAGAGTGCTGCGCGGATTGGTTGATAATCCTTCGCAAAGATCCACCATTTGGTGGAGAAGCTCTCGATCGGCCACCCTGATATCTGCGACTCATTGAATGAATTGAGAATGAGAATGAATAGCGGCGCATACATAAATACCAAGACGATTGCCACCACAACCAGCAGAAATGCCTTCGTCGCCCTCGATAGACGTAACATCGCTACATCCGCTCCAAAGATCCGGTTCTTCTAGCGACCATGAGATATATGACGACGAAGGTGATTGGAACCATGGAGAATGCCGCGGCCATGGGTGGATTGAGATTGATGTTTGCTGCAATCATGCTTCCGATCATCTGAGTAGCGCCTCCGGTGAATCGAGCCGCGAGGTAATCGCCGAGACTGAGCGAGAAAGTAAAGACAGAGCCCGCAATTATTGCTGGTGTAATCAAGGGAATGACAACGCGATAGATGGTCATAAACCCGCGAGCACCAAGGTCACTCGATGCATCAAAGAGATTTGTCGGAATCTGGCGAATCGCGGTGTAGACCGGAAGCGCCATGTATGGGAACCATAGGTAGGTCAAGGTCAAGATCACAATCGGCATTGAGAACCCAGGACCTTTGATTCCGAAAGGTGCCATCAACCAGTTGAAGAAACCTTCTTCAGTAAAGACCAATCGCATTGCAATGATCTTGACGAGATAGCCCGCCCAGAGTGGGAGTGTGATCGCCACCGCCAAGGCGTTTCGAAGCCATGCAGGGGCGATCTTGGCCATGTAGAGACCGAGTGGCACTGCGAAGATCACCGAGAGAATCGTCACCGCAAGCGCGATCCAAAGCGTCCGTAGTGATGTCGAAATGTAGGCCGGCTCGGTGAAGACCGCCTGGAAATTATCAAGTGTGAATCCTGGGCGTACTAGTGAGGTGAAGGGATCGACGTACCAGAATGCAGTAATCAGAAGCAGGAAGAGCGAAAGGATGTAGACGCCGACAATCCATGTCATCGGAAGTGCTAGGAGTGAGAAGAGGCGTACTCGCGGACGACGGAAGAGATATGTGGAGATCGGCCTACTCTCAGTTGCTGTCGACATCATTCCAATCAATCTTCGTCAGTGAAGTTAAGACATTTTCATGCAACAACTGCGGGGAAGCCTCGGGGACCGATCGCTCGGTCCCCGAAGTCCTTACTTTTGTTCTAGGGTGTTGAACTTACTGATCAACCTTTGACGGTAAGCCAAGCGTTGGTCCACTCCTGGAAGCTTGTGCACTTCACATCGGTGCGACCATCAAGGCAGGTCTCGATTGGTGTAGTCCATGGCCAAACTTGCTTGAAGAACTCCTCGTCCTCTGCTGCGAATTCATCGCAGTGAGCTTGGGCCTTCTCGCTTGTCGCGCAGAACGCGATGTTCGCAGGTGCCATACCGAAGTTCATGGCGATTGCACCGTTTACATCTGCTCGGCTGGTGTAATCCATCCAGGCATACGCGCAGTTGACGTTCTTGGTTGTCGAGCTGACCAACCATGAGTCATACCAACCAGTTGAGCCTTCCTTTGGCAGTGTGGTCTTGAGATTCTCCTTAGCGGCGAATTTCCTCAAGATCTCCCATGAGGTTCCAACAACGGTGTTGCCTCCGACGAAGGAGGTGATTTGTGCGACTGGATCCGACCAGTACTCACCGATGATGGAATTCTGCTGCTTGAGCAGGTCAATCGCAGCGGCAAGTTGGTCTGCATCAAGTGAATATGGGTTCTTGATGTTGAGTTCAGGATTGTGATACATCAAGTAGACAGCGGCATCTGCGATATAAATCGGAGCATCATAGGCAGTGACTTTCCCTGCATATGGACTGTCAGTCTCCCAGACAACATCCCAACTCTCTGGTGCTCCACCTGTCACATCTGAGTTGTATTGCAACAAGTTTGCGCCACGGCCGATTGGCACACCGTATGGCTTGCCATTGACTGTGTCATAGACATTGCCCTTCATTCCTTCGGCAATCTCGCCGCCGAAGTTAGGGATCAAGTCGATATTGAGAGGCTGAACGTCACCACCGACGATGAGGCGTAGCGCCGCATCACCGGATGCCGAAACGATGTCGTAATTGCCGGTACGCATCAAGGTGACCATCTCATCGCTGGTACCTGCGACTCGTGGGTTTACCTTGCAACCAGTTTGGGCTGTGAATTCATCAGTCCAAGCTGGCTCTACGAAACCTGACCAGTTGACGATATTGAGTTCACCTTCGAACTCTCCCATCGCTTCATGCATGGGGATATCGGGTACTTCAATGCTCAATCCTGAACTGTCTCCGTCTGACGAACAACCGCCGAGAATCAGGACCGAGGCAGAGAGCAGGCTGAGCACTGCTAGCTTCTTTCTTTTCATCTTCTTCCTTTCGTCTGACTGAGGTCAGATCATCCAGAGATCTGAGCGGCTTGGCTCTCCTGCCAAACTGCCAGAACTCGATCACCAGTCCCAAAGCCTTCGCCTTGAGTTGGTAATTCTTGATTGAGCGTTGTGACGCTTATTCGCGAGCCGGTGTCAGTCTCGACGACAAAGACCGTGTTTGACCCGAGGTAAGCAACCTCAGAGATGCGCCCGCCAAGTGCGACCTCTCCGGATCTCTGTTGATAACTAGATGGAGCAAGCCGAATCCGCTCTGGCCTGATACTGATAGTTGCATCCTTCGAAGTGTCACTTTGTGCGCTGGGTATCTCGAGAAGATTTGAAACTCCAAGGAAACCCGCCACGAATCTTGTTGCTGGACGCTCGTAGACATCTTGTGGTGTTCCGACTTGTTCTATGCGACCGTGATTGAAGACAACGATGCGATCGCTCATACGCATCGCTTCATCTTGATCATGCGTCACGAAAATGAAAGTGATTCCAGCATCACGCTGGATTCTCTTGAGTTCCACTTGCATCTCTTCACGAAGTTGACGATCGAGTGCGCCAAGTGGCTCATCAAGGAGAAGTACTTGCGGTCGTAAGACGAGGGCGCGAGCGAGAGCGATTCGCTGTCGTTGTCCTCCTGAGAGTTGGTGAGGAAGGCGATCGGCGGTATGCGACAACTTGACTGATTCGATTGCTTCCAATGCCTGTTTCGCTCGCTGTGCCTTTGGAACTTTCCGAGTTCTAAGGCCATACTCCACATTTTCTTGCACACTCATGTGCGGGAATAGCGCATAATCCTGAAACACGGTATTGACGTTTCGATCAAATGGGGCCAGATGAGTGATGTCCTTGCCATCAAGTGTGATTTGACCTGCATCAGGATCTTCAAATCCTGCGACCATACGAAGAACCGTGGTCTTGCCAGATCCAGATGGTCCAAGGAGCGTGATGAACTCACCAGATTCGATATCGAGATTGATCCCATCAACTGCTTTGACGGGACCGAAAGCCTTTACGAGTCCGCGGATTTCGATCAATGCCACGCGGGGACTCTACTGAGAAATGGGTGGTTTCTAACAGACCCCCCTCATTCTTAACTAGGACTATCGCGCAAGCGAGGCGGGAAACTCTGCTTTCGTGATCTCCGAAACCACCTTTCGGTCACCGGCCACCAAGACCCACTCCTGATTTCGAAGATGGGAGACGGCACCAACCTTCTTGCCTGAGGGATTGAAGATCCCGATTTGTGCTCCGACATAGCGCTTGGAGTCAAAAGATAGCAATCGTGCATCTTCAAAACGCGAACACATCTCCAACAACTCAGTGCTTGTCACCCATGACTCATCGTTATAGGAGATGATCATCGTTGAAGCTTTAACTTCATCTATCACTTTCTTGAGCGAATTTGCCATATTTGCTTTCTCGTTGAATCGACTCTTTGTGGATTCATCTCGTGTATCGATTCGCTTACATGCAATCCCGTAATGATCAGGTTTATCCCAAGCGACTAACGTCTCCCAGATGTGATAGTTGGCGAAGTAGCGATGTTGGTTATAGGGAGGATCCAGATATGCAAGATCAAACTCCCCCAACTTCCCTGCAAGTGATAAGGCATCACCCTGAATACCCTCGCCGCCACCAAGTAGAAGTTCTGGAATTCTTAGCTCAAGATTATTAAAAGAGCGTTGGGACCAACTTTTCACGTAGGCCATTTGAAGTCCAGTGGTCGAATCGACTCGATCAGCAGCGAGAATGAGTGAGGTGAGAAGGATTGGAAAGAGCGATGAATTCTTGTATTGAGATTCGATTACCTCTCTAATGGCATCAACTTTCGCACCATTTTTTGGTTGGAAGAATCGTGACTTGATACAGAACGTTTCGGTGAAGTAACCCGGCTCTTCTGGAATCGAACTCAAATGCAGCAGTGCATCATTTAATTCTTTGAGATTGACTTTGCTTGAATCTGTAGTAATCCAACAGTCTGCGAATATCTTGGAATATCGCGAGAGATCAACAGCAGTGACAAATCCACCTCTTCGCTTGAATTCTTGGGCCACGCGCGTTGTTCCAGTGAATAGATCAAGGGCCGTTCTCGCCCCAGTACGGGAAAAAATCTCGCCTAGAACAGGGAGCAATCTCTTCTTCGATCCCAAGTACTTGATCATTAGTGGTTTATGTTAGAGGCTGATCAATTGGCTAGAAGAACTTAATCGGGTTCTTGGTTGGACTTGTTAGATAAGTCGCGGAAGGTTGAGAGCCCACAGAAGTGAGATAGCCATAATCACGGAGATCACCTGAGTACGGTTTGAGAGGCGTTCCCATAATCTCGATAATGTTTGTGAGCCTCGCTCCATAGTGGCTGGCGCAACGGTCATGATCACTATGAGTGCAGCCACTAAGAAGCCAATCGGATTGAAAGCGAGAGCTTCTATAAAATCTCCTTGAAGGATTTGTCCGACCGATCGAGTACTCCCGCAGAATGGACAAGGAAGTCCAGTTAGGTTTCGAAAAATACAGAGCACGGGGCCAGATTGAAATCCCTCGGTTCGCAGACTCACTTCACGTATTGCCAGCGCCGAGAGAAGAAAGAGAGCGACTCGAGAAGGCAGAGAGAGCCCCCTCCATCTCACTAACAATGATGTGCTCACATGAGAAGGATAGTTAGGATGTTTAAAGTAAGCAGACTTTTAAACCAGCTGAGCTCTAGTCTCATCGCGATGTTTGCGAAGGTAGACCATAAATGGTGTGCCTCCGGTACCAACAGCCGATGGATTTCCAGGGGTCGCTTGGGCTTGAGCGTGAATATATGTGCCCGCATATTCAAGGTGTTTTGCCCTGAAGTCCCCAACTATCTCGACGCAGGTATTGAACAACGAGGTAATAGTTGGTCGCTTCACTTCTTTGGCGAAGGCCCGAACTGATGGACCCGCCTCAACCGCCTCGATGAATTTCACGTGGGCTGGTGGCATATAGGTGCGCATCTCCATCAGGTACTCACGAAGTTCATCTCGCTCATGCTCGATTCCAAGGACCCCATCCATTGCGGGGATTATCGCGCTCTGTGCACCTGTCTCTCCTCGGAACTTTTGTCCCACTCCCTTGTATTCATCGACTCCTTCGTAAACCACGCCATCAGGAAGAGATGGATTGTTTCGCCAACCGAATATGTAGGGGCGGACGCGATGAAAGTAGATATAGGGATCGCATCGCTCTGGCATCCGGCAGAGAACTTGATACATCGCAGATAAAGAAGAGCGAAGATT
>VGAI01000056.1 GCA_016870815.1 Actinomycetota bacterium
ACTCCGAGGGCCGTCGCTTCATGTTCGATTACATCCCTGAAGTTTTCAAGGATAAGTACGCAGATAATGAGGCAGAAGCCGATCGTTGGTACAAGGATCAGAACAACAACCGCAGGCCTCCTGAGCTCTTGCCTCGAGATGAGGTAGCCCGCGCAATTAACTCTGAAGTGAAAGCAGGACGTGGCTCACCACACGGTGGAGTTTTCCTTGATGTCTCCTCTCGCCTACCAGCCGAGGAAATCAAACGCCGACTTCCATCGATGTGGCATCAGTTCAAAGAGTTGGCCGATGTGGATATCACGAAAGAACCGATGGAGGTAGGCCCGACCTGTCACTACGTCATGGGTGGCGTCAAAGTCGACCCAGATTCTGCTGCTGCGGTTGGTGTTGAAGGCTTGTTCGCTGCAGGTGAGGTAGCTGGCGGTATGCACGGCTCGAATCGTCTCGGCGGTAACTCACTCTCCGATCTTCTTGTCTTTGGTCGGCGGGCTGGCGCTGGCGCAGCCGCTTATGTGAAATCACTAGGTCAAAGGCCGAAGGTCACCGATGGCGAAATCTCGCGTGCCAAGTCTCGACTAGATGCACCATTTACTGGATCTGGCGGGGAGAATCCATATTCGCTACATCAGGAACTTCAAAACCTCACTCAAGATCTCGTTGGAATCATCAGAACAGAGGCCGAGCTCGCTGATGCGATCGTTAAGTTAGATTCGATAAGGCAGCGCTCGGAAAAAGTTCGCGCTGATGGTGGACGAGTATTCAACCCAGGTTTCCACCTTGCCCTTGATCTGGAGAACATGCTTCTTGTCTCTGAGTCAATCGCGAAATCAGCGCTCGCCAGAAAAGAATCACGTGGTGGGCATACCCGTGATGATTATCCGAAGATGGATCCTGAGTGGCGTCAGTACAACCATCTCTCTCGTTGGAATGGGTCCAAAGTAGAGGTAGCCCCTGAAGAGGCGATCATGCTTCCACATGAACTCCTAGACCTCTTTGAGGTGGATGAATTGAAGAAGTACTTCACCCAAGGTGAACTTGCGAAGGGCGGTAAGTGAGAATGGCTAGAAAGTTCAACTTCCGAATTTGGCGAGGCGACTCAAAGAGTGGTGGCTTCAAGGATGTCCAAGTAGATGTCAACGAAGGTGAAGTAGTCCTCGATGTGATTCATCGCGTTCAAGCGACACAGATGTCAGATCTCGCGGTCCGATGGAACTGCAAGGCCGGTAAATGTGGATCATGCTCGATGGAAATCAATGGAAAGCCTCGCCTTGCCTGCATGACTCGAATGAATTCTTTCGAAGAGGGCGAGACTGTCACGGTGACCCCCCTACGCGCGTTTCCTGTGATCAGGGATTTAGTCACAGATGTCTCGTATAACTACAAGAAGGCCATGGAAGTTCCGGCGTTTGAACCCCCCGCAGATTTGAAGCCTGGCGAGTACCGGATGCAGCAAGTCGATGTAGAGCGAAGCCAAGAATTCCGAAAGTGCATCGAATGCTTCCTCTGCCAGAACACCTGCCACGTCATCCGCGATCATGAGGAGAATAAAGAATCATTCTCGGGCCCACGTTTCTTCATCCGTATGGCCGAACTCGATATGCATCCACTCGACACAATCAAAAATCGCAAGCAGATGGCGCAAGAAGAGCATGGGCTTGGGATGTGCAACATCACTAAGTGCTGCACCGAAGTCTGTCCTGAGCACATCAAGATCACAGATAATGCGATTATTCCGATGAAGGAACGTGTTGTTGACGTGAAGTATGACCCGCTACGTTGGCTTGGTTCGAAGATTCGAAAGAAGGAAGGCATCTAGTCGATGCGGATTTTGTTGCGTTGGGCCTCTATGGCGCTCGCCTTTTGGGTGGCAACGCAACTTGTTCCTGGCATAAAAGTAGAGGGCAGTACTTGGAGTTACTTCTGGATTGCCCTTCTCTTCGGTGCGATCAATGTGACGATTGGCTCGTTAGTAAGAGTCTTTACTTTCCCAGCAGTCATTCTCACTCTTGGACTCTTTCTCATTGTCGTCAACGCTGCAATGATCTCCCTCACCGCTAGATGGAGCGACCTACTAACTGTTGAAGATTTCTGGTCAGCCATCTTTGCAGCCCTTATCATTTCTCTTATCAACTGGCTATCAACCAAAATATTTAAGCGGGCTTCTTCCTGACCTCAATAATCCTCGTTTTCCTGGGTGGCGCGATTGGTTCGTCACTTCGATGGATAACGAGCGAGTTCATCTCAAATAGCGCGCTCGTCGTCTTGATGGTTAATGTCATCGGAACGGCGGTGGCGGGGCACTTTGCATATCAACGAGTGCCAAGTGAGCCGAACCGTGCCGCTCAGCGGAGTGCTTTTTGGATCACTGGCTTTGCGGGAGGTTTAACCACCTTCTCCTCGCTCTCCTTTTTTGTCGCCGAGCTGGCTCCGTTCGAAGCGGTTTTTTTTGCCGGGCTAAATCTCTTTCTCTCCATGGCGATTCTCTTCGCCATTCATCGTTCAATGAATCTCAATGAGAACGGTGAATCATCATGAGGTTGCTCTATTTCTTTCTTGGCTCAGGGCTAGGCGCGGTTACTAGATATCTCACCGATCGCTATTTCCGCCGAAATTTCACTTTTCCGTGGGGCATCCTGATTGTCAACACCTTTGGCTCTTTTCTCCTTGGGTTGATCATCGGCAACGACTCAGAGATGGCCTTTGTGGGTTTCGGATTCTGTGGCGCGCTGACCACCTGGTCAGCTTTTGCTCTAGATCTTGATAAGGCGAGGCGCACAAACAATGGTCTTCAATTGTTCGGGAATATTGCCGCAAACTTCACTTTCGGAGTTGGTGCCCTACTCCTTGCCATGCAATTCCAGACTTTCCAGTAAGTTACGGTAGATGTGCGCTGGTACGTTAAAAATCATTGATGTTGGAGTCGAAAAATGAAAATCGCATTGGTATCAGACGCCGTACACCCTTGGTCTGTCGGTGGCAAAGAGACTAATCTTTTTGAAATTACACAGCATTTACGTCCTTTCGCACAGATTGATATTTTCACAATGAGTTGGTGGGGAAGGGAAAAGAAATTTACCTTCGAGGGTATTGTGCATTACTCATTATGCAGGTCAGTTCCTCTTTACCACAAGAATCGACGTTCACTGGTGCAAGGAATTCTATTTTCCCTTTCGATGTTACGACTACTTCGACGACTTCAGAATTACGACGTCGTAGTCACTGATCAAGTACCAAATCTTCATCTGTTTCCATTATGGATGCTGACCCGATTACAGGGATTAAAGTTAGCTGTCATTTGGAATGAATACTGGGGAGAGCAATATTGGAAAACTTATCTAGGCAGTTTCCGAGGTTTTCTAGCGGCAAGATTGGAACGTTTTAGCATCTCTACAGCGGACTTAGTTCTCTCTATTTCTCCCCATACGTCGGAGAGATTGAGAGCAAGTTCAAAGACTGTCTCGCGCACGATTGATCTTCCTTTGCCGGTATCGACTGTTTCACATCAACCTTCTTCCAATCTAAAGAGTCGCTACGATGTTTGCTATTCGGGGCGATTGATAAGTCATAAGCGTATTGACATCCTGTTGAGGGCCATTGCTTTGTTGAAAGAGTCCAAATTGGAACTGAGAGTGGCCATAGGAGGTGCTGGCCCAGAGAGTTCATCGCTACAGGAGCTTGCTAAAGACTTGGGCATTGATGCGATGACAGATTTCCTTGGAGACTTGGGCTCATCTGAGAAAGCGCAGCAATTGATGCTGGAATCGAAAGTATTCGTTTCCCCCTCCGAAAGAGAAGGTTTTGGGCTAAGTGTGGCTGAAGCCCTTTCTTTAGGATTGCCAGCGATCGTAAGTGATCATGAGGACAACGCATCAAAAGGTCTAGTGCGTCATCAAGTCAATGGTTCAATCTTTCCATCAGGGGACACAAAAAAGTTGGCTGAAGCCATTAAATTTTGGCTGGAAGAAGATGGACCAAAACTAAATAATATTACTGATGAGAGTTTCCCTTCCAGAAGTTGGGAGCGCGTTGCTACATTAGTCCTAGAATCATTACAGACTATAAAGAGACCCGGATAGATTATTGATGAAGTTCGGAGGAGGTTTGAGTGACGGCGAATAACCAGATGCCTTGCGACTTCTGTGGCAATCCTTACGATCCAGTTGCGACTCGCTGGCTATGCCCTCATTGCCATATGAAGACGAATTGTTGTGATGGTGCCCCTTGTCCTATTCCGATAGTTACTTCTTTTAAGTCTCAATAAAGTAAAGGCTTAAGACGTTCTGACGAAGCAAGATAAGCCTTATCAAGCTCTTGCCAATCTGGGATTTCGTCGCGATATTTTCCGATCCTCAAGCGTTCGGAAGGCATTTCTTTATCGAAATATTCGTGCATGGATTGATTGTCCTCAATGCCGACAAAGTCAAGTAGTCGCGAATAGCTTTCACGGCGGTTATTAACAACTAGATCTTCGAGATTCAGTTCAAGCACTTGATCTCGCGGGATGGCTCTTAGCGAGAGGAGTGAATCGAACATTCTTCGCTCCTACCAGCGAAGTGCTGCCTTGGGACTCTCCGGACCCCAATTCTCTTTGAGCACAGATGCGATGGTGTCTCTTCCGTCCCGTTTCATATGAATGAATTTCGCCTCTGGAAGAAGCAGGTAGATGCGGTCGGCTGAAGAAATGTTCAAGGGTGAAGTATCAATCCAAAATTTCTCACCGTGGTTATGTTTCTGTCTTTCAAGGAAATCATGGAAGAAATTTCTTGATGCCTGAATATGATCACGAGGAAACTGAATTCGTAAGATTTCAATCATCTCGTCAAGGCTTGATCTAGTGATGCTTCGATGTAAACCAGTGCTCTCGTTAAGACGGTTTGTTCTCTCCCACCACTTTCCTCGCATATGAGTTTCAAATTTATCGAAGAAAAACTTACGCTTTCTTGGCGATATGAGACCTATGTATAGAGAAGAGGCCCATCTTTTCCAAGAGCTTTCGAATCGTTCTACCCCGTAGCAAAGATCCAGGAGGCCAAAGCTCTCATGTATAAAGCGAACTTCATATGGTCGACCCCCGCGAACTTCGGGGTGTCGCGAGAGTAACTTTCCTACGATTGTCGTACCGCTTCGCCCAGTTCCGCCAGAGAAGAGAGGGAGCACACGTGATTTCACTTCAAGAAGATATTAAAGCGCTCTGTGGAAAGGCAGTGAGAAATTCTGTGAAGCAGTTATGAATATCCTAAGCCTCTTAGAAGTATTTAGGAATTGAGAAGCTGGGCCATCCAGACTTCGATCTCGTCCGGATGCTTAGGAAGAGCTGAGCTCATTACTCGACAACCGTTCTCAGTTACTAGGACATCGTCCTCAATCCTTACACCGATACCGCGATATTCAGGAGGGAAGAGTTCATCATCAGGTTGAATGTAAAAGCCTGGCTCGACAGTAAGGATCATTCCTGGCTCGAGAATGGCATCGGCGTACTGGTCCTTACGGGCCTTTGCGCAGTCGTGAACGTCCATACCCAAATGATGTCCTGATCCATGGAACATCCACCTTCGGTGTAATCCGTTCTCTGGCTTCAAAGACTCTTCGGGACTAATCGGTAAGACCCCCAGCTCGTGTGCGCCCTTTGCGATCACTGCCATACATGCTGCGTTGATATCTGAGAATTTATTACCTGGCTTTACCGCCGCGATTCCTGCTTGCTGCGCCTCTAGAACCAAGCTATAGATCTTGCGCTGAGCGTCATTGAATTTTCCATTGACCGGAAGAGTTCGAGTGATATCGGCTGTATAGAAAGATTCGACTTCGACACCAGCATCAATAAGAACTAGGTCCCCGGACTTTACTTCGCCATCGTTCTTGATCCAATGCAAGACACATGCGTGTGAACCTGAGGCAACAATGCTGTCGTAGCCGAGGTCGTTGCCCTCCACTCGAGCCCTACCAAAGAATGCTGCCTCGATGATTCTCTCGCCACGTTTATGAGATGTCGCTACCGGAAAGACTTTCACCATATCGGCAAACCCTCGGCTAGTGGCGTCGATTGCCTTCTGCATTTCCTTGATTTCATATTGATCTTTGGTCATGCGCATAACCGAAGTCACATTGGCAAACTCTTCTTCACGATCACTTGGCTTGATTGCTGCATCAATTCGTGGATCTTCGCCACGGATCAGAAGCGAGTCGCCAGCGTTGTTCAGAAAAGTTTCCAGAGAATCCAAGAGGGCAACTTTGATTCCGTACTTGGTTTCAGTCTCTTCGAGAGTCATTCGGCGACCAATCCAAAATTCGCCGTATC
>VGAI01000057.1 GCA_016870815.1 Actinomycetota bacterium
TACAAGGATTATCAGCAGAAGATAACGATGCAGGTCAACAACGAAAATGGCTCGCGCGATTCGAAGAAACCTCGCGGCAAGAAGGAAGTGAAGGCCGCAGCACATGGGTAATCTCGCTGTAACACCATCACGGGGTGGCCACGAATTCTCACTTGATCTTCCGCTATCGCGCAGAAACCTTGCAGAGGTTGCGGCATACCTTGGCCCGATCTATCCAGCGAGTGGAGAATGGGCGAAAGTTTCCGTAACTGATATCACGAGCGATTCGCATTCGGTCACGCCAGGTTCGCTCTTCGTAGCGCTTCCTGGAATTCGAAGACATGGCGCGAGCTATGCTCTTGATGCGATCAAAGCAGGAGCGGTTGCGATTGTTACCGATCAAGCAGGGGATTCGATGATCTCGGATCGCTCCATCCCGATAATCACTGTCTCGCGCCCAGAGGTAGACCTTGGTCATCTCGCTCATTGGTTCTATGACAATCCCATGACCAAGATGTATGCAGCTGGTATTACCGGAACGAACGGCAAGACAACGACAACCACGCTTCTCTATGAAATCTGGCAAGAGGCGGGATTTGCAGCAGGCCTCCTGGGCACGATTGCAACGAGGATGCCTGGAATAGAGATACCCGCAATCCGCACCACCCCTTCAGCTGATTCGATCGCTCGAAGCGCTGCCCAGATGGCCGAGCTCCATGTGCGAGCACTTGCCATGGAGGTGAGCTCGCATGGTCTGGCGCTTCATCGAGTCAATGGCGCACGTTTTGCCGCGGTCGGTTTCACCAATCTCAGCCAGGATCACCTCGATTTCCATGGAACGATGGAAAGTTATTTCCAGGCAAAATCGAAACTCTTCTCGCATGAATTCGCAGAGAGAGCATTTATCAATATTGACGATGAATATGGCGCACGGCTCGCGGAATCAGCTGAGATTGAAGTGTCGACACTCTCATTGAGTGATAGGCGAGCAACCTGGCATCTCATCGACTATCACCGGACTCGAGTCGGTTATCAGATTCAGGTGCGAGGTCCTGAAGGAATCTTGGTTGAGAGTGAGATCGGGATTCGTGGTCGACATAACCTTGAGAATTATTTGATGGCTCTTGCTTTTGGCTATGACAGCGGGGTCGATTCACTTCTATTGGAAAGAATTTCGCCAGTGTTGCGCGGAGCTCCTGGAAGACTGGAGCGAGTTGATCTCGGCCAAGATTTCGAGGCCTTTGTTGATTACGCCCACTCACCCGAGGCGGTTGAGAAAGTCATTGCCACACTGAGAGAGAGCACGGAAGGCAAGTTGATTTCAGTGATTGGTTGCGGTGGTGATCGAGATAAGAGCAAACGACCTTTGATGGCGAAAGCCTCAGTAGAAGGCGCAGATATCTCTATCTTTACCAGTGATAACCCACGAAGTGAGGATCCAGAAACGATTATCAACGAGATGACTAGTGGGCTCACCTTAAGTGCGGCAGTGATCGTGGAGATCGATCGTGCTGAGGCAATAGCGAAGGCTGTGGCGATGGCTGATAAGGGAGACTGCGTCGTTGTTCTCGGCAAGGGACATGAACAAGGGCAGGCGTTCAAAGATCGAACCGAACCATTTGATGATCGAATCGAACTTGCGAAAGCGATTGAATCCCTTGCATCTATTCGTAATCGCAAATCGGGTAAAAGCTAATCCCATGATTTCCGCTTCCACTGTCGCGAAAGTCGTTGGAGGCGTGCTCCACCAACTAAGCGGTGATGAATTCACCGACGGATCACTCTTCTTTGACTCGAGAGCGCCTCGAAGGAATGGAATCTTCCTCGCGCTGAAAGGTGAGCGAGTTGATGGTCATGACTTTGCTAAGAGTGCAGGTGGCGCATTCGCTCTCCTTGAGCGAGAGAGTGATTGCCCTGCGATCATCGTCTCGGATGTCATGCAAGCCGCTGGAAAGTGGGCCGCCTACTACCGATCGCAACTTCGAGATCTCACAGTAATTGGAATCACGGGATCGCAAGGCAAGACCACTACTAAAGACATGATCGCTCATATCCTCAAGAGCACATCATCGTCGAAGCATCGTGGCACAGTCGCACCGATTGGCTCCTACAACAATGATCTAGGTTTACCGGTAACGCTTACCCAATGCAATGAGTCGACCGGGTTCTGTGTCGCAGAGATGGGTGCAAGACACCTCGGCGATATCCTTCGATTGGCCGAGATGGCGCGACCAAATGTTGGCGTGGTTCTCAAAGTTGGCACAGCACATCTGGGCGAGTTTGGATCGCGTGAAGTGATAGCGAGGGCAAAGTCAGAATTAGTCATGGGAATCGAGCACGGGGGAGTCGCGATCCTGGGCACATACGATGAATTCACGCCAAAGATGGCAGAGAGTCGAAGCGATCTCGAGGTGCTTCGATTCGGTGAGACCGGCATTGAGGAGATCAGAGCGACTGATGTGGAGATGAGATCTGGTTTTGCCCATTTTGAGTTGGTCACACCTCATGGACGTGAAGCAGTCGAACTCAATATCGCTGGAGCGCACCATGTCGCCAATGCCCTTGCAGCTGCAGCCGTGACTTTCAAACTTGGGCTGAGTGATAACGAGATAGCCACGGGTTTAACCACCTTTAAACCTGAGAGCAAGTGGCGAATGGAGATGAGCGAAATCTCGGGAGTGATGATTATTAATGACTCCTATAACGCCAATCCAGAGAGTATGGCGGGTGCGCTACGAACGACAGCGCTTTTGGCTCAAGAGCGAGGAGGTCGAAGTTTCGCCTTCCTCGGAACAATGCATGAACTCGGCCCTCAAGCAGATTTACTCCACCGAGAAGTTGGTGATTTCGCTGCGCAACTCGGTATCGATTACCTCGTCGCGGTCAGCGAAAAGCGTTATCTCGAAGGAAATCATCCCGACTGGCTCGCTGCAGATTCTCGTGACTCCGCCAAGGAGTTCTTCTCGCATGTGGAACCGGGTGATTGCGTGTTGTTCAAGGCCTCCCGTGCCGAAGGTCTGGAACGATTGGCAGCAGATTTCATCGCGTTCTTGAAAAATCGCGAATCGGAAAGAGGGCTTCAATGAGAGGGATCCTGCTCGCGGGCGCATTCTCATTTCTATTGAGCTTTCTCCTCACTTCTTCTCTGATCAAAGTCTTCGCCGGACGTGGCTATGGCCAGGTGATTCGCGAAGATGGTCCAGCAACTCACTTCGCAAAGCGTGGCACTCCAACGATGGGTGGTGTTGCTATCGTCGTCGCGGCAACTCTTGGATATCTCATCTCACATCTCCTCATCGGCGTACCACTAACCACATCAGCCTTATTGGTTCTTGCACTTGTTATTGCGATCTCTTTCGTGGGATTTCTCGATGATTGGTTGAAGATCACGAGGCAGAATTCAAAGGGTCTGCCAGCGAGGATGAAACTCCTTGGCCAAGTCTTAGTTTCAGGTGGGTTTGCATTCGCTGCGACGAAGTTTCCTGATGAGCGCGGCCTCACTCCCATCTCAACAAACCTTTCGACGGTGCGTGATACATCGATTGAGCTTGGTGTAGTTGCGGTCATCGCTCTGGCAATCGTGATGATTCTCGGGACAAGTAACGCTGTCAATCTCACTGATGGATTAGATGGGCTTGCATCAGGCGCGGCGATTCTCTCCTTCTTAGCATTTGTTTTGATCGGTGTTTGGGAGTTCGGTCAGAGTTGCGCACTTGAACCATCGCTCAAGTGTTATGAAGTGCGGGACCCACTTGATCTAGCAGTCTTGGCCGCGGCATTTGCGGGATCACTCGCAGGGTTCCTGTGGTGGAATACATCGCCGGCACGAATAATCATGGGCGATACTGGATCGCTTGCGATAGGTGCGGCTCTCGCTGGGTTGGCGCTGACACTTCGCGTGCAACTTCTTCTTGTAGCGCTCGGCGGCCTCTTTGTGATCATCACGCTCTCGGTCATCATTCAGACCGGATTCTTCAAGATTTCTGGCGGTAGACGCGTCTTCAAAATGGCGCCGTTGCACCATCACTTCGAACTGCTTGGGTGGAGCGAAGTCACCGTTGTGGTGCGGTTCTGGATAATCGCAGGAATAGCGATGGCGCTTGGACTTGGACTCTTCTATGCAGATTGGGTCGTTGGCTAACGCCAATTAAAAATTCCCCATGAGTATCGGATCTGAATTCGAGGGTAAGAACTTCCTCGTCATTGGCGCAGGAGTCACCGGGAAGGCGCTCTTCGATTTCCTCGTGCGACATAGCTTTACCGTTGAGTTGATTGATGAGCGAGAAGTCGATGCGATACATGAGATTCCGCCTGGAATCGATCCCCAGAAAACTATTGCCGTAGTCAGCCCAGGATGGCGCCTTGATCACCCGATGATCCAAGAGCTTCGTTCTCGGGGGATCCAACTTCTCAGTGAGATCGATTTCGCATGGAGAGTGAAGACGATTCTTGCACCGGGCCAAAAGTGGGTTGCACTTACCGGAACAAACGGCAAAACCACGACTGTCCAGATGGTTGAAAGCATTTTCAAAACAAGCGCAATCAATGGTGTTGCCTGCGGAAATGTTGGTCGAACGGTAATCGAATCTCTGGAAGATGGTTTTGAGGTACTAGCGATTGAGCTTTCGTCATTTCAATTGGCGTGGAGTGAACTCCCTCGCTTTGAAGCGGTCGCAATTCTCAATATCGCTGAGGATCATATTGATTGGCATGGGAGTTTCGATTCTTATGTCGAGGCAAAGATGAAGTTGTTTCACTTGAGTAAGATTGCGCTAGTCAATCTCTCTGACGCCACTCTTGTCGGGTCGATTGAGAAACTTGAGGCAAGTTCGCCTCACGTTAAGGTAGTTGGATTTCACTTAGATACTCCAGGTCCTGGCGAACTCGGACTTGTCGAAGAGATCTTGGTGGATCGCGCCTTCGCCGCTGATTCCTCTCAAGCGTTTGAGCTCGCGCTGACTACCGAGTTGCCGTCAGGTGCCTCGCACAATCTCTTGAATTCCTTGGCAGCGGCGGGACTTGCTCGGGCCCTTGGTATTGAGCCAGGTGAAATCGCGAAGGGGCTTACTTCATTCGTACTTGATCATCATCGGATGGAATTGATTCTTGAAGAAAATGGAATCAAATGGATCAACGACTCCAAGGCGACCAATCCCCATGCAGCGCTCTCGGCACTCTTCTCCTTCGAACGGGTTATCTGGATTGCAGGTGGTCTAGCAAAAGGTGCATCAATGGATGAGTTGGCTCGATCAACTCATCACCGTATTGAAGCCGCCATTCTGATTGGCACCGATGCGCCTCTGATCAAGCGAGCACTGCTTGGTCAGAAACCAGAATTGAAGATTGTTGAAACAGATCCAAGCCTTCGAGGTCGGGAACTGATGCGCCACGTTGTTACCTTCGCAAAATCCCTAGCCTCGCGAGGCAATACCGTCCTCCTTGCTCCCGCGTGTGCATCGATGGATCAGTTCAGCTCCTATGCCGAACGTGGCGAGGAGTTTTCTCGAGCGGTGCGCGAGTTGGTGAAATCATGATGCGAAGACCGATAACTCGCTTCTACGGCATCGTCTTTCCAGCACTACTGCTCTCACTCCTCGGGCTCTTGATGGTCTTCTCGGCATCTAGCGTCATCGCGTTGCAGGAATCTCGAAGCTCGGTTGCGATTGTTGCGAAACAACTCATCCTCTTTCTGGTTGGAGTAGCACTGGCAGCGTTCTTGATGCGAACCCCACCCCGCTTCTTGCAACGTATCTCTTCGCTCTCGCTCGTCGTATCTCTTGCAACACTTGCCCTTCCTCTCTTGCCCGAAGTAGGCAAAGAAGTCAACGGCAATGCCAACTGGATATCGATTGCAGGATTCACGCTACAACCGAGTGAATTCGCCAAACTTGGGATGCTGCTTTGGATCGCTGGTGTGCTTGCAAAGCATGAAGATTCAATTGCTCAAGGGTTATCCTCGGATCTACTCAAGAGTCTCCTGCCCGGATTAATCGCAATCATCGGTTTGATCATTGCCGGTAAGGATCTGGGTACCGCAATCATCTTTGCCGCAATCGCAGCTGGAGTGCTCTTCATCTCTGGCGTCTCAATGCGCTATTTCTTTATGGGCCTTGGTGGAATTGGATTGTTTATAGTTGTGATGATCCTGACGCAGCCGAATCGAATCTATCGAATCAAGGCGCTACTCGATCCTTTTTCTGAAGCAAACTATCAGCACGCTGGATGGCAACCTGCTCACTCAATCATGGCATTCGCATCAGG
>VGAI01000058.1 GCA_016870815.1 Actinomycetota bacterium
TCAATAATCTGTGGCATCTGCCACTCGGCGGTTACATGTTGGACGCCCCGCTTGGCGCTTGTATCCATAACAGCCGTAGGCTATCGGCTTGCTATGAGTAAGCCAATAAAGCGAGAGCCGGGATCACTCGAGATCCCTCAATGGCAGCCTGCCCCAGAGAGCGCCGATTTCACCGATGTTCGCTACGAGACCGCTGAGGGCATCGCAAAGATAACTATCAATCGCCCGCAAGTGCGCAACGCCTTTCGTCCTGAAACACTCAACGAATTGCAGATCGCTTTCAACCTTGCTCGCGACGATGAAAGGGTCGGAGTCATCATCTTCACTGGTGCAGGTGGCGAAGCATTCTGTTCCGGTGGAGATATCTCAGTCCGTGGTGATGACGGATATCTTGGCGGTGATGCGCTTGGCAAGAAAGGCATAGGCCGACTCAACGTCCTTGACTTACAGGTACAGATTCGAAGAACTCCAAAGCCCGTGGTTGCGATGGTCGCTGGTTGGGCAATCGGTGGTGGACATGTACTTCATGTCGTCTGTGATCTCACAATTGCGGCAGATAACGCGAAGTTTGGCCAGACCGGACCGATGGTTGGTTCATTCGATGGTGGTTACGGCTCAGGTTTGCTCGCTCGTCATGTCGGGCAGAAGAAGGCGCGAGAGATTTGGTTTCTTTGTCGGCAATACGACGCAACCGAAGCGCTAGAAATGGGATTGGTCAATTCAGTTGTTCCGCTCGACCAACTGGAAGCCGAGACAGTCTCATGGTGTCGAGAGATGCTGCGCCACTCACCGATGGCGTTGAGACTTCTCAAGGCAGGGATGAATGCCGCTGATGATGGCCTCGCTGGTGTCCAACAACTTGCTGGAGATGCAACGCTTCTCTTCTATCTGACTGAAGAAGGTCAAGAGGGGCGCGACGCATATAAAGAGAAGCGAGAACCTCGCTTCGACAAATATCCGAAACGCCCCTGATAACGAGATGGTTGATCTCCAAGAACTTCTCGATTCCATTCACCTGATCAAGCTTGATCTCAATACGCCGTTTCGAGGAGTTACTTCACGTGAGATTGCTCTGATTGAAGGACCCTATGGCTGGGGGGAGTTCTCGCCTTTTCTTGAATATGGAGCGAAAGAATCTTCACGTTGGTTAGCTTCAGGAATAGAGGCGGCATTCGAAGAGCCCTTTCCACGGTTGCTCGAAAAAGTAAGAGTCAATGCGACGATGCCAGCAATCAACGACCCGGATCAAATCGCCACACTTATGGCGCTCTATCCGGGGGTAAAGACAGTGAAAGTAAAAGTCACAGAAGATGAGAGCGCAGATTTCTCTCGTATCGAGAGAGTGCAAGAGGCGGCGCCAGGTATCCGCATCCGCATCGATGTCAATGGGAGTTGGAGCCTCAATCAAGCAGAAGAAAGATTGCGGTCATTGCTCAAGCGATTGGATGATGAGTTGGAATATGTGGAGCAACCTTGCAATAGCCTTGAAGAGCTCCGGGTATTAAAAGGCAATTGCGATGTACCGATAGCTCTCGATGAGATTCTTCGTAAAGCAGATGAACCGCTTGCACTTGATTTGAGAGATGCCTGTGATCTCCTTGTTCTTAAGGTCTCCCCGCTTGGTGGGATAGGTAAATGTATGCAAATAGCTGATCACTTCGGACTTCCCGTAGTCGTTTCGAGCGCGCTAGAGAGCGCAGTGGGGATTGCACGAGGATTAAGACTTCAATCGGCTTTAGGCAATCAGGTATTCGATGCAGGGCTTGCCACAGGATCACTCTTCAAATCCGATATCGCATACTTGAAGATCGCAGATGGAGAAATTGATGTGAGCGATGTCATCCCGAGAGCTTTAGATGAGTTTGAACTAGAAGAGCAGCGGACTGAGTGGTGGCAGAATCGCGTACGTGAGAGTTATCAGGTGCTTGCATAGATGAACTCATCAACTCTTCTTGCCAGACATTTAGTCCGCCGATTGATTGAATCGGGAGTATCTGATGTCGTCATCTCTCCTGGTTCTAGGAATGCACCGCTAAGCCTTGCCTTTGCTGAAGCACGGGATGCCGGCTTCCTACGAGTCCACATAAGAATTGATGAACGCAGCGCTGCCTTCTTCGCACTTGGTATCGCGAAGGCGACCAATCGCTATGTTGCAGTCGTCGTGACGAGTGGAACTGCTGTCGCAAATCTATTTCCAGCAGTTCTTGAGGCCTATCACAGCGACGATCGCTTGCTTCTTCTTACGGCAGATCGCCCAGAGCGCCTTCGAAAGACGGGATCGAATCAAACGACTTTGCAGCATGGAATCTTTGGAAACTTTCTCACTAAATCGATTGATGCATCCACACCCTTCGAACTCAACTCATCGCTCTCGCATCGTGGACCAATTCATTTCAATCTTCAATTCGATGAACCTTTGATTCCTGATGAGAGGCATGATCCTTTCGAGAACCTGAAGGTGACGTTGCCCTCGGAGAAATCAGTGGTTCCTGGGGAGATTGCCATCTCTCAGAAGAAAGTCCTCGTAGTAATCGGTCATGATCGTGCTGGTTTCTCTGTCGATGAGGTGAGGTCATTTATCGAGTCGACTGGTGGAGTTTCAATCAGCGAGGATCCACTCTCATTTCCAGATTCGATAGCGCATGCCTCAGTAATCCTCTCTTCAGAGCAGGTTCGAAAAGAGTTAGAAGCCCAACTTGTGATCGTCATCGGTCGGACGACGTTGAATCGCTCCTTCAACACCTACATCGCTTCAGCGAAGAAGATCATGGTGATAGATCCTCGAATTGAAGATATCGATACTCGACGTAGTGCTGATGAGATACACCATGTTCTTCCGCAAATCTTGGCAACAAATGCCGATTCAACATGGCGAGAGCAGTGGCTTCGCTATTTTGGATTCGCACAAGAGGCGATCTCATCGAGTGCGGAGTGGAGTGAAGGTCGAGTTGCTGCAGCAGTCGGTCAGGTTGAGTGTGATGCGCTATTCATCGCATCATCGCGACCCATTCGAGATATCGAAGCTTTCGCTTTAGGCGGCTCAAACTCTTCAACCAAGCGAATCTTTGCCAACCGTGGTCTTGCCGGTATTGATGGCAATATCTCCACCGCGATGGGAATTGCAACGAAGCATGAGAGAACAGTCGCGTTGATTGGAGACCTTGCATTCCTTCATGATCTATCGAGTCTTACAAATCAGATCGCGGAGAACCTGACTCTAGTTGTTGTTGATAACGATGGTGGGGGAATCTTTTCCACTCTCCCCCAAGCCGGGGTTGAGCACTTTGAAGAGGTCTTTGGTACGCCACATGGCAAATCAATAAAGAAGATCTCAACTGCAATGGGGCTCAAAGCGGTAGAGGTGGATAACGTCAGTGATCTACTGAGCGAGATAGAGGAGAAAGGTGCAGGCAAGGGCATCAAAGTTGTGATTGCCAAGATGCCATCTCGAGAAGAGAACGCTCAGAATCTCAAGTTAATCAACGAGAGGTTCGCTTCGCTCGCTTCTCATCGATAGCCTCAATGCGCAGCGAGCGCAGAACGCATCGGTAGTAACTTAGCCTCGCTCTCGGCATATTCGTCGCTCGGATCCGAGCTCGCAACGATGCCGCAACCAGCATAGATTCTTATCTTGCTCTTGCTTTCATCAATCTGGCCACATCTCAAAGCAATACCGAATTCCCCATCCATCCTGATATCAATCCAGCCAACCGGACCTGCATATCGGCCACGCATCGCACCCTCGACTTCCTCTATTGCTTCTTGCGCTTTATCGCGTGGCGTGCCGCAGACCGCAGCTGAAGGATGAAGTCGTTCGAGGGCATCGAGGACGTCGGTGGGATTTGCAGAGTCGTTGAGGACTCCAGTGACATCAGTCGCTAGATGCATCACATTTGCAAGATGTAAGACGAATGGTGATTCAGGCGCGTTGATAGATGAACAGATTGGTGAGATCGCGTCAGCAACTGAGCGAACGGCATATTCGTGTTCTTCGAGATCCTTTGATGACCGAGCAAGGGATGCGGCCAAGGATAAGTCTCGCTCGTCATTGCCAGTTCGCTTGATGGTTCCAGCAAGCACTCGCGAAGTGATCATTGATTTGCTGAGTCGGACAAGAAGTTCTGGTGTTGCACCGATAAGCCCGGTATGAAGGAAAGACCAGGTAGTCGGATAGTGCTGATGAAGGAGTTTGAGTATTCGCCGTGGATCTAGCGGCTGCGATGCAATTCCATCAAGAGATCTGGCAAGCACGACCTTTTCCACACTGCCTGACTTGATTCGATTGATCAGATCAGAGACGCGATCTCGCCAGAGATCGCCATTGGAGCCACTCCATTCAATCTTTCGCGGATCTGGCTTTGGATCGAGACGTTCGAGCGCTGGCTCGACCTCATCACCAATCCATGTGATCCATCGCTTCTCTCCGCGTCGACCAACCAGCACACGCGGTATGACAAGGTATGAAGGATCACTCTCGTCGAATGAGAATGAAGCGAAGAGAATTGGCCCAGTCCCTGAGCCATGGACATTGTTATGGATCTCGAATTCACGAAGTTTGCTCTGCCACCAATTTCGAGCTTGAGCGAAGCGATCGCTACCCTGAACTTGGATTCGCGCATACTCACCAAATCCAATCAGTCCCTCTTCACCTTTGATCCAGGCGAGTGGTTCGGATTGGGGAGCTCCTTGCCAGTTGAGATCTATGAGCGAGGGAGCATCGGTGAGCATTTCACTTCGCACCTTTTGCTTCACGATTTCCCCAGAGTTCTTGATTGATGAGCGCTTCGATTTGTGGCTAAAGCCTAGCCCGACAAAGATGGGAAGGTGACTCGAGCGGATCTGAATAAGGAACCCGACGATGTATCACGCATGTTTGATCGCGTGGCACGTCGTTATGACCTACTCAATGATCTGCTGAGCCTTGGCCAAACTAAGCGTTGGCGAAATCGTGTGACGAAGATGATTTCACCAAAACCGGGAATGAAGATCCTGGATATCGCTGCAGGCACTGGCGCCTCAAGTGCGCCGCTTGCGAAGGCTGGCGCCGATGTGACCGCGCTGGATTTCTCAGAAGGAATGTTGGCGGAAGGTCGACGACTTCGCCCCGAAATAACGTTTGTTAAAGGAGATGCCCTCGCGCTTGGATTTCCTGATTCGACTTTCGATGTCACGACAATTTCCTTTGGTCTTAGAAATACCAAGGACATCGCTCAAGCTTTGAAGGAGGCGCTACGGGTGACAAAAGAGAATGGTTCGATTTATGTCGTTGAGTTCTCACATCCGACATCACGAATCTTCCGCTCGATCTATCTCAAGTATCTAATGCGGTTACTGCCAAGAGTCGCCCGACTTTTCACGCAGAATCCAGATGCCTATGACTATCTCGCTGAGTCGATCATCGCATGGCCTAATCAAGCCGATCTTGGTGAAATCATGGGAAAGAGTGGGTGGCGAGAGGTCAATTGGGAGAACCTGACCTTCGGGGTTGTCGCAGTTCACACTGCCCTTAAGTAATCCCGATTTCTCCCCTTCAATAGCCCCATTTAGGATGATCCCTTGTGAACCCCTATGTACCGATCATTGCCGTTTTCGCGGTCGGATTCGGGTTCGGATTAATCTCACTCGTTGCTGGTGCTCTCACTGGACCGAAGCGATACAACCGCGCAAAAGCTGATGCTTATGAATGTGGAATAGAACCAAGCCCACAAGCACAAGGTGGTGGGCGATTTCCAGTTAAGTACTTCCTTACTGCGATGCTCTTCATCATCCTCGATATCGAAATCGTCTTCCTCTATCCCTGGGCTGTGACCTTCGATCAGCTAGGAGTCTTCGGCCTTGTCGAGATGGCGCTCTTTATCTCGACCATCTTCGTCGCCTATCTCTATGTCTGGCGCCGCGGTGGATTGGAGTGGGACTAAATGGGTATTGAAGAGAAATTACCGAGTGGATTTCTCCTTACAACTGTGGAAGGTCTTGCCAACTACATGCGTCGCAATTCACTATGGCCAGCAACCTTCGGTTTAGCATGTTGTGCGATTGAGATGATGGCTGTTGGCGGTGGCCGTTACGACCTCGCGCGTTTTGGAATGGAAGTCTTTCGGGCATCTCCTCGCCAAGCAGATCTCATGATTGTTGCTGGTCGAGTCTCGAACAAGATGGCACCCGTGCTTCGCCAGATCTACGATCAGATGGCAGATCCAAAGTGGGTTCTCTCCAT
>VGAI01000059.1 GCA_016870815.1 Actinomycetota bacterium
GGCGGTTGTTTCAAGCGCAGCTTTTCGTTGCTGCAGCCTTGCCAGATCTTTCACCGACTCGATTGAAGTAAGCAAGACTGCAATCGACGAACCCTCTTTTAACAAGTCCGGAATTTGATCGAGCCACTTCGTAGTTGCAGCGCCGTAGCCTTCAGTACTTTCTTGTTTCGACTCGGTCACGGGTGCATTCTAGGTGGGACTTCATTAACCAGCCCCATCGATAGGAGAGTGAGCGAGAAGAATCTCTGCCGGCCATCCACTTGATGTTGCTCATCATGATTCTCTTCTTGATTTAAAGGATGAGTTACGGATTGGAGCGTACTTGCCGAAAAACGATGTGGATAGGGGCCATAGTAGATTTGCGCTATGACAGCGCTGGGTAAAGCAGGCTCAAGTCCCCATTGGCTCTACCGACTTGCCTCAGCTCTAGCAATCCTTGAAGGTCTCATCGTTGCGGCGCTTGGACTATTCCTTATTCTGAATTCCTTTTTCTCCGATGTCGAAGAGCCGAGCGCTTGGATTGCAGAGATCGCCTTTGCTTCACTTGGTGCTTTCGGGTTGATAGTTGCGGGGATTGGATTAAAGAAAAGGAAGAACTGGGGCCGCGCTCCAGTTGTCATTGCAAATCTGATTGCTCTACCAGTTGCTTACTATCTCTGGACGAGCGATGAGAAGTTGGTTGCAGTACTTCTTGGTTTGATAGCACTACCTGCGCTAGTAAGCGCCCTTTTTGCAATTCCGCAGCGCTAGATTCGCTTTAGTACAAGCAATCAACAGAAGTGTCGCTGAGGGACTAACCTTTCTTAAATCCGGCCGGGCAACGTTTGGCATTTACAGTGATTTTTTTCTTTCCATTAGTGCAGACAAGTTTCGCGACTTTGGTGACTAATTTCTTTACTTTTTTGATGTCAATCGGCTTATTCTCAGCGACAGATTTGGCGACATCTTTAACAGTTGCCACATCAACATCGCCGATTAAGTCCCTAATCGAATCAGCAGATAGTTCGCCAGATGCGATGGCCTTCTGAAGCACATCTCGTTGCTCTGGCGTCAACTTCGCGAGGATTGCAGGATCTGTTGCTCCCTTTGCCAACATCTCAGCGAAACCTTCAGGGAGCTTGCCTGACTTCTGGGCTTCTTCCAACATCTTCTGTTGCTCTGGCTTGATATTCTTCAGAAGCGATGAGAGCAATCCTTGAGCCTGGCTTGCAATGGCGCCAAGATCGACTGTTGGCGTGCCGCCACCGGATGGAGCAGCCCCAGCTGCCGCCTTCGCTTTCTCTAGAGCTTCACGTATCAACTTCTGTTGTTCCTCAGGAAGACTCTTGATCTGATCCTCGGTCAGAGTGACGGTGTTACCCATCGTCGTAGCACCTCCAGGCGTCGCGGGAACGCCGCCAGCTGTCGAACTAGTTCCACCTGGTAACGCAGTAACTCCACCAGGAAGTGCACCGATTCCACTGGGAAGTTGCGGTAAAGATGGAATTTGATTTGCCGATGCGGATGGAATGTACGTCAAAAGTGAAAGGGATAAGGCGCCGATTACGAGGACGAGAACTTTTCTGGATGCGGTTTTGAGCGACTTCATCATTCAATCTCCATCCCTTGCCTAGCCACACTATACCTCGCCAACAGGAAGAAAGAAGCCTGCCAGCAAGGAGTTCCTCGCGGGCAGGCTTTTGCAAAGGTTCTACAACCTCTTCTTGTTGCTAGTTGCATTTAGCCGTTAGAGCTACCACTTGTACTTGGTGACTCTGATGCCTTGGGTGCAGGGCGCTCTAACTTAGGTTTCGCTGGTCGCGAAGGCGCAGTCGGTTTTGCAGCGACTTTAGCGAGTGCGCTCTTTCGAGCTGTGGCAAATGCCTCTTTTGCAGACTGCTTCGCTTCTTTTGTCGTCGCTGTAGCAAGAGCTGCTTTGAGAACTTCGCTAGCAGCCTTTACCTCTGCCACTGCGCTCTGGCGAACACTCTTCCAGGCTTGCATTTCGCTCTTGTAAGTCTCAAGCGCTGCCTTGTACTGAACAACAGCTTCCTTGTATTCAGCCACTTTCGCTTCATTAGCCGCTTTACGAGCTTCTTTTTCAGTGACAGCCGAGGCTGCGACGCCCGTAAACGCCCCTAGTACTAATGAGAGCGCGATCAGGGGAGAAATAATCTTCTTCATACTCTGTGCCCTTCTGATTTTTCAGTCGAAATTGGATTCAGCACTTGAACCCACGCGTCAGAGGCTAGGTCGGAGATTTAAGGAAATCGTGTGAATCTGGCAAGAGTGGTTTGTCAGTTTGAGAGGTCATTAACCATCTTGCAGATGACAATCTCTCCGTACCAAAGCTCTTCCGTCGACTCCCGAAGAATCAGCGCTTGATTGGTCGCTCCGGCAGAGCAGGAAGTGGTGGCAGATTCCTAATCGCTTCATCGCGATAGAGAGTTGCAGTCGAAATCTCGGCAATTCGCTGTATCTCACGAAGCGCCCTCGAGGTTGTTCGATCACCCTTCAAGGCATCGTACTTATCTTTGATCGCTCGCAGATCATCCTTGAATTTCGTATTTATTTGGCGAAGGCACTCATTTCGCTCGCGTAGTGCATCCTTGTACGCGCCTGCCAGTTCGCGAAATTCTTTGGGAGAACGTCTTGGCGAGATCTCGTACGCAGAAGCAAGGTCGAGATAACTACCAATATGCATTCCGCATCCCTGAACGACCTCACCGCGATCATCAGCGCTGACTGGGGTGAGCGCTGGATTGAAGAGAAGCAAGACTATGGCAAGAATGGAACCTCGAGTGAATGAGAGATATCGCTTCATGGAGTCATCCCTTCGTCTCTCGAAATCATGGGATGAGTATTGAACCACTTCGTGTGAATTCTCTGTGAAAGTGAGAAGGATAGTGTGGCAAGGAAGCGCTCCTCATACCCTTTGCCGGTGAGCCAAGTGAAGTCACGAATATTGGTGGTGGAGGATGAGGAGGGAATCCTCTCTCTCTTGGAAGAGATGCTTCGGATTGCTGGCTTCGATCCCATCACCGCTAATAGTGGTGCGCAAGCACTAGCCCTCACTCGCAAAGAGTCCATCGATCTAGTTCTTCTTGATATTAATCTGCCGCTGCTGGATGGCTTTCAAGTTCTCACCAAGCTTCGCCAGACGCATCCCAGTATGCCGGTAATCATGCTTACCGCACGTCAAGATAAGCGCGACGTGATTGAAGGTTTCAATCTAGGTGCCGATGATTATGTTGTTAAACCATTTAGCGTGGAAGAAGTCATCGTAAGAATCAATGCCTTACTTCGTCGCAGCGCTCCAGCCGATGATGCAAAACCCTTGATCCTTGGACCTATTTCGCTCTCGCCGATAACGCATGAAGTGAAATTTCGTGATGAGGTTATTGCACTCTCGAGAACAGAGTTCAATCTCTTGCAGTTGCTAATAGAAAATCCGCGCCGAGTGTTGAGCAAAGACTCAATACTTCGACAAGTCTGGGGTTATGACTTCTTAGCGGCGACCAATGTGGTCGATACCTATATCTCATATCTCAGGAAGAAGTTGCACCGAGACGGATACGAAGGAATTAGGACGGTTCGGGGCGTCGGTTTTCAGATGAGAGAATCGTGATGTGGGACTACAGCAGAGGCTGACACTTTTCACGCTCTCACTCGTCACAATCCTCTCAGCGGTACTTGGCGGAAGCTTGATTCAAAGAGACTTCAATTCGGCCCTTAACGGAGTGAGTAATGACCTCAAATTGATTCAAGATTCTGTCGCCATTAGTGAAAATGACAAGATCACCACGGCGTTATCGCTGGCGCAAAATCGAAGGGTCCCCATTGCAATTCTTCTTCGGGATGAGACAGGAGAATTCACAGAAATCAATGAAACGTTCACTGGCTACCCAATCTCTTTGATTGCGGAGAGGACAAATAATGGCAAGCCCGGTCGGATCAGCCGTTCAGGAGGATATCTATTTACTTCGGTGGCGATTGAAGGTGAGGCATCACTCTTACTGATAGCCAATGTTGACAGATATGTAGATGAGAGGGGAAAGAACATCCTCTTCCTTCTCATTTTTCTCGTTGTTATTATTGTGATCGCATTAGTACTCCTGCGAGTTGTGATTGCGCGTGATGTAAAGCGCGAGCGCGAGGCAATTGAGAATGCCGAGCGACTTAAGGGAGAAGCAAAACAGCGTGAAGCACTTCTTGATTTCGCCGGTGATGCCTCTCATGAACTCCGCACACCGCTTACGGTTCTCAAGGGCTACCTGGAACTTGGCGCCAAAGAGCGGGTCAATTTAAATGAGTCAACCACTCTTGAAAAACTATTGCGAGAGACTGCGAGAATGGAAGGAACAATCTCTCATCTCCTCCAGGTTTTTGAATCACAATCTATCCCTGGTGGAGAGCTCGAAGTTGTGGATTTGAGTTCGTTACTCACAAAACTCTTAGAGTCCTTTAGAGAGACACATCCGAAACGCGAGATTGGCGAAGAGATTGAAGCGAATCTGGCCATTCACGGCGAGAGGGATTTGATGATTCGCATTTTCAATAATGCACTGATGAATATTCATCGACACACTAGGGAAGATGACAAAGTCTTGGTGCGAACTGTGAGCAAGGTTGAAGAAGTGACAGTTGAATTCCATGACTCTGGACCTGGTTTTCCAGATGGCAACTACGACAGGAAGACTCGATTGTTCTCTCGCTTCGATCCATCTCGTTCACGAGATACCGGTGGATCCGGATTGGGTTTGAGCATCATGCAATCTGCGGCGGAAAAACTTGGTGGATCAGTAGAAATAAAAGGTAGTGAGCTAGGCGGTGTTTTGGTCGCTGTACTTCTTCAGCGCCGCTGATCTGCAAGATCAGCTTCTCTCTGCCCTGTTAAGATGAACCAATGACTCCTTTCGAAGTGTTGAAAGCGGGCCTACGGTTACTCAATCCACGCGAGCGGGCTTATCTCGGCGTCGTGGTAGTGATTCAGATCTTCATCGGTTTGATCGACTTAGTGGCTCTCGCACTCGTCGCAGCCCTTGGTTCACTTGGAGCAACCTATGTTTCAGGATTTGCGCTTCCGCAGAGCATTAGAAACGTCATCGAGACCCTGGGACTAGGAGATGTTGCAACACAGCAAATCCTAGTAATCATTGCTCTCGCAACAGGTTTCCTTTTTGTCTTTCGCTCAGCAGCAACGCTGATTCTCACCCGACGAATTGCCCTCTTCCTGGCCAACCGACAAACACGTATCTCGGTGGAACTAGCAAAGAAGATCTCAACTACCTCGTATGCCTGGTTGAAGAGACGAGACCTCAACGAAGTCATCTATGCCACTACAGACGGAGTTTACTCTCTGATGCTTGGAGTAATAGGTAATTTCATGAACGTTCTCGGAGAAGCATTCTTCCTTGTCCTAATACTGATTGGCTTAATTGTCGTCGACCCCACAACGGCGCTGGTCACCCTGATCTTCTTTTCGCTACTCGGCATGGGTAGCTATCGACTGGTCCGATCGTACGCGACTCGACTGGGGCACGAATCGGCGAAATTCTCTATACATGGCAGGAATCAGATTTCTTCCATGCTACTTGCCTACAAGGAAATCTATGCTTTTCAGCGCCAACGAAAGTTTCTCGACGACTTTGTCTCTACTCGCCAAGTTGCAACCCAAGCGCAGGGTAAGGCTGGGTGGCTCCAACAAGTTCCGAAGGCAAGTGCCGAGGTTGGACTTGTTGTTGGCGGGGCAGGGCTAATCGGACTGCAAGCATGGCAAAGCGATGCAGCCTCGGGTCTCAGCACTCTTCTGGTTTTTCTCGCCGCAGCTAGCCGACTCACACCTTCCCTATTAAGAATCCAGACCTCATTTCTCTCATATCGAAATTCTTCTGGAGGAGCAGAAATCACATTAAAAACGATTACCGCGCTTGAGAATGCAGAATCAGAGCCACTTGAGATTTCCACAGCTACAAATCGGAGCGAATACAAGCCGCTCGGCGTAGAAGTCTCAAACTTGAGCTTTAAGTATCCAGATGGCAATGACCAAGTAGTTTCCGACATCTCGCTGCGAATCGAGCCAGGAAGTTTCGTTACCTTGGCTGG
>VGAI01000060.1 GCA_016870815.1 Actinomycetota bacterium
TCGCTACGCGATGATGGATATTCGTCCCCAGAATGGCGCGGAGAGAGTGATTTCAAGTACTGGGTAAAGAAGATCTTGAATTTCCCAATAGGTGAACGATGGCTTGCAATCTCAGTCCTCGCCGCAATCGGTGGTGGTGCACTCGTTTTCCCGGGGATGCTCTTCCTCGGCTTGGTCTCCATCTCCTATGCCTGGCTCACGCGAATCAGACGAACGCTAACGTGGAAATCGCCAACTACTCATGGTCTAGTAGTGCTGATGCAGCAAGATCTCTTGCTCTTCTCGAAACGATTCGGCGGGCGTTATGAGTGGATGGTTCCGTCACTTCTTCGAAAGATCGAGTTGGTAGTTGTAACTTCTCTCGCCTATCTCATTGATCCAGATTTAGTCGGTGGCATCCTTTTCTTCACGCTCTTCGCAATCGTCTATCACCACTACGACGCGCTCTATCGATCGCTTCAATCACAAAGCTTTCCAACCTGGCTCACTTGGTTAGGCTTCAAGGTAGAGGGTCGAATCACCGCGCTGACTCTCGCGCTCCTCTTGGATCTCCCTCTCCTCTTTTTCGCGATCTACTTCATCTCGCTCTTTATGGTTATAGCCTCGGTTCAGTGGTTCCAACAGTTGAAGCGGAGCAAAGCGAAAGTTCGCCTCTAGAATCTCTTCGTGTCTCCATCTATCAGTGAGCTCCGCGCAAAGACTCAGCCCGAGTCGGTGACTGGACGAGTCAACTCAGAACACTGGACGGCTGACCTTTATCTTCGTCGAATCTCGCCTTACCTCACACGACTACTCCTTCCAACTGGAATCACGCCCAATGGCGTTACCTATCTCATGATCTTGACTGGAATCTCGATCTCACTTGCCTTCTCACTACCTGGGGCCGTTGGCGTACTTCTTGCTCTCTTCCTATCCCAACTACAGATGCTCTTCGATTGTGTAGATGGTGAGATAGCAAGATGGCGCGAGAAATTTTCGCCTGCAGGAATTTTTCTCGACAAGGTTGGCCATTACTTTGCGGAAGCGTTGATACCTATTGCTATTGGACTTCGACTCATGGGAGATGGCGATGACTATTACCTGCCATTTCTCGGGGCGCTCCTTGCAACCTTGATTGTGATCAATAAAGGACTCAATGACGCCGTTCATGTGGCGAGGGCATTCTCTGGTCTTGAGCGACTGGCAGATAAGAAGGCGGTAATCAAACGTTCGCTCGTTTCAAGGTTGAGATCTCTTGCGAATATTGTTCCTATTCACCGTGCCTATCACTCAGTTGAAATGACACTCATTTTCTCATTCGCCTATCTATTGGGGCGGCTAGAGGAAGCACTTCTATTCTTGGTTGTCGCAAGTCCGATTGTCACTCTTGGACATATCGTCTCCATCTTGTCATCAAATCGCCTAAAGAAGAGTTCTTGATTGACTGAGCAAAGCATCGATTTCGGTTGCGTCGTCCTCACTATGGGACGTCGAAAAGAAGAATTGGAATCTGCGGTTACTTCTCTTCTTTCGCAAGAAGGTGTAACAATCGACGTAATCGTCGTTGGAAATGGTTGGGATCCGCAACCCTCATTCCCTCATCTCAAAACTTTGTATTTGAACGAGAATCTTGGGATTCCTGCTGGGAGAAACGCTGGGGCACGGGAAGTGAATGGAGAGAATCTTCTCTTTCTTGATGATGATGTGAAATTACATGATTCGAGGATGTTGGCGAAGATGAAGAATCTCTTAGCGGGGCGAAGGGAGGTCGGCCTGATACAACCTAGAGTTATTTCTAATGTTGAAGGTGAAGCAACCCCAAAGCGCTGGGTGCCAAGGCTTCGCGTCGGAAATCCTCTAGCCAGTTCGGTTGCTACCTCACTCTGGGAGGGATCAACTGTAATTCGAAGAAAAGTATTTGACGAAGTTGGTGGTTGGCCAGATGACTTCTTCTATGGACATGAAGGAATCGATTTACTCTGGCGCACGCTCGATTCTGGTTATCTGCCTTGGTATGCAGCGGATATGACCGTGCAACACCCCGTCATCAACCCAACGCGGCATAGCTACTTCTACTTTCTTAATGCCAGAAACCGAGTATGGCTTGCTAAACGTCATCTTCGCTTTCCATTCTCTTTTCTCTATCCCTTGGTCTGGCTACTCATCACAATGACGCGAATCCGAGGATTTAAGAGTTTGGCCTCGTGGCTTCGCGGTTTTGCCTCTGGAATCGTCTCGAGCGCGAAGGGTCGAGGAAAGATGCGCTGGAAAACACACTGGTTGTTATCTCGTTATGGGCGCCCGCCGCTCATCTAGCGCAGAACTCTCGACATCTATACTCACAACATGGCTTCGCGGGCGCGTATCTTCTTTAGAGTTCCTGCCAAAGCAAGAGTATTGCTTAAGTTTCTGATTCTCCGCCATCTCCTTGTAGGAGCCTTTACCGCCACCGTTTTCTTCGGATTGCTCACCGAGAATCTCTTCCTCGTCCTTATTGGCTCACTTCTCATCCCCTGCGAGATCGTCATCTCTCGAAAATTCTCAACTCAAGTCAACCTCGCAACTGCGCAAGCCAGGCAGAAGCTGACTTCACAAGCTCTAGCGCTTCGATACGACTTCGCTGGGAAAGATGAGATTGAGGAGTTGGCTCAATCAATCATTCAGATCCCAAGGCTTGAGTCCTATTTCTCAAAGGATCTCTCTTCAAGACTTTCCATTCTCGTTCTGACCCCTTTCTTGGTATTAAGCATCTCTGGCGCTCGCTTCTTGAATGTTGCAGATACCAACTTGATGCCATTTGTTTTCTCTCTGGTAATCCTCTTTCTCATTCAAATTCTGCGTTGGCTTGCACTCTCGAAAGAGTCGCTTGATCTAGATAAGTTCTTCGATGGTTCTATAAAAACTCCTTCACATAGTGAAGGTGATTCGCGCATTGAAGATGCGGATGATGGAGAAGAAAGCAGGAGTAGCAAGATCGGCAGGGTCAAAGAGATACGTTGGACTGATTGTCAGCCTCAAGGTAGCGACTCGGAGTTGGCGTTTCGATGGGGCCTAGCCTCGGCAGGACGGATTACAGCGGTTATCGCTCGATCTCAGGCACTGAGGACGACTTTTATCGAAACTTTGCTCGATCCTTGGTCGCTTGAAATCGGACGAGTTTTCGTGGATACCAATCGAGAAACCTATCGAGTCGATCAACTGCACCGCCATCAATGGCAGAATGAAGTTAGCTTGATTTCGAGTACACCGCGGTTTGCCTCGCTCACCATTGAAGCAAACCTGAAATCGATCAAACCTCGAGCAACCCGCGAACGACTAACCACTCTGATGCAAGAGGTAGGACTCTATTCAGGTCTTCTGCCAGAGGGTCTCTCAACAAAAGTGGATGATGACAACTCCCTCTTCTCTCTCTCACTGCGTAGGCGAGTGGCACTTGCCCGCACCCTTCTTAAAGACTCTGCCGTTGTCATCCTTGATATCTCTTGTCATGACTCAGATGAGGCAACAGAAGAACTCCTTATCCAGCAGATGCGAAACCTCGCCTCTGCGGGAAAAGTTGTCATTTTATTAAGTGAAAAGGATGTGGACTCGACACTTGCCAAGAAGCAACTCGATCTCGACGCTCTAGCGCCAACACTGATTCCGCAGGTTAGCGTATGAAAAAACCACTTCTCGCTTCACTTCTCATGGTGCTGATTCCAGTTATCTATATGGCAACGTTCAGTCTCAAATCAGCGCTAGTGACAGTTCTATTCGTCGCGCTTTCAATTCTTATCAGTGAGTTCACTCACAGGCTAATCTCATCTCAATCAAGGCTTGATGAACTACATCGGAGGCTTTCCGAAAAGGTGAAGACGCTTCTCGAGCGGGACTTGGAGTCTGAACTCTTCAAACTGTCGTCTAAAGTAGAAGATGGAATCAAGATAGATATCGAGGCAATCAATATCGAGACTGATTCAAAGATGAAATCCTTGGATTTCAGGAAGGCCATTCCAGCAATATTTTTTCTTATCAATGCCCTCATACTCTTTTTAATGAAGAACGAGCTTCTCGTTGCGGAAGGAGACGCGCTCATAGGAATAGGCGCAATGATGGTTCTAGCTCACCTGGCTGCCCTCACCCCAGCGCCTTTATCGAGGGTCGTCCGTTGAACTCCATCTTTACGGGTACTTTCCTCATTCCGATGACTTCGCTAAGGTAGGGAAATAGGAGGTCGTGATGAGGCGTTTGCTTATCCTTGTTTCTGTATCGACTTTAATTTTTTCGATACCGGCGATCTCCTCCGCCAATACCAACCCACCAGTCTGTGCACCTGGTCAAGTTTCAACAACGGAAAAGCCTTGCTCGGCACCTACTCCTGGTCAACCTGGCCAATCTCAACCACAGGGACAACCCGCGGGTTCGTCTTCAAGTAACACAGCCGCATACACCAAAGATCCCTCGGTCATCAAAGATGCTAGAACAATTTTGAGATTGAGTGAGCCAACTTCAAGCGACAATGCGATGGTTTATTGGGATCAAAATCAAACTAACTTTCTTTCCTTCGTGTCACTTGAAAAACAGGGAACTGGAGGAAATCAAACGGGTGGTCGATTGGTATGCACCACCCCCGCTGAAAAGGCGTGCGTTGATGGTCTAGCTGATTCAAGTTTCCAGCAGATCAAATGGGATGCAGTGACAGGAGATTGCTCTGCCCGTGAAAAGGCCGCATGTGTTGTCTCGCTCTCGATAGTGAAAGGAGATGGAACATCGATAAAGGCAACGCCACTCAAGCGTGTCTATGCGAAGAAGAGCCCCGGATGGGACTCGACTTTTAATGCGAAGACAAATACCGGTTACCCCGGAGCAGATGGTCCATGGATTTATCGCGTTACCGATGGCGCAGAGTCACAGGACTACATAGTTCTTGGGTTGGTCTCAGCGCTCTTCAATAGACCAACCGGAACTTCTACATGGGATCCCAGTGAAAAATCACTTAGGCTCTCTATCTATCCGGTAAAGACGACTGACGGCGATAGCTTTGTAGAGGGTAGCGGCGAGTCTGGATGTATCGCCGTTGAGGACAAGTTCTGTTATCAGCGTATCGCCTTCAAGAGCGGATTGAGATTTTCACTCAAAGTCCGACTACCCAAGATCATCTCTGGCTGGCTAAATGGACGCCTTGACAAGCCGATTGCCTACACCGAGGTCTATGACGACAACTACTTCAATTTGGTTGTTGAAGCTAACCCACTAGAAGAGATTGTGGCAGGAAAGTGGCTTCCGCAGAACTCGGACGTTAAGGAATATCTCCGTGAATCAAAGCGGGATCAGACCGCTGGTTCAGGTCAAAAGAATATGGACGTCGCGGGTGTAGACCCCGATGATCAAATGGCCTACAGCAGTTACAAGAAGCTAGAGAAATATATGGACGACAAGGCGCTAACGACTTCGCTCACCTGGCGGCTCAACACAACTTCTGGTGGCTCACAAAACTTCGCATCAGGCTGTTCTGCCATCGAGGGAGTTCAGGGTGTTGTCACTTCTAATGCAGCGGTCTATGAACCGGGATCACCACAGTGGAGTGAGTCTGAAGGAGCACTCCTCTATCGAGTGGCCGCTCCTCACTACAAAGAGGATGGCAAGACAGCAAATGTTGGACGATACGCCTTTGCTATGAGAGAAGATCTGATCAAGTGCGTGTATGGACTGAAGACGTTGCCATCCTACGCATCAATGGAAATCACCTATGACGATGCTGGTAAAAGTAGTGTTGCTTCGGTCTCACTCGGAACAAAGAATGGTTGGGTTCATCTAGCATCAGATAATTTCACCTATTCAGCACCAACCTTGAAGGTCAAGCTGGAAGGCTGGACTAAATCGAGTTCATCATCTGCAGGAACTGGTTCGCAACCAAAACAGCCTGCACAGCCCAATCAACCTGCGCAACCAAACCAACCAGGTCAGGGACTTCCACCATGTGAAGCGGGGCAATCACCCTCGCCCGCGAAACCTTGCCAGCCAGCAGGAGGAAACCAACCTAATCAACAAGTCGAGAATGT
>VGAI01000061.1 GCA_016870815.1 Actinomycetota bacterium
GGGGTCGCTCCTATAGTGAAGGTCTTCTTAGGGGGGATCAATGACGATCCAGGCTCACTCAGTTGAGAGCGCTACGCGCATGATTGCGCACAAGGACCTTAGCCAATGGGTCCAAGAAGTAGCTCTATTAACCAACCCAGATGGAATCCATATTGTTGATGGTTCCAATCAGGAGTGGGAAGCGATCACCTCAGCCCTTGTTGAAGCCGGGACTTTCAGACGGCTCAAGAAGAAACCTAATTCGTTCTGGTGCGCATCCGATCCGACCGATGTCGCACGAGTAGAGGATCGCACCTTTATCTGCTCGGTGGATGAGTCTGATGCTGGTCCCACCAATAACTGGATGGCTCCCGCCGAGATGAAGAAGACGATGACCGACCTTTACCGAGGATCAATGCGCGGTCGAATCATGTATGTCATTCCGTTCTGCATGGGACCACTTGATGCAAAGAATCCGATGTTTGGCGTTGAAATAACTGATAGCCCATATGTCGTGGCCTCGATGAGGATCATGACGCGAATGGGAAAGCAAGTTCTTGATCGGATGGGTGTAGATGCGCCTTATGTGAAAGCGCTTCACTCCGTTGGCGCCCCACTGGCTGATGGCGTGAAAGATGTTGTCTGGCCCTGCAATGAGACCAAGTACATCAGCCACTTTCCAGAAACTCGTGAGATCTGGTCCTATGGATCAGGCTATGGTGGCAATGCTCTTCTAGGCAAGAAGTGTTACTCACTTCGTATCGCATCTGTGATGGGGCGCGATGAGGGATGGCTTGCTGAACATATGTTGATTCTCAAGTTGACCTCACCTCAAGGAAAAGTTCACTACGTTGCTGCTGCATTCCCATCAGCCTGCGGAAAGACCAATCTCGCGATGCTTGAACCGACCATTCCCGGTTGGAAGGCTGAGACACTCGGTGATGACATCGCCTGGATGCGATTCGGTGCTGATGGAAGACTTTATGCGGCAAACCCAGAGTTTGGTTTCTTTGGCGTTGCACCAGGGACCGGGTGGCCGACAAACTCAAATGCAATGCGCACAATCGAGCGTGGAAACACAATCTTCACCAATGTCGCACTCACTGATGATGGTGATGTTTGGTGGGAAGGGGCGACAGATACTCCTCCAGCTCATCTCACTGATTGGAAAGAGCGAAGTTGGACGCCAGAAAGTGGCGAACTCTCCTCTCATGCCAACTCGCGGTTCTGTACTCCTGCAGGCCAATGCCCGATCATCGCCCCTGAATGGGAAGATCCTGCTGGCGTTCCCATTTCAGCGATTATCTTCGGTGGACGGCGTAAGACAACGATCCCACTCGTCATGCAATCTCGATCTTGGACCCATGGCGTATTCATGGGAGCGACTCTCTCATCCGAGACGACTGCTGCAGCTACTGGCGCAGTTGGCGTTGTGAGAAGAGATCCCTTTGCGATGCTGCCCTTCATCGGTTATCACGCTGGCGATTACTTCGCACATTGGCTCTCGATGACCAAGCGAACCGAGGAATCGAAGTTGCCGAAGATCTTCTACGTTAACTGGTTTAGACGAGATAGAGATGGTGGTTTCCTCTGGCCGGGATATGGTGAGAACTCTCGAGTGCTGAAGTGGGTAATCAATCGAATTAATGGAGATGTTGACGCAGTCGAGACTCCAATTGGACTTGCACCAAAACCTGAGGACTTCGATATCGATGGGCTTGCGATCACCTCTGAACAAGTACGTGAAGCAAATCGCGTTGATATTGATGAATGGCGAGCAGAGCTTCCATTGATTGAAGAGTGGTTTGCCAAGATCGGGAAGAAGTTGCCCGAAGCCTTGAGAGATGAACTCGCTGGATTGAAGAAGAGGATAGGCGGTTAAGACTCGAAGTTACTGGTCCCCTTAACGCGGGAAAGCGCCTGCGACCCCACCATCAACTGCGATCACAGCTCCTGTTGTTCTGGAGGAGTTATCACTGAGAAGAAATGCTGCTGTTTCAGCAACATCAATGCTTCGAACCCTTGCATGCAAGAGATTTCTTGAAGCATAGAAATCTTCAAGCTCTTCAGGCTTTACCCCATGTGCCGCAGCACGCTGTTCTCGAATTCCCCCTGCCCAGAGCTGGCTATTATCAAAGACTGCATCAGGATTGATCGCATTGGCGCGGATGCCAGCAGCGCCACCTTCTAGGGCTGCGATTCGCATCAACTGAATCATCCCCGCCTTGCTCACTGAATATCCACCAAATCCTGCACCGGGTGCAAAGGCATTCTTACTCGCAATATAAACGAGTGATCCACCCATCCCTTGAGTCCGTAGCGCCGCCATCGTGTATTTCGTCAACAAGAATGCGCTAGTCAAGTTAATCGCAAGGCCTTGATTCCATTTATCTATATCTAATTCTTCGAGAGTTCCTGAGACTCCGATTCCTGCGTTGATCACTGCACCATCGATTCCGCCGAAGTGTGAAATCGCCTCGGCCACGGTTGACGCCACTTCATCTTCCTTAGACTGATCTGCCAGCACCAGATGCGGCTTCTCACCATTTTCCTTCGCAATCGCAGTGGAGACCTCATCAAGGCCATCCTTGGAAATATCTGCAAGGACAAGGTTGGCCCCATTCTTCGCGAGATAGAGCGCTATCCCGCGACCTATTCCACTTCCTGCTCCAGTAACAATGAATATTTGTCCTTCGAAAGTCTTTGGCGCAGGTCTGCTCTTGAGTTTGAACAACTCCATTGGCCAGTAATCAAATCCAAAGATCTCTGACTCAGGGATTGTTCGACTCTGACCAAAGCAATCTCTCACTCGGGCCGCTACCGAGTGGGTATGGAAAGCGATATCGCCAAGCATCTGATTCTCTTTCGCGGTTGGCGCAGCAGTGATCGCTCCTACTCCTGGATAGAGGATGACCTTGGGATCATTTCCGTGAGAGGAATATCCGGCAGGAAGTGTTTCGCTATGGCGATCAAAGTAGGCCTGGTAATCATCGCGGTATCTATCAACACTTTCATTGAGGTTCGATGGGTCTAGAGCGAGTGAGAAAGGGCGGATTCGAAGCATGTGATCTGCGCTAGAAGCTCCAGAAGCGACTATCTCTCTCAGGTCTGGACGCTTGGAAATCTCCGCTAAGCGCTTATCCACTCTGAGGATCTGACGCTTTCCGATTTTTCCACGGAGTTTGAGAAGGATCTCTCGTAGTTCACTATTGCTCACATCTCGATGAGTGAACTTCGACTCGGGACGCTTGCTCAGCGAATCCAGATATTTATCTGCTTTAGCTACCGCATCTAAGGTCTTCTGATAACAGCGATCAGAGCTCTCATCCCAAACTACTAGTCCGTGATGGGCAAGGACTACCCCATCAAAATCTTTGAGTGTTCCCACGAGTTTAGAGAGTTCAAATCCCGGTCTGATCCAATCGAGATAAGCGAAACCTTCGCCAAGTGCCTCTCTTGTAGCACTTTCTCCCTTATCGTGATTTGTTAAAGCGCAAATTGAATCTGCATGCACATGATCAATATGACGAGCCGGCAAGAAGGCATGAAGGAGGGTCTCTATCGATGGCCGCCTTGAAGTCGGATCAACTAGCGCCCTCGTCACATAGTCGACCATCACGTCATCACTCATCTCTTTGAATTCCTCGAGCGCGAGAAGTTCTTCGAGGTAGAGCGCGGGATAGTCACGGTCGATTGCATATTGCATATCTGCGCCTGAGCCTTTGACCCAGAGCACTTTTCTAAGGCGACCCAAGTGATCCTTGATTTCACCTTTGCTCGAAGTATTGCCACCGCCATAAACGACAAGGCTTTGATCTGAACCAATTCTTTGAGAGCGGCTTACTAGTTCTTCTAGCGGGCGGAGGTCACTCATAGTTGCTCCCCCTTTGCGATTTCGTAGGCCCTTTTCTCAGTGATCACAGCGCTGATGTACTTCGAAGGAGTGACATCAAAAGCTGGATTGAAAGTCTTTGCGCCCAGCGGTGCGACTTGAAGCCCCTTGAAATGAGTGATCTCTTCATCTTTTCGAATCTCGATATGGATCTCACTTCCATCTTTCTTGCTTCGATCTACCGTTGATTCTGGAGCTACTACCAAGAAGGGAATCCCTGCTTCATGGCAGGCGAGCGCAACAGCAACAGAACCGATCTTGTTTGCGCTATCGCCGTTCTTTGCGATGCGATCTGCTCCGATGAGTGCAGCATCGATTCGACCAGAGAGGATTGCCATCGTCGCAGCACCATCGGGGAGTATTCGATAAGGGATTGATGACTTCTCGAGTTCCCATGCTGTGAGCCTGCTCCCTTGAAGAAGTGGCCGAGTCTCATCGGCATAAACCTCCTTGACCAGACCCCTCGAGTGCATCGTGCGTACAACACCGAGTGCAGTACCTATACTGGTTGTAGCCAACGAACCAGTATTGCAATGAGTGAGAAGAGTGAGCGACTTCGAGCCTAAGTGATTGATAAGCCAATCGGCACCAATTGCACCCATCGCATCACCCGAGAGTCGATCTTCCTTGGCGATCTGATGGGCTTCGGTAAGGACCGCTTCTCGTCCCATTGGTACGAGTTTCCTGACTCGCTCAACCGCCCATGCAAGATTGACAGCGGTTGGTCTCGCATCTCGAATCGCATCAATCTTCTGCTCAAGCTTTTCCTTGCTGGATCTCTCTCTATCCGCTTCATCCAACGCAACTACAACTGCGTAGGCTCCTGCGACACCAATGGCGGGCGCGCCCCTCACCACCAAGCGCTTGATTGCATCAATGATTGAGTCGACATCTGAGAGATGAAGGTACTTCTCCTCCAGTGGAATCAAAGTTTGATCAAGGAGCACTAACTTTCCATCAACCCACTTGACTGCCTTGATGGTGGACACAGGAAATACTCCTTCACAGTGTTCAGGTAACGGGTTCCTACGCTACCCGTTTCGCTTGGCAAGAAGAATTCGGCCCGAGAAAGGAATCAACTCACGAGCGCTGATCGTGACCATGATTCCCGCAACCAGGGCAAGTAATCTCGCCGAGCCCAGATTGGAAAGTCCTTCACCAAATAGAAAGACAGCAAGGGCGCCCACCATCTCGGCAAAGGTGGCGAGCAATGTAAGAAAAAGCGTCTTAGCCTTTCCAAACCCGGCAAGTCTTGACGTTGTAGCAATCGCGATTCCCTCTGGAATATTGTGAAGTGCGACAACAATGGCAGTCGTTAGCCCCGTCTCGAGATCAACCAGAGTAGAGGCAATAGTCGCCGTCCCTTCAGGGAGATTGTGTAACCCAATCGCAAATGCAATCACGAATGCCGATTGAGCTACTTTTGAATGCGATCCAGAGGTGAAATCCATCCGAGTGAAAATCCAAATGAGAAAGACTCCAACTACAAACCAGAGAAGCGGTTGCGAGGCAGAGCCAATCGCTTGAATACTTGTTGGAAGTATCTGAACGAAACTGACCGCAATCATGGCACCGGCTACCAAGAGAAGCGTGAATGCAAGGAATCGTTCACTTACCTGCTTGCGTAAGGCGATGAGTGACCACCCGATCACAGTTGCCGATGCAGCAAAGAGAGCCAAGATCAAACCAAGTCTGAGTGTGGACATCAAAGACGACGCTAGCACCAACTCTGTGATTCGATAAGCCCATGGCCCATCTCCTCACAGGTCGACCAATTTCACTGAGCATTCTGGACTTCGGGCTCTTTCAGGTCCACGCCAATGGACGAATCATTGGGATTCCAGGGGCATTGATCGAGACAGATGCTGGAGAGCGAATCCTTATCGATTCAGGATTCCCTCAAAAGTACGCCGACGATATCAACGCTGCTAGCGAGGAAGACGAGTTAGGCAAGTTTGGAAAAGTTCTATCACTTACCAACGAGAACCAGCCTGCAGCACAGTTAGCCAAATTGGGTCTCACAATGGCCGATGTCGATTATCTTCTCATCACGCATACCCATATCGACCATATGGGAAATATCGAATCATTCCCTGGTAAGCCAATCATCATCGGAGGACCAGAGCGAGC
>VGAI01000062.1 GCA_016870815.1 Actinomycetota bacterium
CTTTGAAACATCTGCATTCACGCCGACAGCAACGGCAACTCGCAATCGACCTTGGTGATCTAGTGAGGGTCGATACAACTTTGCGCGAAGCGCTCCCATTCGCGAAAGAACCCCAAGTAAAGTGCCATCGCGCGATACGACAGGCGCGAGTTTGACGCGATTTTCCTGTAACGTCTCAAAGGCTGACTTCGGATCGGCATCTTCTTTAAGAGTCACCAAGGAGGTGCTCATAACTTTTCGGAGTTGCGTGAATCGATCCACACCAATCAAATCATCTTCAGTCACAACGCCGACTGGGCTATCGCCATCGACGATAACGATTCCGCTGTGGGCACGCTTATGAATCAAGCTGCTGGCATCCGCCACAGTTTGGGTTGGACCTAAAGTCACAGCGGTGTCAAAGAGTGGATGCCGCGACTTGATCCACGCAATCACCTCTGTCACAACTTCGACCGGAATATCTTGAGGGATTACTGCGATTGCACCACGGCGAGCGACAGTCTCTGCCATTCGTCGCCCAGCGACAGCAGTCATATTTGCAACGACGAGTGGAATGCTGTTTCCGACTGAGTCCCTAGGTGTGAGATCTACTTCAAGACGGCTACCAAGCGCTGATCGATTTGGCACCATGAAGACATCGTCATAGGTGAGATCAAAGGATGGCTCGTTGATGAACCGCACTGTCCAGACTATATCCGAGAAGAGTTATAGATAAGAGGGCCATTGCAAACCCATAACTTTGGGCTCGCTCTTCTAGACTCGCTGGATGAGGCTAATCATTCGAATCCTGCGCAACATTCTCATTTCGGTACTGATTCTCGCTCTCTCGCTATTTATCTTCACTAAGGCCGTTCGATATCCCAATCCCATCGCAGCAATAAAGCTTGGTCTTGCTCCTGCCTCAAAGACTCCAACGCTGATGCCGTGGCACACCATCTCTGCATCTTCAAAACCTATAGAACTTCCACGAGGCAATGAAGAGATGCCAAAAGAAGTTCTTTATCAGGGCGCTGGCATGGGCTTCGATGAATTTCTTGATGCGACGAAGACCAATGCATTCCTTGTCATCCGAAATGGGGTTCTCACATACGAGTGGTACCGAGAAGGATTTTCAGCATCATCACAACTTCCCTCGTACTCCGTTGCCAAGACCATGACTTCAATCATGATCGGACGTCTCATCGATGAAGGCAAGATCTCTGAGTCCGATCGATTCGTTGAATTCTTCCCGGAACTTGCCAATCAGAGTTCTTTTGATCAAGTTACAGTCAAGGCACTTCTAGATATGCAATCAGGTGTTGGCGTCTCTGATGACTATCCCACGGGGCCACAAGGTTGGGGTGTTGCCATCGCGCAGATGTATGCAACAACGGATATCGATTGGTTTATGAAGAACAACCGGAAGATGTCATTCGATCCAGGCAGTAGATCCGAATATAGAAGCGTTGACACTGCGATGTTGGGCATGATCATCAAGAAAGTGACTGGGATGAGGGTCGCAGACTATTTCCAAAAGGAAGTTTGGGAGAAGGTGGGTAGCGAGTTTCCCGCAAATTGGAATGTTGATCGAGTAGGAGGAACCGAGAAGACTTTCTGCTGCTTCAACGCCAGCGCACGAGACTATGCACGGGTTGGCCTGCTCTTCCTCAATGGCGGATATGCAGGCTCAACCAAAGTGATTTCTAGACCTTGGCTCACACGAATGACCACTCCAGTGACAACTCTTGATCATGACTGGGGGTATGGAGCTCAAGTGTGGCATCCATTCACTGGAACTTCGATGGCACTTGGACTCTATGGACAATTCATCTTCATAGATTCATCAACCCGCACTGTCATTGTTAAGTTAAGTGATAATCCACCTGGATCTGATACAGAAGAACCAACAGCGAAAGTTCTTTATACAATTTCACAACTTAAACGTTAAGTGTTGAATTTCATGCGGAGAATTTTCAAATCTTGATTTAATTTATTGGTGTGGTAACCTCAGCTTCGGTTTGAACACCTACAGGAATTCAAACTCCTGATAAACGCAAGGAGCGTGAACATCAACTAACTGATTCACATCGTGTGAATCACTTGTGATTGTCCAACAAACCCATGTTTGCCCCAAAGAATCATCCTGAGACCCTTCGTATCGTCACGGGTAAGTCAAAACCGATTCCCACTTCAAAAATCCAAAGCGCGTTGCGAGAGCAGTGGGACCTCTTCAATTCATCGGTAGCGAAATCTGGTAATGAGAACGAAGTGGCAAAGAAATCTTCACCACTTGGCGTTCAATCATCCTTCCAACATTGGGATCCATTTCCTATCTCCATCAAGTCTGCTCATGGCGCGTGGATGGAGGATGTCGATGGGCGCAAAGTTCTTGACCTTTCCATGGGCTTTGGCGCCATGCTCGCTGGGCATCTCAATCCTGTCGTGGTAGACGAAGTGAAGAAGATGCTCGAAATCGGCACCCTTTTCGTCACGCCTTCACCGCAGACTCGAGATGCAGCCGAACGAATTTGCCGAAGATTTGGCTTGGATCAAGTGAGATTCACTAATTCAGGGACCGAGTCCACGATGTATGCGATTCGAACCGCACGTGGCTTTACCGGCAGAAACGCAGTTGTGAAACTCGAAGGTGGATATCACGGAAGCTATGACGCTCTCGCCGTCTCAGTGAAGCCGCCTCTAGATGAAGCGGGCCCGGATAATGATCCGATTCCCGTGACTCAAAGTTCAGCAGTCCCAGGTGAAATCCATGTCGTTCCTTATAACGATGCTGATGCCCTTGAGCGAACCTTCAAGAAACATGCCTCAACGATTGCTTGTTTCATTCTCGAACCGGTGATGGAGAACATTGGAATCGTCTTGCCAGACCAGGGCTACCTCGAGCAAGTCCGTGCTCTCTGTGACAAGTATGAGATCGTTTTGATTTTCGATGAAGTGAAAACTGGACTCACCGCTGGATATCAAGGTGCAGCACAGCGTCTTGGAATCAAGCCAGATTTAGTCTGTCTCGCAAAGTCTATTGGCGGAGGGATTCCTCTCGCAGCATTTGGTGGAAAACAAGAAGTTATGGATGCAATCACAACCGGGAAGATGGCTCATCTCGGTACCTTCAACGGACACCTTCTAGGTGTGGCATCGGTTCTTGCGATGGACAAGATCGCCACCAAAGAAACGTTGGATGAAGCAGAGGCATTCAATCGTCAAGCGCTCGCTCGAATCAGCGAGATTATTGAAGAGTTTGAACTTCCCGCTCACTCGGTCGGCTTTGGCGTGAAGGGTTGTACGACTTGGTCAACGACTCCAGTTCGCAATTACCGCGACTATAAAGCAACAGACTTAGACCTCGCTCAGCTCTCATTTTTGTGGTCAGTCAACCACGAGATCATGAGCCCTCCAGGACTTGATGAACAATGGCTAATCAGCTTCGCTCATAAACAGCCAGAGATTGACTTTATGGTCAACGATTTCAGGGCTTTCGCGAGTTACCTTCGCAGTTAACCTTTTAGTAGGTCTGCAAACTCTTTCTTTGCCGTCTCACCTTCTGGCGTCATTGAGGCAAAAGAAAAGAGTTTCTCTAGCGCGCCCCTAGTTTTCTCAACATCCCCTACCGTTCGATAGAGCCTTGCCATCTGCAAATAGTTCTTACCGTTCCAAGGATCGAGCGCTTCAATCTTGAGCCGATAGTCAATTGCCTCTGGGTATTGGCGAAGCTGTTCTGAGAAATCTGCAATCACAAGAAGTACGTCCAAACTTCTTGGATCTTTCTCTAGCTCTTGCTTGAGAACTCTCATTCCCTCTTCGACATAACCATTCGAAACAAGGTTGATTCCTGTCATCACTGCATATTTCATCTCAAGTAGTGGAACCTTGAGTGTTGCGTCGGCATAAGCCTTGAAAGTTGGTCTGCTCTCTGGGGTCTGTGGATCAAATCGAGCTCGCTGATCGAACATCGCCCTTTCGCCCCGATATAGAACTGTAGATAGAACTAGAAGTGAAAGGACTAAAACCGACGAGACAATCGCTTGTTTCAAATTGATGGGGGAGATGAATCTTTGGTCCCGATTACGAGCGAAAACTTGTACATTCTCAGGGAGTGAAAGCCCGACAACGGCGCCTCCCAACAGCCAACCCCAGACCGCAAGACCTATATTGTCAATGGAAACAATCGACTGGGCTTGATAGGCAAGCCACGCAGCAAAGACCGCTGCAACGACCAATCTCGCATTGCCCGTATTTCTTCGTATCCCCTCAAATCCCCGCCATGCCACAAACAAGAGCAAAAGCAGATAGGTGCCACCCACAAAGATTCCACCCGTTGCAAAGAGTTGAATCGGAACATTATGTGCATTACTACTTGTGATATCAAAACCATAGTTAAGGGAGTACTGCACCTCTCGATACTGCTTGAAGTAGGCACCGTAGCGATCAATACCCACCCCGAAGAGTGGATTGTCACGAAACATCTCCCACCCAGCGCGCCAGTAAAATCCGCGCACGGCTAAGGTATATTTATAAAAAATTGGCTGGAGCGGTCCCATCTGGGCCATGCCCAAGCCACCCAGAATGACAAGACTCGTGAAGAATGCAGACCAAACAATTGCAATCCATTTACGCCAACTTAGCAATGCAACACAAAGAAAGAATCCAACTCCAAGTCCTATCGAAAGTAATCCTTGCCTTGCATTGGATTGATCAATGGTGTAAACGAGTGCTCCAAATACGATAACAGCTAAGAAACGAAAAACTGGCAAGACATTTCTGTCAAAGATGGCGCAAAACACTACTGTCCCAAACATCGCCATTACTGCTGCGGCAAAGTTAGGATTTCCGACTGTGGTGATGATGGGGTTGTAGTTATTGTTCCAGTCAATAAAGTCCACGCCGTTGATTTGAAAGAGTCCATAGACCGCCGATATCAATCCACAAATTATCGCAAAGGTGTAGACACGCCACATCAATGAGACACGAAGATAACGGGCCGCTGCATAGAGGACAACGACAAATCCTGCATAAGTTAAAAAGCCGTTCTTTCGCTGGTATTCGCCAAAAAAGGCGACGTATGGGACATCAGTAAGAACGCTTGCTATCAATAATGAAGTGGTGAATCCAGTGAGAATTCCAATCAAGAATCGCAAAGTGGGTTTTGCATCTGTAGGTACTCGGCCGTATGTACCAAACAAGTGACCTATGAGATAGCCAGCAACAATCAAGAGAATCCAGAATTTGGGTGAGTTGAAAGGATCTTGAATCCGAGAGTTGAAGAAGAGAGTAATTATGGATGCCCCACCCAACAACCACGCAAGCACGCCTGAGCGCACCAGGACAGGTGAGGTCAACTCCCCTTTTTGCTCTAAGACATGTTCTTTGGGTGCGCGAAGCGCCATGGAGAGAAGGGTAGTCGCGCGGCTAGATGACCAAGTAGACGGCAAGAAGCGCTCAGCGACAGAATAGAGCGCCTCAAACGAAAATTTGGAGGTGTGATGAGGCGGATACTTCCCCTGGTCCTCATTACTGCTCTTCTGACCACTTTCACTACCTCAATGCCAAGCCATTCGGCGGTTGAGATGAAGCGCTACATCATCAAGGTAGACCCTACATTCAGGACACTCCTTGAAAACTCGTTGGTACGTTCAGGAGGAAAGGTTTCACAAAGATTC
>VGAI01000063.1 GCA_016870815.1 Actinomycetota bacterium
TTGCGGCCTTACCGCGGAGATCGCGAAGGAAGTAGAGCTTGGCACGGCGAACCTCGCCACGACGAACCACTTCGATCTTCTCAATGACTGGAGCATGGACCGGGAAAATTCTCTCAACGCCGACACCATAGGAGATCTTTCGAACTGTGAAAGTCTCGCGAAGTCCCGAGCCTTGGCGGGCAATCACGACACCCTGGAAGACCTGGACGCGGCTCTTGTTGCCTTCGATGACTCGGACGTGAACCTTCAACTCATCGCCGGCACGGAAAGCGGGAATGTCCTTACGCAATGAAGCGAGATCAACTTTATCTAGGACATTCATGCGAACCTCTTTATCTCGACGTTAACGCTCTATATTTTGAAGCGACCCACAATGCGGGGTCTAGAGCCCGCGTATCTTGCCACAATCGGGGCACTGAGCGCGAATCCGCCTAGATATAGCCGATTTTCAGCTAATCACTGACCTACCGCCTCGAGGAAATCACGTAGCGTCTGGTGAAGCTTTGAATTGGCAGCGATGACCATAACCTCATCACTCTCGCCGCCAGTCACGAGCGCACCTGCCTCCGTTGCAATAAGGGCACCAGCGGCTAGATCCCACTCTTTCAAACCAACTTCAAAATATCCATCGACACCGCCCGATGCGACATGACAGAGATCAACTGCGGCAGCGCCAAGCCTGCGTACATCCCGGCAGAGTGGAATTAACTTCTTGATCGCCTCTGACTGTCCCTGCCGAACTTCACGTGAGTAAGAAAAACCTGTTGCAATAAGTGCCTTATCGAGTTGTGAAACTTCAGAGGTCGAAATCCGCTTGCCATTGAGAAATGCCCCTGAGCCGCGTACTGCCTGCCACGTCATTCCTAGCGAGGGAGCATGAACCACGCCAACCACTGTTCCCTCTCGATCCTTTGCCGCGATAGAAACACACCATCCTGGAAGACCATAGAGATAGTTGACCGTTCCATCGAGCGGATCAATCACCCATCGGATTCCCGAACTCCCCGATACTTGCGCGCCCTCTTCGCCCACGATTGCATCGCCTGGTCTATTGCTTCGTATCCGCTCGACAATGAGGCGCTCGGCCGCTTCATCCATCTGTGTTGCAATGTCGATTGCCGAGGACTTGGTCGAAATCTCAAATGCCGCGGGGCGATCCATCAAGATTTCTCCGGTAGCAACCGCGCTCTCTAGCGCCAGTTTCAGCAGATCCATGGCGACATCCTTTCACGATGCCGAGAGAGTCGATGCTCCTATGGCAATCTTGGCTCCGATGAAAGACCTACGGACTGTTGGTCGCAGTGGCGACGGTGAATCAATCGAACTTCTCGATCTAGATGGCAATTCTTATGCCCTCAGAGTCACCGACCATCTCAAGAGTTTGATCAATCAACCACGACTCGCTGCAGTCGTTTCGGAGGATGAAGTGCGAGAAGAAGCCATCAGCATCAAAGAGATCCAAGCGCGCCTTCGTGCCGGGGAGAGCATGGAATCGATCTCTCAACGGGGCGGAGTCTCTGTTGAGAAAGTCGAACGATTCTCTGCACCGATTCTGCAAGAGCGCTCTTACATCATCTCTCTCGCCCACAAGGTGAGCCTTCGAAAAGGTGAGCCATCCCTCCTTGAAGTAGTGGCAGAGCGTCTTGTACCGCGAGGCGTTGAGATAAAGATGACTTCATGGAATGCCTTCAGAAATGAAGATGGAAGTTGGCACCTCACACTCCTATATCCCACACGAGATGGTGAGGGCTCTGCCTCATGGACATTTGATCAGGTGAAGCGAAGCATCAAGAGTTTCGATGATGGCGCACGATGGATATTTGGTGAGGAACCAATCCAACATAGAACCGATTCGACGGTTCGATCATTGCGCGCCGAAAGTGAAGTCAGCGCGCCACCTCGACTCATCTCGATTCGAAGTAATCCAATAGAAAGTAGTGAGAGTTCGGCTGAGGTTGAAGAACTCTTTGCCAGTGACTTACTTGATGAAGAGAAAACTACAGAGCTAGAGATTGAGGAAATCTTCGATGATCAACCAGCAGTCGATGAGATCCCAAGTGACGCTAGACGCGACGGCGTCACGCGAAAGATTTCGATTCCTTCTTGGGATGACATCATGTTCGGCCCTGGTGGCAAGCGGCCTGAAGGCAGTAACTAAAGCTTCATCACTCGAAGCGGAATCTCAAGCTCGGCTTTCGTGATTGACCCATGGTGGCCAACCATTCGCATCTGACTCTCTTCTCGCTCCGGCTCAATCAAGACGCTCTGATCCTTGGGAACGATGATGATCTCCCCGATTCTAGAACGCACCTTCGCATTGAGATTTGATCCATATCCCTCTTCTGGAGTAAGGATCTCTATTCGCTCTCCGAAGAAATCGGACCAGCGTTGCCGTACTCGATTCAAGACCTTTTCATCGATTGCGCCATCGTTATCACGCTTGAGATAGAGATTGCGCGCACGTGGCTCGCCGCCAAGGATTTCAACTTCATCCATCAAGTTGTTTCCCTTACCGATCACCACCTTCTCACCCGCATTGATCATTCCGTGGTCGGCGGATATCCAGACTCGTGTACCCGATGGCAACTCTCTCGAGATTCGCTCGACAAGAGCATTGACCCGCATCAACGAGCTCTTCCAACGACTCGATCCGACTCCCGTTGCGTGACCTGCATCATCGACATCATTGAGGTAGAGATAGGCAAATGATGGAGTCGTCTTGGTGGCGCTTTGTAGTGCGAAGATGATTTCATCATCTGATGAGGCAGGAAGGTAGGTGGGTCCACGAAGCGCCGCTCGAGTGAATCCGCTTCCTTCATATCTAGCTGATGCGATGTGTGAGACCTCGAATCCTTGTAAACGTGCTCGCTCGAAAAGCGTCGGCACCTCTTGCCAAGTCAGCGGATCGATTCTCTCATCCCACTTCAATCCATTGAGTAGTGCGGGAGTCCCAGGTTGTGACCATGGGATTCGCATCGTGTAGCCGACCATTCCGTGGTCACATGGGTATCTCCCTGTGCCGATACTGGTCAGGTTTGTGACCGTGGTCGAAGGGAAATGCGCCTGCAGTTTCGTGAATTCCTCGAAGGCCGAAATCACCGGTATATCGGAAGCAAACTCTTCGAAGATGAACTGCCCGAATCCATCGATCAGAAAGAAGATCTCGCGCCCCGCTGAACTCTCGATTCCGAGTGGATTCTCCTCACCAACCAAACCCATCGCCGAAAAGATCGAACGGGAAAGGTCAGCCGGTTTGAAGGGTGACGGCAGATTCATAGCGTCATCTTGTCACGCCACGGTAAGGGGCCGTGAAAGACTGGTGGCTATGAAGAAGCTTCATCTCTCAGACGAGGTCGCAGAAGCCTTAGCCAATAACCGACCTGTTGTTGCGCTCGAGTCGACGATCATTTCGCATGGACTTCCACGCCCAAGCAATCTCACCGTCGCCAGAGAGGTCGAAGCATTGGTACGAGCGAACGGGGCTGTCCCTGCAACCATCGCCATTTGTGAAGGGCGCATAACAGTTGGCCTCACGCCAAATGAGTTACAAGGAATTGCCGAGCGCGATGATGTTGCAAAGGCATCTACTCGCGATTGCTCGGTCATCGCATCGCGAGGTGGTTGGGCTGCGACCACAGTCGCATCTACTGCTCAGATTGCATCACTCGCTGGCATCTCACTCTTTGCAACAGGCGGCCTCGGCGGTGTCCACCGTGGCGCATCGGAGAGTTTCGATGAGAGCGCTGACTTGACCGCACTCTCGCACACGCCAATCACCGTTGTCTCATCAGGAGTGAAATCGATTCTTGATGTTGCGGCGACGTTAGAGCGATTGGAAACTCTTGGCATCACACTCCTCGGATATCAATGTGATTACTTTCCCGGCTTCTACCTCAAGGATTCTGGTCATCCCTTGGAGTATCGAGTCGAAACGCCAGAGGAGGTTGCGCGAGTGATGGACTCTGCGATCTCTGATGGGGCACTCCTTGTAGCAAGTCCGGCGCCAGAGCCAATGGATCCAGCAACGCATCAAAAGCTCCTTGATGGCGCGCTTTCCGAGGCAGCATCGCAGGGAATTAAAGGTAAGGCAGTGACTCCATTCATCCTCGAGCGATTTCATAGCGCAAGTGAGGGACTCTCCCTAAAAATCAATACCGAGATCATCACCTCCAATGCAGTCCTCGCTTCGAAAATTGCCGTTGCTTACGCCTCACTTGCTAGAGATTAAGTTGTGGTGATCTAGGTGATGGGGCGAGTCTTATGCATCGGAGATATCGCACTTGATGTGATTGTCCGACTTGAAGGCGAGGGATTAAGTCAAGTGAGATACGGGAGCGACACTCCTTCAAAAGTTTCTACCCATGGCGGAGGGACCGCCGCCAATGTGGCGAGTTGGCTTCACGAAGTTGGTACCCCCGCACTACTCCTAGCGCGAATCGGTGATGACTCGGTTGGCGAGGCGCTGATTTCCCAAATCCATGATCTGGGAATTGCTACTCATCCAGTCACCGTTGCTGGAACGGCGACGGGGACTGTGGTCGTTCTTGTTGATCGAAGCGGTGAGCGCACGATGCTGCCGGATTCTGGCGCTAACGCCGGCCTCAGCGAATCCGACCTTCCAACTCTTGATGGAGTCTCTGCTTGCTACATTTCAGGTTACTCACTCTTCAATCCCCTCTCACATCAAGGTGTCCATCGAATCTTCCAGCGACTTCGCGCTCAAGGAATTGAGACTTTTTTGGACCCAGCATCTGTAGGCACCATGCTCAAGTTCGCAGAGCGCGAGAGAGTCCTACAGTCGATTCCAGAATCAGACGTTCTACTACTCAATGAATCTGAAGCAGAATTTCTTAGCGGTGTGAGTACTCATCAGGCGATGCTGGAGTTCTTACTTCGTTTCGCCAGAATCGTGGTTGTGAAACGAGGCGAAATGGGTGCGATAGCAAGATCGAGAGATTCGGCCGACCTTGTTTCTGACATCCTGCCACCGAGACCTGCTATTGATACTACGGGTGCGGGAGATAGTTTCGCGGCAGGTTTCATCTCTTCCTGGATCACTAATCGTGATCTCAAAGAATCATTGCGCCACGGCAATCTCATCGCCGGTCGTTGTGTGGAGTTAGTCGGCGCACGCCCATCAAATCCCAAGAAATAGGCGCAACACAAGGCAGAATCCACCCCGTGCCGAAGACCTCACCCAAAGCGAAAACTAAACAGGTCGGACCTAAACCAGGAGAGCTTCCTGGTCGCGTAGTTGATATCGATGTCTCAAAAGAGATGTCTGAATCATTCTTGGAGTATGCCTACTCGGTTATCTATTCACGTGCGCTACCTGATGCGCGCGATGGTTTGAAGCCAGTTCACCGAAGGATCTTGCATCAAATGGTGGAGATGGGACTTCGACCCGATAAAGGACATGTGAAGAGCGCACGAGTTGTCGGCGAAGTGATGGGAAAACTTCACCCGCATGGAGATGGCGCGATCTATGACGCGTTAGTACGTATGTCGCAGTCATTCTCGATGAGCCTGCCATTGATTGATGGGCACGGAAACTTTGG
>VGAI01000064.1 GCA_016870815.1 Actinomycetota bacterium
AAGGCGCACCTGTCATGGTCGCAGATAAGAAGATCGCATGGCCAGCACAACTTGCACTCGGTGGTGATGGACTCGGAAATTCGCTTGAACACATCCGAAACATCATGGGTGAGTCGATGGAGGCGTTGATCCATCACTTCAAACTAGTCACCGAGGGATTTCGAGTACCTGCGGGTCAGGTCTACACCGCTGTGGAGTCACCTCGCGGTGAGCTAGGCGTGCATTTAGTCAGTGATGGTGGTACTCGACCTTATCGAGTCCATTTCCGCGAGCCTTCTTTCAACAATCTCCAATCAACCGCTGCCATGGTCGAGGGTGGCCAGGTTGCCGACGTTGTCGCTGCTGTAGCTTCGATAGATCCGGTGATGGGTGGTGTTGATCGATAATGCCATTCACCGTAGCTCACTTCGACGCGATGACAAAGATCATTGCACGATATCCGCGATCACGTTCTGCGATCATGCCACTGCTTCATTATGTGCAATCGATTGATGGTTATGTCACAGAAGAAGGAATTGAGACAATCGCTGAGAAGCTAAACCTTGAGACTGCTGAGGTCAACGCGGTTGCTACCTTCTACACCCAATACAAGCGAAAGCCAGTCGGGCAATACCACGTCGGTGTCTGCACCAACACGCTCTGCGCAATCATGGGGGGCGATGAGATCTATAAGTCACTCCTTGAGCATCTTGAGATAGAAAATGACGGCGTCACTGACGATGGCAAGGTTTCGGTAGAACATATTGAATGCAATGCTGCATGTGATTACGCACCGGTGGTGATGGCGAACTGGGAGTTCTATGACAACCAGACTCCAGAGAGTGCGAAGTACTTGGTTGATGCTATGCGCCAAGGAAATCCCCCCGCACCAACTCGCGGACCGAATCGACTGGTGAGCTGGAAAGAAGCCTCGGCAGTTCTAGCGGGATTCAATGATGGTCTTGCTGGCGAAGGCCTCCAAGCCGGAGAACCAACTCTCCTTGGTTTGAAGATTGCCAAAGGTCATTCGGGGGAGAAACGATGAGCGCGTTGACGCCAGTCCTCTCGGCTTTCTGGGATCAGAAGGATTCATTCACTATCGCTGGCTATAAGCGAAATGGTGGCTATCAAGCAGTAGAAAAGGCTCTTTCTATGGAGCCAGATGCCATCATCCAGTTGGTCAAGGATTCTGGGCTTCGTGGCCGTGGTGGGGCAGGATTCCCGACTGGAATGAAGTGGGGCTTCATCCCGCAAGGCGATAATAAAGAGCATTACCTAGTAGTCAATGCGGATGAATCAGAGCCAGGAACATGTAAGGACACTCCACTTCTCTTGGCAAATCCGCATGTCTTGATCGAGGGCGTGATCATCGCTTCCTACGCAATCCGCGCCAATCATGCATTCATCTATATTCGCGGCGAAGTGACCCATGTGATTCGCCGCGTGCAACAAGCGATCGAAGATGCGTACAAGGATGGTCTATTAGGAAAGAACATTCGAGGAAAGGGTTTTGATCTCGAACTAGTCCTTCATGTTGGCGCCGGCGCATATATCTGCGGTGAAGAGACGGCGCTCCTTGATTCACTCGAAGGATTCCGCGGACAACCAAGGCTTCGCCCGCCATTCCCTGCGATTGCAGGACTTTATGCCCGTCCGACTGTGGTCAACAATGTTGAGTCAATCGCATCCGTTCCTTCCATTATCGACAAGGGTGCCGAGTGGTTTGCCTCGATGGGAACTGAGAAGTCCAAGGGCTACACGCTCTACTCCCTCTCTGGGCATGTGAAGAACCCAGGACAGTTCGAAGCGCCGCTTGGAATAACGCTCCGTGAATTGATTGATATGGCGGGCGGAATGAGAGCAGGACATCGTTTGAAGTTCTGGACTCCTGGTGGTTCATCAACACCGATGTTCACTGATGCACACCTTGATACGCCACTGGATTATGAAGGCGTTGCTGCTGCAGGTTCGATGCTTGGCACGAAAGCGCTTCAGATCTTCGATGAGACCACCTGCGTCGTTCGCGCGGTCCTTCGCTGGACCGAGTTCTATAAGCATGAATCATGCGGAAAATGCACGCCCTGCCGGGAAGGAACCTGGTGGTTGGTCCAGGCGCTTAAGAATCTTGAGAATGGTGAAGGCAAACCAGAGGATCTCGACAAGTTGCTCGACCTCTGTGACAACATCATGGGTCGTTCTTTCTGCGCTCTCGCTGATGGTGCGGCAAGCCCCATCATCTCCTCGCTCCAGTATTTCAGGGATGAATACCTTGAACATCTCAGCACTGGTGGTTGTCCATTCGATCCTGCTGCTTCAACGCTATTCGAAGGTGCAGGTGTTCGATGAGTATCCAAGAAGTCAATCGCACCAATGGTGGTGTTGTTGATAGTGGCGATGTCGAGCCAGCGGTCGAGATGGTAACGCTGACAATCGATGGTTTCGAAGTCACTGTTCCAAAAGGAACCCTTGTGATTCGTGCTGCCGAGCGCCTTGGTATCCAGATTCCTCGCTTCTGCGATCACCCACTTCTCGATCCAGTTGGTGCATGTCGTCAATGCTTAGTCGAGATTGAAGTCAATGGCCACAAGATGCCGAAGCCACAAGCATCCTGCACCATTCCGGTTGAGCCAGGAATGGTGGTCAATACACAGCTGACTTCAGCGGTTGCAGATGAGGCACAGCAAGGTGTGATGGAACTATTGCTTATCAATCATCCGCTTGATTGTCCGGTCTGCGATAAAGGTGGCGAGTGCCCACTTCAAAACCAGGCGATGTCCAATGGTCGCGGTGAGTCACGATACGAAGGTAAGAAGCGAACTTTCGAGAAGCCAATCAATATCTCCTCACAAGTTCTCCTTGATCGTGAACGTTGCATTCTCTGTGCCAGGTGCACCAGATTCTCTGACCAGATTGCAGGAGATCCATTCATCACACTTAACGAGCGCGGTGCGCTACAACAGGTAGGTATCTACGAGAAAGAGCCTTTTGAGTCATATTTCTCAGGAAATACAGTGCAAATCTGTCCAGTCGGTGCACTGACTGGCGCCTCTTACAGGTTCCGAGCACGGCCATTTGATCTCATCTCTACTCCCTCGGCATGCGAGCACTGTGCATCAGGTTGCGATATGAGAAGTGATGTCAGGCGAGGCAAGACGCTGCGTCGTCTTGCCGGTGATGATGCTTCAGTCAATGAAGAGTGGAATTGCGATAAAGGGCGATGGGCATTCAAGTACGCCCATCACGATCGAATCACTGCACCGATGGTTCGAGATGAAGGTGGCGAGCTTCGAGAAGCATCATGGCCAGAGGCGCTTGCTATTGCCGCTGAAGGATTGAGCGTCAACCGAAGCGCTGTTCTTACCGGTGGACGTGTCACCGTGGAAGATGCCTATGGCTATGCCAAGTTCGCACGGATCGCTCTTCGAACCAATAACATCGATTTTCGCGCTCGTTTCAATTCGGATGAAGAACGAGAGTTCCTTGCAACGCTTCCAACAAGTTCGGTCAAGTACTCGGATATCGATAAGGCGGATCAAGTCGTGCTTCTTGCCTTCGAACCAGAGGAAGAATCACCGATCATCTTCCTTCGCATCTTCAAGCAGGTAAGAATGCGCTCGCTCAAAGTTGTCGCGATTGCGCCATTCACAAGCAGAGGTAATGCCAAGCTTGGCGCCGAAGTAATCAAGAACGTCGGTAATGAATCCGCTGAGATCGCCTCACTCGCCCTCACTTCAAAATCAGTGATCTTGGTTGGAGAGCGATTGGCAGAGGTTGCGGGTGCGCTTTCATCAGCACGGGCGCTCGCCGAGAAGAGTGGCGCGAAGTTGGCGTGGATCCCGCGAAGAGCGGGCGAGCGGGGTGCGCTTGAAGCAGGAGCAATCGGCAATCTACTCCCTGGTGGAAGGCCGGTTAAGGATCCTGCTGCTCGAGTAGATCTACAGACTGCCTGGTCGGTTGATTCAATTCCAAGTGAACCGGGCCTTGGCACAGATCAGATTCTTGAAGCGCTCCATAGAGGCGATATTGAAGCGCTCTTGGTTGGTGGAGTCGATCCCTTCGATATCTCGCGAGATGCGATTGAAGGTTTGAAGAAGGCATTTGTTGTGAGCCTTGAGATGAGGCATAGCGCATTGACCGATATTGCTGACGTGGTACTTCCTGTTGCCGCTGTTGTTGAGAAGAGCGGCTCATTCATGGACTGGCAAGAATCCCGTCGTTCATTTGAAGCAGCAGTGAGTGATTCATTGCAACGAAGTGACCTTCGAGTTCTCTCTATGTTGGCTGAAGAGATGCGACGACCGATCCATCTTCCGACAGTCGCTGCTGCTTCGAAAGAGATCGCAACTCTAGGAAAATGGGACGGTAACACTGCGGTCTTTGCGCCATATCCTGCGATTGCACCGAAAGTCCCCAGTGAGAATCAAGCACTTCTCACCTCATGGCGAAATCTCTTGGATGAGGGAACTTTGCAGAGTGGTGAACCGAATCTTGCTGGCACCGCGAAGAAATCGGAGTGTGTTATTTCCGCAGACCGTGCCGAACGCCTTGGCGTAGCGGATGGCGATCTCATTCGAATAAGTAATGAGATTGGGTCGATAACTCTTCCAGCGCGAGTCGGGGATATTGATTTCCGCGCTATCTGGATCCCTCGTAACTCGAAAGGTTCAAGGCCACTGGTCGAACTTGGCTCTGCAACTCACTCCCTGGTTACGGTGGTGAGAGCATGAATGAGTTTCCGATGACGACGACGGAACTAATTGGGAC
>VGAI01000065.1 GCA_016870815.1 Actinomycetota bacterium
TTGAAGAATTCAATGCCCTCGCAGGGGCTCAGAGCATTCACCTCGGAATGACAAGTCGTGACTTAACAGAGTTGGTTGAAGCAGCTCAGGTCAAGGATTCGCTTCGACTTGTACTGAAGGGTTCAGTTGCACTTCTTCAACTTCTCGCGCTCAAAGCAGATGCGTTCAAAGATTTGGCAATCGTTGGCCGCTCACACAATGTCCCGGCACAACTCACGACTCTCGGCAAGAGATTCGCAACAATTATTGAAGAGACGCTTTTTGCGGTGGCCAGAGTCGAAGATCTCATCGAGCGTTTGCCACTACGTGGACTCCGTGGACCAGTTGGTACTGCCCAGGATATGACTGACTTAATCGGTGTCCAATCGCATAAAGAAGTTGAAGATGCGCTTGCCCAAGAACTTGGGTTTGAGAAAGTTTTGGATTCGACTGGACAGATCTACCCACGTTCCTTTGATTTCGATGTGATCTCCGCTCTTGTCCAACTCGGAGCAGGACCATCTAACTTCGCTACATCAATTCGTCTCATGGCTGGAGCGGGACTCTTAAGTGAAGGCTTCAAAGCAGGTCAAGTCGGTTCATCTGCGATGCCGCATAAAGTCAACGCTCGCTCATCCGAGAGAATAAATGGGCTTATGGTGGTTCTTCGTGGGCACCTCTCAATGATTAGCGAGATTTCTGGTGACCAATGGAATGAGGGGGACGTTTCATGTTCTGTAATTCGGCGCGTTTCACTCCCGGGCGCCTTCTTTGCCCTGGATGGGATGCTTCAAACTTCGGCGACAATTGTGAAAGAGATGACCATATTTCGTGGACGAATTGAGCGGGAGGTCCGGGAACAACTGCCCTTCTTAGCTACAACTCGGCTAATGACCGAAGCGGTGAAAAAAGGAATGGGTAGAGAAGATGCCCATAAAGTCATACAAAAGTACTCACTGCATGCGATAGAGGCGATAAATCGAGGCGAGGAGTCGAATTTTCTTCTCTCCCTGGGTCAGGACTCAAGCTTTCCACTGACCACTGATGAGATTTCCGCTTTGACCTCAAACGCTTCAACGTTCATTGGTGATGCCCCAGCCCAAGTGAGTAGAGTCCTTTCACGCGTTAAAGAGTTAGCCACTAAGCATCGAAACTTGGGCCAAGTGGATTTTGAAGCGATAATCTGAATCTCATGTATGTCAGCAACAAAGAATGGGAGCGCTAGAGAAGTGGCGAAGAAGAAATCAAAGCGCGTAGCAAATACGAATCAATCGCCGGCTACCAAAGTCTTTTCTGGCGACAGATTTAGGCGAAACCTTCTGGTGATACCGTTGCTTGCACTTCTCGTTAAGTTCTATTTCATCCTTCGGATTCCACCCGCTCCTTGGCCAAGTATCGATCCTGCGCAGTATCGATTGGGTAATTTTTGGTTAGGCGCGGATGGAGAGAACTACGTCAATGGTCTCAACGCACTCATAACAAATGGCGTTCTTACTCCGGAAGGTTATGACTATTGGCCCGCGGGATATCCAATACTCCTTTATATTTTTGGACTTCCCTTTCGGTCACTGACACTCGTTAGCGCAGCGGTAATTCAAACCATCATTTATGCCATAGCTATGGCCTTTTTTATAGATCGGATTGCAACGACCCGCCTTCGCCGCTTTGCAGTCCCGTTAGCCCTGATACTTGCCTTCAACCCCACTCTCTCGTTCAATTCTTATGCCATTGGGTATGAAAGTCCTGCCGCCGCACTGCTCTTACTCGCAGTTGGCCTCCTAATTCGAGAATTTCAAAAGAAGAAATTTGGTTTGGTTAGTAAGGAGTCAATCCTTGCTGCCTTGACTATTTCTCTCACCTCATTCATGCAGCCTCGTATGGTGGTTATCGGTATAGCGATCTTTGGAATATGGGCTCTTGCAACCCGCACCAAGAAGGTTGCGCTTGGGTTTTTTGCGGTGACGATGGCTGCGTCGCTTCTCTTGCCCGCCTTTCTAGTTGCGAGAAATGCAATTGCGACAGGGCAGGCATACATTTCAACTAACTTAGGTGTAACGATGCGCATTGGTGCCGGTCCAGGTGCGACAGGTGGCTATGGAAACGGAAGTAGTGAGCTCATTTGTCCACAAGTCGATGGAAGTGCTGCTGACAAAGATAACGCGGTGGTTCGTTGTGTGGTTGATTGGTATTTGGATAATCCCGGTGAAGCCATCTCTCTCATTATGAGAAAAGCAGTCTTCTACTGGTCGCCATGGTTTGGTCCAGTTGCAAATGGCACCATGGCTCGAAATCCGTGGAACCAGAACCATCCACTGAAATCAACGGCTCAGAATCAACAGGGCTATGACTTGATATTTGGCACGATAGGGAAAGTCGTGTCGTGGTTATGGCTACTTTCGACAATCGGATTCATGCTCTTCGGATTCTGGATCCTTTGGCGAGCCAATGGACTTGAAAGGTTGCTGGGAGTCACCTCCCTGGCTGTCATCATGATTAATATGTTGGTCTCGATGCTCACAATCGGTGATCATCGCTTCAGACTTCCTGTTGCAGGGCTCAGCCTCTTCTTGCAGGGGGTTGGCCTTACCTGGGCCTTCAGTAAACGAGCAAGGCGCTCGATTACTGGGGAAGAAAAGCTTCTTTGGAAGAGTTTGACTAGAACGACTAATCTTTAACTCCTGAGATATACGAAGTGGGGGGTCACGCTATGGGGCGCGGCCGAGCGAAAGCCAAGCAGACAAAAGTCGCACGAGACTTGAAGTACAACTCTCAAGATATTGATATCGAGAAGTTGACCAAGGAACTACATGGCGATGTCGATAAGGATGATCGCGGTGATGACTTCGATCCTTACGCCGAGGGCAACTACATCCCTCGTCGTTGATAGGGAATAACGAATAGTCCATCGAAGTTCTAGGGAGCGAAATGCGTCCAACTCCATACGTCGCTTCACTTCGAATCTATGAGCCGTTATCGGCCTTCTCTCCTGCCGATCAACTTCGGTGGAGAGCGATCTCGGCAAATGCTTCAACTCGACGAGATGAAGAGAACCGTGCTCTCAGGCGAATAATCCGCCCCGAACCACCAGCGCTCCGCTCTGATGGCGCACATATCCTTGATGTTGGTGATGAGCGATTCGTAGCGCCATGGTCCACAGCAATGCGCTGCTGGGCAGCGCTTGATTCATTTAAAGAATCTTTTCCCACCTCGATAACGACCTTTTTCATCCCACCTTCTTTAGAGGATGCGCTTTCAATAAACTCTGAAGACCTTGAGGATCGGGTGCCACATATTCTGACGGAGACCTGGGTGATTCCACCCCGTTGGTTTGCCTTATTTGAACCTGGCGAGCGCCTTCGCGGACATACCCCAGAAGGTCCATTCACTGTCATGCGCACTGATATCGCAACGGCAAAACGACGATGCGAGTTAGCACATCGTGCAGTAGTCAGTGCTTTCGGCAATGGCCCGATTGAAGGCGAGATCGCCACCCTGCTCGCATGGCTCAACCTCTTTCACGCAGACTCGAAAGTCGAATGTGACTACGGCGGGCTTGCGCTCTATCTCGAGCAGAGTCTTCTCGCCAATGGTGAAGCGGGACTCGAATCGGACTCATCTATCGAAGATGTAACTCTCTCGCTCCAAGGTTTGGCTGCGGGTGATGGTGCGATGGCAGGTCGTGGCTATGAACGCCTAGTCTCACGGTGGCGGCGGGTTGGAGCCTTCGAACAGGCGATGTAATGAGATTTAGGCGGGGATCGAGCAGGAATTCAGCGCGCTAACCTCTTGCCAGAGTGGGAACTTGCTCGGAATACTTCGGCCATATCGGATAAATCAGACATCTGATCAGAGAGGCATTGAGTGTTACGACCACGCGACCATGAAGTGCTTCTGACTCCTGCCGAAGTCGCCGCCCTTTTCCGAGTTGATCCCAAGACTGTGACCCGTTGGGCGAAAGCTGGAAAGTTAACTGCGATTCGCACTCTCGGCGGTCATCGCCGTTATCGTCAATCTGAAGTCCAAGCACTTCTCAAAACGGTACCTGGTGCGAATCAACCAACACCTACTTCGCAATCTCTGCCAGCTTCAACCATATCGGCGCATTCGGTGCAGGCTTCACCTGCTAGGGAGTTCTAATAATCATGAATGAGGATTCGCAGGTGAGTGATTCAACCCAATCTAACGATCCCAAGGCAAAGTTCCTAGAAGCGCTTGAGAAGAAGAAGAGCAAGGGTGGCGCTACCCCAGGAAATTCGGGTGGATCTGGATCAAAGATCGGAAAAGGCGAGCAGGGCGCAAATGCACCGAAGATGTTCCGCAGAAAATCTGGCGGCGGTTAGTCAAGAATCTCGTACGAAGGATTGAGGATCGTAAGAGTGCCTTCGCGCTCGCCAACCATTCCCTCAGCACGAAGCACCGATCCAACCTCAAGCCCAGCGATCTCGCGTCGTCCCAGGAATTGAAGAGTCACTCCACCACTTTCATCCCAGACCTCTACATCAATCCTGGGCGCGCCACTTGATGGTGATGATCGTAGCGCAGAGACTCGACCTTGAATGTGTGCTCGGTTGCGCCAGGAGATCTTTCCAATCGGCATGATCTCTGCTGAGAAATGAGAAGCTCGCGTCTTATCACTTAAGAATTCTGACTGAGTGCGTAGCGGTGCTGTCGTTGCATCACTTCTCTCAATCTCCTCAATCTCA
>VGAI01000066.1 GCA_016870815.1 Actinomycetota bacterium
CATCGGACCAACATGGCCCCATTGGCCACGACAGTCCTCCCAGAGCGGGGTTAGTCGTACCGGTTCGATGCCCGCGCCTTTGCCTGAAAGCCAGAGCGTCATGTGATGACCAGGGAGAGCTCGGCCCACTTGATACCAAGGAGCCATCGGACCAAAGAATTCGGTGGACTCGAAAATGCGATCAGTGAAACCAAGTTGCTGGTAGAAATCTGTCGTCACCTTCATGTCGTGAACTCCGAAAGCAACGTGGTTAACGCCTTCAATTCGCGGTTTGGCGGGGCGAGCGGTCCAAAGTCCTTTCCAGTCGATCAATTCGACCTTGCCATTCCAAGGATCAGCGAAATACGCGATATCGAGTTCGATCTGTTGTTCACCGACAGCAGCGCTCAGCGGTTCCATTAAGGACTTAACGCCATGGTTATCAACGAGTTCTCTGAAGATCTTCTCGGTATGAAGAGTGTGGAGGCATACTTCGGCAAGACCGACTTCACCGTAACCAATTCCTGCTGGATATGGTGGCGCACCAGCGCCATCAAGTCGTTGAACGAGTTTTACCTTACCGGGGCCAAGGCGCGTTGTGTTCTTGTGACCGAGCATCACGATTCTTGCTTTGATTCCCTTTGACTTTGTGATCTCTTCAAGACCTGGAACAGGGCCGGTGTAGTCGAAGAAGATTTCTGTGAAGCCGAGTTTGTGCATCCAATAATCGAATGCCACATCCATATCGGCAACGCCAATACCGGCATGATCAACACCTTGAAACGTGCTCATGGTTCCAACTCCTGTCGACTAAGGCGATTATTCCGTTTCACTCACATCTAGACCAGCGCTCACATCACAATCTTTCGAAAGTCAGAGCAGATCAAACTCGGTGAGAATAGTTCGGATAGCGGTCAAAGAGGCCGGATCTGTTATCGGAAGACGTGGTGCGCGCACTGTCCCGCCAGGGACTCCGATCATCGCCATGATTGCTTTGAGTTGGCTTTGATAGGCGCCCCACTTTCCTGCCCACCCGCCAGGTAACCAGAGCGCTTCAAGGAGAGCAAGGTTTCGTTCTGCGTGCTTCCTGGCGCTTTCAAGATCTCCTGCCCAGACTTGCTCCCAATAAAGAGTGTCAGGGCGGCCAAAGATGCTGCCACCGCCGATAGTGCCATCGCCACCATCTCGCATCATGAAATCAAGGTTTGCTGGAACCATGAAGTTTCCGAAGATTCGTACCTTTCCAGAGAGCTCCTTCGTGGTGTTCAAGAACTGCTCACCGTTAGGCGTCGAATCCTTTATTGCAACGATATTTTCGATATCGGCAAGTCGGTGAGCAAGGTCTGAAGCAATCTCTATTCCCGAACCATGTGGCCAGTTATAGATCATGATCGGACCCTTGATTCCATCCGAGAGATCCTTGAAGTAAGCGAGAGTCTCATCAGGAAGTGTCTTGACGTAGGCGGGTGCCGACGAGCAGACGCCATTAATCCCCACCGAGAGCGCATGCTTGCCAAGCTCGATTGACTCTTGTGCGGTGAAGGTCGTTACGCCTATGACTACAGGGATACGTTGAGCAACCTTCTTCGCGACGAATTCAGCAACGTGCTTTCGCTCGTCGTGGGTTTGAGAGAACCATTCACCGGTAGTGCCATTGATGAAGAGACCATGCATCTTCTGATCGAGGTACCAATCAAGGAGAGAATCGAATGCTTGCCAATCTATTTCGCCGCTTGCCTTAAAGGGAGTAGGGGATGCTGGCCAGTATCCACGCCAATCCACGGAATTGCGATCCATATCTCTTCCTCTCGTTCCTAGGCTACTTCTCGATCGATGTTGAACTCGGTTGGAAGCTTTCCTTTTCCAGGCGCCGCTGTCATGTATTGGGAAAGCATCTGCGCCACCATGGGACCTAGTGTGAATCCAGTTGGCACCATAGCGATGTGATAACCGGGAACCTTCTCTGATTCACCGAGGATTGGTTTGAAATCTTTGGTGTATGCCCAAACCCCGCTCCAGGTGCGAAGCAGCTTGACATCGGCAAGCATCGGCAAGACCCGAAGCGCGACAGCAAGATTGCCAGTCGTGGAGCTCCAGGTATTGCTGTAGCGCTTAGGGAATTTCTCTTCTCGAGATGGCCATCCGCCGCCAATGATGAATGTGTTGTTATGGGTCTGTTTAAGCGTGAGTCGTCGCCCGATATGTTGAATCATCGACTTCAAGAAATACTCTCTCGGTTCGGTGACATTGACGTGAAGGCCAGAGAGCCCCAAAGGAATGTGAAGACCGAGTTGGGCGGAGAGTTCAGCGGCCCAGGCACCGGTGGCGTTGACCACGCGATTGCATTCAATGACGCCCCGCGAAGTGATAACCCGAAATCTTTTTCCTTTGAGATCGCCACCGCCACTTACTCGCTCGATACGGGTGACATCGCACCCAGTACGAAAGAGAGCACCGTTTTGCCATGCGCGATAGGCATAGGTCGGTCCAACGAGTAAGGAATTTGCATGTCCTTCGCGTGGGCAGAAGGAAATTCCAGCTAGATCAGGTGCAAGGTAGGGAGCAAAAGCACGCATCTCATCACCAGTCAGGATATGGCTCTCGAGTCCCGCCTCTTTCTCGATCACATCCTTCTCTTTGAGGACTCGCATCTCATCATCGCTCTCAGCGACCATGATTCCGCCATCAAAGTGAACCCCAAGATCTGCATCGAGTTCTTGCTCAATCTCATCCCATAATGAGGCGGCATCAACTTGAAGTCTGACTTCATCGGCAAGCCTTCGTTTTTCGCTCTCTGACATATTGGGAGTGAGTTGGTGTAGAGCAATCTGGAAATGGAAACTACCGGCATTCGTTCCTGATGCTTCACGGTTGATGTCATCGCGCTCGATGAGAACCGTCTCGACTCCTGACTTTGAAAGGTAATAGGCGAGTGATGTGCCAAGGAGTCCGCCCCCGATGATCACCACATCAGATGATGGGGGCAGGTCGCTCTGGTTGGTCTCGTTATCGAGGTAGCCGACTAAGAAAGGGGCGCGCTCACTCATTGGATGAAGTATTTCTCTTCGCGGATCGATGGGTCGGCAATCTTGCCAATCTCCACAGGTTTTACCGGCATCCGAGGGGTCTGGAAATTTATCTCTGAGATCGATCGATCATGGCGCTTCGCGATCATCGCAGCGATCTGACGTTGACAATTTCTTGCCTGACAAAGGCCCATTCCGGCTCTCGAATACGACTTCACCACCGAAAGATCGCAGGTGGAATCAATGACGGGATCGATTTCCTTTGCTTTGACGCTTTCACATCGGCAGATCACAGTGTTGGCATCGGCTAACTGATAGATACCCTGTTTTACTTCGAACATCTTATTGATAGCTCGCTGAAATTTATTTCGCTGATTGAGCTCTTTGAGGAAACCCTTTGATTGGGTGTCACGCTCGGTAGTCGATAGCGAGCCGAGATGATTTGCAATATGTAATCCGGCAAGCCTGCCTTGAGCCTCGGCAGAGTAGGAGCCAGTCACTCCCGTTCCATCTCCTACGGCATAGATGGGAATTGGCGAACTACTTTCAGTCAGACCCCAGTGATCCTTGGCGACGGTGAAACCACCACGAGTCTCGTCGTAGTCGAAGTTGCAATCAAGGAGTCTGAAGAGCTCGTGGGAAGGGAAGAAGCCGTATCCAAGACAGAGAGTATCTGCACTCTCAACTACCTCGGTTCCTGGGATCGGGTTCCAATCTCGATCGACTCGAGCGTGAGTGACCTCTTCAACTCTTCCGCTGCCTTCAGCTTTGATGATTATGCGCCCGTAGTGAAAGGGAACTCGCTTTGAAAGAAGAGTGCTTCGGTAACGGAGTGCATCACCGGCTAAATCCCAATTTCCATTGACGCTAGATAAGAGCCCAAGAAGTTTTGCTGGCGAGGGGAATGGAGCGCTCTCGATGACTTTAAACACCGGGGCGCCATATTTGATCAGCTGCGCCGAGAAAGCGAGGGCGAGCGGACCACTTCCGGCAAAGAAGATTCGTTTTCCTGGCGAGATCTGCTGTGTCTTGACGAGGGTCTGCACCGCACCCGCCGTCATCACGCCGGGAAGGGTCCAACCGGGAAACACAACAGGGCGATCGTAAGCACCAGGTGCAATAACTAGTGCTTTGGGATTGAAGCTTCGAACTCCCTCAACTGGATGAGAGGTGATGATCTGATTCGCCTCAATAGTCAATACCGTCGTGGCGGTGAACTTAGAGATTCTGGGTTGGTCCAACTCATCAATCAATCGCGCCCCGCGCGCATAGTCTTTACCCAGGTCATCGGGGGATTGAATAGCAAAACCCTCACCAAGACGTTTGAAGATCTGACCACCAAATGTGGCGCGTTCGTCGATGATCGCAACTTTAAGACCAAAAGATGCCGCGGTTGATGTGGCGGCAATTCCTGCTGGCCCACCACCAATCACTACGAGATCAAATTGACTGTCGATCACTTCGGCGGGCTTCCACTCTACTTAGTTTGAAATATTTCGGTGCTGGATGAGAGTCTACAAATGATTAAGGGGCAACTCGTACTCAAGTCACCCCTTAATCGACGCACGGCTTCTCTCTGTTCAGAAACCTCCGAGGAGGCACTGGTCAGAGTTCAAGCAACCTA
>VGAI01000067.1 GCA_016870815.1 Actinomycetota bacterium
CACATCGAGTCCACCAAAATTTGACACTACTGCTGAGATTGTCGAACTGAGGTCCGAGTCAACAGTGACATCCCCTTTGAAGAATCGCCCTTTGGCGCCCAACGGTGATACAGCTGCTGCTCCACCGACCTCATCAATATCCATTACAGCAACATTTGCGCCAGCCGCAGCTAGTTCCTTCACGACGGCTTTTCCAAAGAGTGTTGCCCCACCAGTGACTAGGGCAGTTTTTCCAGAAAGTGCGGAAGTCGACATGATCTCTATCCCCTCTATGAGGTCTGCAACGCTACCGCCCTTTCCCATTTGACCCAAGAGAATTTCTCAAGATCTGCTGTCATTGGGCAAGTAGCAAAAGCCAATAAAGTTGGGAGGGCATCAAATCTTTGGTAGCGGGGGCAGGATTTGAACCTACGACCTCTGGGTTATGAGCCCAGCGAGCTACCGAGCTGCTCCACCCCGCGTCGGTACTGCGGATAGTAGCGGTTAACGTCGCTGCGCTGAAATCGCTGCTTCAATCGCTGACTTGAGACGCGCCTGCGCCTTTCCATAAGCTGTGAAATCTCCGGCTTTGAGTGCAGCATCAGCATCACGCAACGCCTGTTGTGCACTTCTCAGTGCTGCATCGAGCGCTGCATTCCCTGTACTTGTCGTACCGGTACCACTTGGTGTTTCACCCGTTGTTCCACTTCCCTGCGACGAGGTACCTGTTCCTAGTTCACCACCAGAATTGCCACCGAAAACCTGATCAAGAGCGCCAGCAACAGTGTCAGCAAAACCGATTTGGTCACCAAATGAGACCAACACTTTTTGCAGGAGTGGATATGCCGCGGTATTTGCAGTCGCTTGGACATATACGGGCTGGACGTAGAGAAGTCCGCCACCAACTGGAAGGGTCAATAGGTTTCCGAGAACTACATTCGCGCCACCTTGACGCAGGAGTGAGAGTTCAAGTGCAACTTCTGGTTTAGCCTCAAAGTTTGATGCAACTTGTGATGGACCAGCCACGTTCGTGGATCTTGGTAGAACAAGAACACTCCACTTGCCATAACCCTCGCCTGGATCTGAACCAACTACCGCAAAGGCGCTCAAATTCTCACGGCCACCACGAGGAACGAACGGCGTCGAAATCTTAAATGAAGGCTTCTCTTCACCAGGAAGTGCCATCGTGTAGTAATAAGGTGGTTGGGCGCCAGCATTTGCGCCAAGGGTCGAAGGATCACGTGGGATACGCCAGAAGTCCTGTCCGCTATAGAAAGCGCTTGCAGTACCAACGTGGTACTCAGAGAGAATCTCTCGTTGCAATCTGAACATGTCTTCTGGGTATCTAACATGACTGACGAGTGCATCACTCATCGCCGATCGAGGCTTAACGGTGCCGTCAAATGCCTTGCTCCAGGCTTTAAGGACAGGGTCCTTCTCATCCCATGCATAAAGCGTGACTGTGCCATCGTAAGCATCAACCGTTGCTTTCACAGAATTTCGGATGTAGTTGACTCGTTGGCTTCCGCTTGTAGCAAAGAGCGAAGTTTGAGTGAAGTCATCTGTCGCCGCAGTAGCGAGTGTGCTTCGCCGGGAATATGGATATCCAGCGCTAGTGGTGTAGCCATCTAGTAACCAAACAACTTTTCCATCGATAACTGCAGGATATGGATCGCCATCAAGAGTGAGCCACGGCGCCACTTTCTCGACTCGCTCGCGAGGATTGCGGTTATAGAGAATCTTTGAGTCAGGACGGATCAAATTCGAAAGCAGAATTCGTTGCTCTTGATAGTTGATTGCAAAGAGCAATCGGCTGAATATCGAGCCCACTGGCACGCCACCACTGCCGGTGTAGGTGTAGTTAGCCTGGCCATTAGGAGATTTGTCATCTGGATAATCAAATTCGATTGGTTCGGTGCTGGTGCTGCCGACTATGGAGTACTCCGGGACATTTTCACCAAAATAGATGCGCGGTTGGAATTCTCCAAGGCCCTTTGTCGGCGGGATATCTCCAAGGATGAAGTTGGGCTTTCCATCAGCATCACGTGAATTGCCATAAGCGGCAACGAAACCAAATCCATGGGTATAGACCAAGTGATCATTAATCCAGTTTCGCTGTGGATTACCCAGGATATTTAGTTCACGAACCGCGACTACAGCATCGCGCTGGACACCATTGAGGGTGTAGCGATCGATATCGAGCGAGGAGGAGAAGGTGTAATAAGGCTTGATCTGCTGAAGTTGGCGAAATGTCGCTGATAGGACATTGGGATCCATCAAGCGAATGTTGTTGATTGTTGCCTTGTCATCAGAGAGCTGACCCGCGCTGGTCTGGATCGTCGCGTTGTAATCCTTCACCTCAAGATCGGTCAGACCATATGCAGATTTTGTTGACTCGATATTTCTTTGGATGAAAGGAGCTTCCTTGGAAGATTCAGAGGGACGAACTTGGAACTGTTGAATCAGAGCCGGATAAATGCCCGAAATGAGAAGTGATGAGACGAGAAGAAGCGCGGTGCCCGCGGCAGGAAGGACCCACGAACGGCGGAGAATGTTTGCGAAGAATAGGAGGGCACAGATGACGGCGATGCCAGAGAGGATTGCTTTTGCCGGCAGTACTGCATTGACATCGGTGAAGGTAAGACCTGTGATCAGTCGACTCTCCTTGAGCGAGAGTGCGTAGCGATCGAACCAATATGCAACGGCTTTGAGCAGGACGAAGATTCCAAGGAGGACAGAGAGTTGGACTCGCGCTGCCACAGTTGTGCGATCCTCACGGACTTGTGGGCGAATACCACCGTAGAGATAGTGGACTACGACTGTTGCGATGAGAGTGAGGATGAGAGTTGAAATCGCCCATCCGATCAACGCTTGGTAGAACGGTAGTTTGAATAGAAAGAACGAGATATCAAGACCGAATTGCGGATCCTTCGACCCGAACTCACCACCATTTCTAAAGAGCAACCAGTCGCGCCAGAGGTTCGTCGCTGAGGATCCCGCGAAATAAAAGAAGACAAGAGAGGCACCAATCGTGATCCAACGTTTAATCGGGTCAATCTGTGCTCGGTAACGCTCGAGATTATCCGCTTCGACCGTGAGCGGTACATAGATCGGTCGCTTGCGATAGGCGATGACGATATTGGTGATGAGAATCAGCGAGGTGAGCAATCCGAAGATGACGAAGAGTGATGCTTTAGTAAGTAATACCGTCGACCAGACCGTGGTGAAATCAACGGATTTGAACCAGAGGTAGTCGGTATAAAAACCGCTCAATGAGACCAAGATCGTTGCGATGACACCGAGGGCGATGAGGGTCAGCGCAAAGGGTCCAGGGCGCCTTCGTCCTCCGCCAGTTCGATTTCCAAAACCTTTAAATGGATTGTTGAAACCGCTATTGGAAAAATCGCCGAAGGTCATGGGCAAACCCTAGCCAAAGTAAACGGCGTCGCTACCCAGAAGCTTGGCAACCGGGGAGCGAGGCTGGCTCCTTTGACCGAAGAGCAGCGATGGCCTCTTTGAGCGACTTCACAGGAACGACTTGAAGCCCTTTCGGAATGTGACGGATCTCGTCGCAATTGTCGAAAGGCGCAAGGAAGATTGTTGCTCCTTCTCGCCGTGCACCAATCATCTTGCTCTCGATCCCACCAATTGCTCCCACCTCACCGTTGGTGTTGATCGTTCCGGTGCCGGCGATCTTGCGCCCCCGAACGAGATCTTCTTCGGTCATCTTCTCAATTACGCCGAGTGTGAAGATCAGGCCCGCGCTAGGACCACCCGTGTCTTTGATTCGAATCTTCACATCAATCGGAAAGTCAAAGGTGGTAGTCAGAAATATCCCTATAGCTGCGCCGAGTGAATTCTCCATCAGTCTGACTTGAGGTATCGATATTCGATCACCATCGCGCTCAATCACCAGAGAGACTGAATCCCCTGGATCCTTCTCTCGAACTGCATCGACGATCTGTTCGACACGATCAACTTCTTGCCCGTCAATCGCAAAGATGAGGTCGCCCTCTTTGACGCGGTCATGAGCATCCGATTGCTTCAAGACATCCACGATCTTGGCTCGTGACGGAACTTCGTAGCCGAGGAAGGTTAATGCGTTGAAGATCGCGCTCTCTTGCGAGCCGGTCATCTCTTGACTCTCTTGTTTCTTGATTTCACTGGCAGGTTGATGATCTGGATAGACCGAGTCTCTCGGCAATACTGTCTCATCACCATCAATCCACGCCTTGAGGATTTCGAATCCGAATACTTTCGATTTTGGCGTTGTGACATAGACAGTAGTGAGAAAGAGTTTTCCCCCTTTGGTGAATTCGCTCTCATTTTTAGATTGGAATTCCTTAGGGACGGTGATCATCGAACCAAGAACGTTCTCCGGATTACCTGGTTCAAAGATCACATACGGCAACGGTAGAAGCGCTGCAAGAGCAAGTGCCAATAGGAGGATGGAGGTGATAACTCTCGAAGGTCTAGTTCGAAGCGGCGTCAGTTGATCGCGTCGCGAATTG
>VGAI01000068.1 GCA_016870815.1 Actinomycetota bacterium
GCTACATAGAGCGCGATGATTCCACCGTCACTCCAACCAATCAGGTGCGCAGGTTCTTTGACGACATCTTCTAGATAGGCGATTGCCTCGTCGCATTGAAAATCAAAGTGATAGAAACCTTCACGCATCTTTGTTCTTCCATGCGCGGTGCGGTCGTAGCCAAAGACATGAAAGTCCTTCTTTACTGCGGGAAGGATCGCATGGTCCCAATCTTCCGTAGCGCTAAGACCGCCGTGAAGGAGTACTACTCTCTCAGCACGAGGTTTGAAGAGTGGCTTGTACTCCACGCTCCATACTTGGTGTCCGCGAAGGTCGAGGTAACTCATAGCTCGGCACCATCCATGATGTGCCTATTCCCGCGATCAAAGGTGAGGTAATTCCAGGTCCAATCGGCCATTGTTCCTATCTTGTTTCGGCCACCAAGAAGATAAAAGAGGTGTAACCAGAGCCAGGCATACCAGGCGATTACTCCGCTCTGTCGGTATCGACCTACCTCCACCACTGCTTTATGGCGTCCAATTGTGGCCATCGAACCTTTATCGCGATACTTAAATACCTCAACTTCTCTTCCAGCCACAATATTTGCGATCTGAGATGCGACGAATCGCGCTTGTTGCATAGCAACAGGTGCCACCATGGGTAGAAATTTCCCAGCTTTATCTTTTGCACCAGCAATATCCCCGATTGCCCAGATGTAGGGGTAGTTAGTTGCTTGAAGAGTCGGCTCTATCTTCACCCGACCATTCTCAGTTGGGATCGATAACTTCTTCATAACAGGGACGCCAGTGACTCCTGCTGCCCAGATGGTGATATCCGAATCAATTGCAGCCGAGCCTTGGATATCGATTCGATCATGTAGCACTTTCGAGACCTTGGTAGCGAGGGAGACGGTAACGCCAAGACGCTCCAAGTCCTCCTTTGTCTTTTGAGAGAGCGATGGATGAAAAGACGGAAGAAGTCGATCCCCTGCTTCAATCAAACGAATGCGAATTCTTTCTGATGCACTCTCATGGTCGCGTTTGAGTGGGCCACGCTTGAGTTCAGCGAGAGCACCCGCCATCTCAACCCCAGTGGGTCCGCCCCCGACGACAGTGAGTGAGAGAGTTGACCCATCATCAACTCGGCAGAGGTCCTCAAAATGTCGCATTACTTCTCCGCGAATGCGAAGCGCCTCGCTCACACTCTTCATTCCGAGTGAGTGCTCAAAGACGCCAGGAGTGCCAAAGTCAGTAGTAGCCGAACCCAGGGCGATAATCAAATGATCAAAGTAAAAGGTTTCAGAGCTATCCAATTTCACACTCTTGTTTTTGTGATCAATAGAAATTGGTGATCCCATTCGAAACTCGATCCCAGAATCGCGAAGTGCGCCACGAATTGGGTGCGCCACATGATCCGCAGCCAAACCAGCGGTCGCGACTTGATAGAGCAGAGGCAGGAAAGTCTGGTAGTTATGTCTATCTATCAAAGTCACATCTGCTTTGCCTCGAAGCGAACGCGCAGCAGTCAGCCCACCGAAGCCTGCGCCAAGGATGACGACTCTCGGTTTCTGATTTTCTGGATTTCGACTTTCGCCCTTCACTGGTTAAGTCTACTGTCGCCCACATGAGTTCGCCTCACCAAGCCCATCGAAAAGTGCTTGTCACGGGCGCATCAGGATATGTCGGTGGTCGCCTGGTGAGATCACTTATCAGCGAAGGATTAACCGTCAAAGTAATGGTTCGAGATCCACGCAAGATTTCAGAATTGAACTGGTTCAAGGAAGTTGAAGTCGCGCAGGGTAATGCGATGAATGAGAACGATCTCGAGCGAGCGCTTTTGGGCGTTCATACTGCTTTCTATCTCCTGCATTCAATAAACGCCGGCACAAATTTCAACGAAGTCGAAGAAGAGATGGCAAGGAAATTCGCGAGTGCTGCCGAGCGCGCCGGTGTCAAACAAATTGTTTACTTAGGTGGAATCGCTAATGATGAGAAGATGAGCAAGCATCTCTCATCACGAGCAAAGACTGGTGAAGTTCTCGGCTCAGGAAAAGTCCCCGTCCTTGAGATGCGAGCAGGAATCATCATCGGTTCAGGATCGGCCTCCTTTGAGATGCTCCGCCATCTCACTCATCGCCTACCGATCATGACAACACCAAAATGGGTCTCTAATCTCACTCATCCAATCGCCATCCGTGATGTGCTCTGGTATTTGAGCCATGCCGCGACATTGGATCAACCAGTATCTGGAATCTTCGATATTGGCGGCGCAGAGGTCCTCTCGTATGAGGAGATGATGCAGAAGTTCGCCAAGATCTCAGGTCTTCGAAGAAGAATCATCATCAAAGTCCCCGTGCTCACACCAAATCTTTCGAGTCTATGGATCGGTTTCGTCACTCCAGTGCCGACATCGCTAGCGAGACCATTGGTTGGATCTCTCATCAATGAGGTCGTCTCAGATCCTAAGAAATCAATCGATAGGTATATTCCAAAACCCCAACAAGGTTTGATTGATGTCAGTGGCGCGATTGAACTTGCACTCTCTCGTATCTCGGCCAACAAAGTTGAGACACGATGGTCAGATGCGACAGTGCCGACAGCGCCATGGCAGAAAGCGCAGGGTGATCCTGATTGGGCGGGCGAGTCAACGTATTACGACCGGCGAATTGCTCTCACTGATGCACCAATCGAAAAAGTTTGGGAATCCGTAGAAGAGATTGGTGGAGACCGTGGATGGTACGGCGCTGATTTCCTCTGGTACTTGCGTGGCCTGCTTGATCGCTTTGTCGGTGGCGTTGGATTGAGGCGAGGGCGACGAGACCCTAAGACACTTCGAGTCGGCGAGAGTCTTGATTTCTGGCGAGTGGAGGCGATAGAGCGACATGGCAGCGAGCGAAGACTTCGTCTCTATGCCGAGATGGTCTTGCCCGGGAAGGCCTGGCTAGAGTTTCGCATTAAAGAGGTGAGAGCAGGCGAGGGTTCGCACAGCGAGATCACCCAAACCGAAATCACACAAGAAGCTTCATTTGCCCCACGAGGACTTGGTGGCCAGCTCTACTGGTTGATTGTCTTGCCATTTCATGCCTTTGTCTTTCCCACGATGCTTCGAAATATCGTACGCAGTAGCAAAAGAAAAGTTCTTTTCGGCTGAAATCCCAAGACTTGTCCAACCTTGGCGATAAGGTTGGGCTCACTATGGTCGAGCCACTTCGAGATGTAACCACAACCACCTTGAGTGAGGTCGAACTCAAGATCCTCGAGTTCGAACAGAAATGGTGGAAATACGCTGGCGCCAAGGAGAGTTCGATTCGAGAACTCTTCGATATGACTCCCTCAAGGTATTACGAAGTGCTCAATAGTCTGATTGATCGTGATGATGCCCTCGCTGCTTCGCCGATGTTGATCAAGCGACTTCGAAGAATGCGAGAGGTTCGACTGGCTGAACGCCAGGGTCGACCAATCGCCTAACTTCTCTCTATTCGGTAGCTGGATTCGGTAGCTGGACCCCACCCTCGCCACAGACCTTGCCCCGACTTAGGTGCCCCAATTTGAGGTTCGGGAATACGCCCCCTAGGGTTCGCGTTAGCACTCGCCGGGTGGGAGTGATAAGCCACCCGCTCAAGGAAAGACTTGAGCAGTTTCAACTCAGGGACAGATAAAAGAGGAGAAGCACGACTATGGCAAAGATGATTGCCTTCAACGAAGAAGCCCGCCGAGGACTTGAGCGTGGCATGAACACCTTGGCTGATGCAGTGAAGGTGACCCTCGGACCTCGCGGTCGCAACGTGGTCCTCGAGAAGAAGTGGGGCGCCCCAACGATCACAAACGACGGCGTATCAATCGCCAAAGAGATCGAACTCGATGACCCATGGGAGAAGATCGGCGCAGAGCTCGTCAAAGAGGTCGCGAAGAAGACCGATGATGTAGCAGGAGATGGCACCACCACTGCAACTGTTTTGGCTCAGGCACTTGTACGCGAAGGTCTTCGAAATGTCGCTGCTGGTTCCAACCCGATGGCCCTGAAGCGCGGAATCGAGAAGGCAGTCGATGCGATCTCAGCCGAGCTCTCTGCGATGGCAAAGAATGTAGAGACCAAAGAGCAGATCGCTGCAACCGCTTCGATCTCGGCCGCAGATTCCACCATCGGCGAGATGATCGCCGAAGCAATGGACAAGGTCGGCAAGGAAGGCGTAATCACAGTAGAAGAGAGCAACACTTTCGGGCTCGAACTCGAGATGACTGAAGGTATGCGCTTCGATAAGGGTTACATCTCACCGTACTTCGTCACAGATACCGATCGCATGGAGGCAGTCCTTGAGGACGCTTACATCCTGATCGCAAA
>VGAI01000069.1 GCA_016870815.1 Actinomycetota bacterium
AACACCTGCATCAGCACGTCCTGAAGCGACTTCAAGGAGAGCGCCATCTTGTGTCGGGAATTCGACGACGGTGGCGTTAGGGAAGTTGTCCTTGATCGCTGCGCACTCGACGGCACCCTTCAAACAAGTGATCTTCACGCCAGCAGCACTCCATGCAGCCCGGGTAGCTTCGCGCTTATTGCGTGCTTGGGTTGCAAGGATGGTCTGATAAGGCATGTACTCACCAGCGAAGGTCATCGAGAGTTCACGAGCCGCTGTTCGGCGAAGACCGACTGAGGTCATGTCGCACTGCTTGGCGGCGATACCTGCCAAGAGTCCATTGAAATCAGTGTTGCGGATCTCGAGAGTCAGACCAAGGTCTTTAGCAAGCTTTCTCAAGAGTTCATAGTCGTAGCCAGTTGGAGCGCCACGCTTATTGAGGTACATCTGAGGCACAAATTGCAAAGTCATACAGACCACAAGTGATCCAGGCTTGATCAGGTTGAGCTTTGAGGTGTCTTCTGCAGCGGAAACTTGGCTGGTACCCGTTACGACAACGGTTGCAGCCATTACTCCGGCGAGCAGAAGCGCTAGCTTCTTTCGCATTATTTTCCTTCCGAAGGTAGGGATTGCATCTTTCTCACGCACAAGAAGTCGATCCATCAATTGGCTTCCACCAATCGCTGAATCTGAGCTCGCTTCCTGCGAGTGAGAAATCTCTTTACTCTGCCGACTTTGGGGTAGCTCAATCCACCCTCCACAATTCTAAAGACAAAATCAACGAGAAATGCTGCCGCGACATAGAGTCCCGCAGCCGCGGTGAAGAGGACGAAGGGTTGGAAGTACTCAGCATTAATCGACTGCATCACAAAGACGAGTTCAGCAAGACCAATAACAGTGAATGTCGAGGTGTCTTTGATCATCCCGATGTACATACTTCCGATATTTGGTATTGCGATCTTAAGCGCCTGTGGCATCACTATGGACCTGAATATTCGAAGTCGAGACATTCCTAGCGCCTGGCCCGCCTCACGTTGACCTTTATGAACTGCTTCAAGAGCAGAACGGAATATCTCGGCGAAAAAGGAGGAGTACAAGAGAGTTAGCGCGATGACTCCTGCTTGATAGACGGTGAAGTTATAACCGAAGAGAAGAGACCAACCAAAGTAGACCCAGACGACGCTCACCAGTGCCGGTATGCCGCGGAAGACATTGACATAGGTCGAGGCAATTCCACGCCATAGTGCAAACCGACTCATTTTCATTAAGGCGAAGAGCAATCCAACGAAGAGAGAGAGGATCAAAGCTGTGATTGCGACTTCGAATGCAGTGAGCAATCCTCTGAGCAGCTCGGCGCGAAAGTCCCAGACGAGATGCCACATGAAATTAAGTCTGGGTGTCTCCTCCATCAGAGCACCGATCCTATGAACTCTTTGGTTCGCTTATTAGTACAGGTGTCGAAGAAATCAGCACCACCAGAATCTGCGATATAACCCTGGTCCATGAAAATGCATTGATCGCCAATCTCTTTCGCAAATCCCATTTCGTGAGTTACGACCACCATGGTCATACCGGTCTCCGCAAGTTTGCGCATAACGGCAAGAACCTCACCCACTAATTCTGGATCTAGAGCTGAGGTCGGCTCGTCAAAGAGCATTAACTTTGGATCAAGGCTGAGCGCACGCGCGATTGCAACGCGCTGTTGCTGCCCCCCAGAGAGCTGTGCTGGATAGTTCATCGCCCACTTGAGCAGACCGACATTCTTCAATTCCTGGGCAGCGCGCTCGAGTGCTTCATCTTTTGATTTGCCGGTCACGGCATGGACCGAGAGAGCGATATTGTCGATGGCACTGAGGTGTGGAAACAAGTTGAACTGCTGAAACACCATTCCAACTTGTCGGCGAAGATCAATTTTCTTTCCACGCGGAGTAGCGTCACCCGGAATTCCTGGACCGTACTCCACTCCTTCGAAAACTACAGATCCTTCGGTGGGCTCTTCCAATAGATTCATCGATCTGAGAACCGTTGACTTGCCTGAACCTGATGGACCAAAGATGACGGTATGCGATCCCGGATACACGTCGAGATCAATTCCATGAAGCACTTCAGATGTACCAAATGACTTCCTGATACCGCGAAGTGAGATGAGGGCGTTCATATAGTGCGGAATGCTCGCACACAGAGGCATGAGTTGTGAATGAAGCCCAGCTAGTGTCTTTCGTGTTGTTCTCCCTGCGAACACTACTTCTCAATCTACTTGAAGAAGGTTTGAAGGCATATCCTTCTGGCGTCATCGGTGAAAACGAGGGGAACCAGGCAGTGATTGACCACAGGCTCAGTGAAGTACGCGAGATTGAATCATTGATGAAGCGATATTGCCTCTACTTCGACACCAAGAGCCCTCGAGAGCTCGGTGGTCTCTTCACAGATGATGCGCGAATCGATTACGGCCCTGAAGTTGAGCCGATCCAAGGTCGAGAGAATCTTGTGGCGATGGTTGAAAGTGGTGCTCGTACGAGATTTGAATCAACAAATCATCGCATCAGTAACGAGATCGTTACCTTCATTGACGAGATGAGGGCTACAGGAACCAGCCATCTCTATGCCTGGCATAAGTATCTTGATAGCGAGGTGATCGGACACCTCTGGGGTGGCTATCGCTATCGATTTAAGAAGGTGGACGGGCAGTGGTTCATTGCTGCGCTCAAACTTTATGCGAGCGGAATGGATGGGTTCCATAGAAAACGCATGCATGATTTTCGGAGTATTCTCAACGAAGAGATCTAAGCGATATTCATTAACCTAGTTAAAGGTCTAGCTACCGCACGTAACTTGCGCCGTTAATATCTATCGTCGCGCCAGTGAGATGGCGACACTTTCCAGTGGCAAGAAAGACTGCAAGCTCGCCAACTTCATCCGGTGGAACAAGCTCACCCATGGCAAGCGCGGCTTTCATCTTTTCTTCGCCACCTCGGACAACGGCTGCAAGATCAGCCATCCTAGTTTTCACTATTCCAGGGGAGATGATGTAGGCATAGATTCCCGCTTTGGCATAACTCGATGCTACGGTCTGAGTCATCGCCTTGACAGCGGCTTTTGATGCCGCATATGCAGAAAGTGTTGGTAGCGCCGATCCTTTTTGGCCGGACCAACTGGAAAGCGAGATAACGATCCCACCGCCTCGAGTCAGAAAGTGTTTGACCGATTCCCTCACGACATTAGCTGATTCGAAGACATTTACCTGAAATGTCTCTTGCCATCCCTTATCCCAGGCTTCGTCATCGCCCTCAAAAGGAGTCTCAATATTGACTCCAGCATTGTTGACCAAGACATCTATCGCGCCAACCATTGAGATAGCATCCTGCCAGAGCTTTCGCCCAGCACCAGGTTGAGATAAATCAGCGCCGATAAAGAACTTTCTATCATCGCTGATCTCACCAAGATTTTTTTTGGCACCATCAGGGAAAGTTCCGTAGTGAGCGATAACTGTCGCACCAGACTTTGCCATCGCTAGCGCAATCGCGGCTCCGATGCCACGCGAGGCACCGGTAACGAGGACACGTTTACCTAGAAGAACTTGACTCATTTACAGCACGCCACCATCGACATGGATGAGTTGTCCGGTAATGGCATCCGATTTATCTGATGCCAGAAAGTCCACTGTGTTAACCACATCCGCGATAGTAGCGATACGACCCAGTGCTGTTGTTGTGATGGCAAGTTCCTTGAGATAGGCATCGGCCTTTCCAGCATCATTGTCGTTACGAGCGAGAACTCGTTTATGAAGCGCATCGGTCAATACTGCGCCAGGGGCAACGGCATTGACCCTAATGCCGCGCTTACCAAGGTCCATGGCAGCGCTTTTGA
>VGAI01000070.1 GCA_016870815.1 Actinomycetota bacterium
ACCCACTTAGTGAGAAGTGTGCTCTTCGCTCCGATCTCATGGTTCTTCTTGAAGGTTCCCGCAATGATCTCGGCCGATCCATAGTGGTCGGCCATATCAAATGTCGTCAGCCCCGATTCAGCGTAAGGGACCATAAAGGTGGCGGTCTTAACTGGATCTAGAGTCTTTCCATCCTTCTCCATGTCAGCGATCTGCCAGAGACCAGTGATTGCACGGGTGATTTCAAGGCCACTAGTGAGCCGATATCTCTCGATACTCATCTAGCGAATAGACCATTTCACGGTCACAGTAACTGTTACCTCTTGTTGGCCGAGATCTACCACCGTGTTGCCTTCAGCACCCTTATCCATCGCATAGACCGGACGCTCAAAAGACGGTGAAGATCCTTCAATGAGTGTGGTGACTTTAGAGAGCTTGACGCCAAGGAGTTTGGCGTAGGAGAGGGCTTTGATTCTCGCGTTCTTCACTGCATTCTCACGAGCACTAGCTGTTGCATCTGCTGCATTGAGAACGAATGGCGTCACTGAATTCACTTGAAGATCATCGCCACCCGCATCAACTATCGCATCCACAACAGCACCTGCATTGGCAGCGTTACGGACTGTCGCTTCAAAGGATTGAGTTGCGCGATATCCGATCAAGGTCGATCCCTTATCTGACGTGTAGTTGTACTCAGGGTAAACGTTGATGCTCTGGGTCTTAAGGTCTTTCTTCTCAAGGCCATTTGCTAAGAACGCGGCCCGTACCTTCGATGAGGATTGATTGGCCTTCGTCAGGGCATTCTTAGAAGTATCAGAGATGACAGAGACGGTGGCATTTATCCGCACCGCATCTGGCGTAACACTTACCTTTCCATCAGCGCTCACCGTGATCGAACGTGTTTCAGCGTGAGCAGTAGGAGCCACGCTCAATGTGAGAGCTAGCGTAAGAAGAGTAATAAGTGCAGTCGTTGGTCGAATCAGATACTTTCGCATGGGTCTAGTTTCCCTTAATGGATGTGAAAAGGGAAACTAATGGGAGAATTCACAGGTGACCATCATCTCGCTTTGCACTTTGGAAGCACTGGCGCGAGCCGCAGAGGCGCTTCGTGATGGAAAACTGATCATCTTCCCGACCGAGACTGTCTATGGAGTTGGGGCAGATGCGAGCAATGCAAGCGCCGTGGCAAGAATCTATGAGATCAAAGGCAGGCCAAAGTCTCATCCGGTGATAGTTCATATAGCTTCACTTCGAGATGCGCAATATTGGATTGAATCGATTCCAGAGTATGCAGTTACCTTGGCACGAAATTTCTGGCCTGGCTCGATGACTTTGATTCTTCCTCGGTCAGCGAATGCGGGAGATTTTCTTACCGGCGGTCAAGAGAGTATTGGCTTGCGTGTCCCAGCCCACCCGATTGCTTTGAAGCTGCTTGAAGAATTTCATCGCGTTGGCGGAAACGGAATAGCGGCACCTAGTGCGAATCTCTTTGGAAGAGTCTCGCCCACGACGGCTGAGGCGGCAATGGAGCAGTTAGGTGATTGCCTTGCAACCGATGAAATGATTTTGGATGGTGGTCCTTGCCTGGTGGGCATTGAATCGACAGTCATCGATTGCACTTCAGATTCTCCACGAATTCTTCGCCCAGGAGCGATCACTGAGCAGATGATTGAAGAAGTCACCGGAATCAAGTTAATGGAGCGCGAAGACTCGATCCGAGTGTCCGGATCCCTCGAGAATCACTATGCCCCCAAGGCAAAAGTCTTGGTTTCAGAATTTGGTTGTGATGGCGCTGGATTCATAGCGCTCGCTGATGTAGAGACTCCACCAGAACACATTCGCCTTGCATCTCCTCAAACCGTGGATGAATATGCCCGAATTCTCTACGCTGCACTTCGCGATGCTGATAACCGTGGGTTAGATCAGGTTGTTCTAGTGCCACCAGTAGGAGCGGGTCTTGCCCTTGCAATATGTGATCGAATCGAAAAGGCGCGAACCAAGTCTTGAATATTAGTTAGCCATCATCCTTCCGCCATTAACATCCAAGACGGTTCCAGTTATGTAAGAGGATGCATCACTGGCTAGAAAGAGCACCGGCTCAACGCACTCGCTGATCTTCGGCATTCGCCGTAATGGAATTGCATCAAGAACCTCATTTCTTTCTGCTTCACTCATCGCGTCAAACATTCCCTGCAGGCGTCCAGTAAGAAAAAGACCTGGTGCGATGGCATTGACTCGTATTCCATCCGCTCCTACTTCGCGCGCAAGGCGACGGGTTAGTCCAAGGATTCCTGCCTTCGCTGCCGCGTAAGGAACTCCGGTCACAGGGCTTGCACTCCGTCCACCGATTGATGAGAAGGCCACGATTGCCCCACCACCTCGAGACTTCATAGAGGGGATCACTGCCTTCGCGCAGTGGAATGTTCCTTTTATATTGACGTCGATGACAAGATCCAAGTCATCGGAGGAGATTTCTTCAAGATCACGCGGAGTTCCAAGTGATCCGCCGGCAGCAGCAATCAAGATATCGATATGGCCGAATTTTTTGATGACTGAGTTCACTGATTCCGCGACAGCGCTCTCACTTCTGACATCCACTTCCTTGCCTATCGCTTGTGCGCCAGTGGAGGTCAGTGAGTCGACGAGGGAAGAGATGGCTTTTGAGTTGGTATCAAAGATGGCAACAGATGCGCCCTCTTCAATCAAGGCTCTAACGATCTCGGCTCCGATTCCGCCCGCACCACCTGTGACGAGCGCAACCTTTCCTTCGAATCTTTTCGTCATCTCTCACATATCCCTTCCGAGAGCACAAGGGTATCCTTCCAAGCATGAAGATCCTCTGCATCGGTGGTGGTCCAGGTGGTCTCTACTTTGGTCTTTTGATGAAGAAGCAGAACCCGCTTCATCAGATTACTGTCGTTGAACGTAATCGTCCTTATGACACATTTGGCTGGGGCGTTGTCTTCTCCGATGCGACACTTGCGAATTTTGTGCGAGCTGATGAAGAGACTGCGAGAGAAATCCTAGGATCCTTCAATCATTGGGATGACATTGATGTGCATTTCAAGGGTAAGAGCATCATCTCCGGTGGTCACGGTTTCTGCGGAATTGGTAGAAAGCGCCTGCTCAACATCTTGCAAAAGCGTTGCGAGGATCTCGGCGTTGAGTTGGTCTTCGAGACGGATGTAAAGGACGATCAAGAGTTAGCTAAGAAGTATGGTGCCGATATCGTCATCGCATCTGATGGTCTCAATAGTGCGATTCGAAGTAAATATGCCGAGACATTCCACCCTGATGTGCAGATACGAACCTGTCGCTTTGTCTGGCTCGGGACAAAGAAAGTCTTTAAAGACTTCACATTCCTTTTTGAAGAGACAGAGCATGGTTGGTTTCAAGCACATATCTACCAATTCGATGGCGACACTTCGACCTTCATAGTCGAGACGCCAGAGGAGACTTGGCTTAAAGCCGGGCTCGACAGAATGAGTCAGGAAGAAGGAATTGAATTTTGTGAGAAGCTTTTTGCTAAGCAACTTGATGGCGCTAAGTTATTGAGCAACGCCTCACACCTTCGCGGTTCTGCGATCTGGATCAAGTTCCCTAGGGTCATCTGTCAGGAATGGATCCACTGGAATGAAAAGGATGGCGGGCGTTATCCGACGATTTTGCTTGGCGACTCTGCCCATACTGCACACTTCTCTATTGGTTCGGGAACGAAACTTGCCATGGAAGATGCGATAGAGCTGGCGCGATCATTTGAGAGCGTTGATAAAGGAAGTGCCACAGTCGAGGCGGCCCTTTCGAAATACCAAGAAACTCGCGCTGTAGAGGTATTAA
>VGAI01000071.1 GCA_016870815.1 Actinomycetota bacterium
AAGTTCCACTTGCTGCTTTCCATATGGATGAGATTCTTGAGAGCTCAAAACTACCTATGCGTTATGCGGGTTATTCTTCATGTTTTCGTCGGGAAGCAGGAAGCTACGGGAAAGATACTCGAGGGATAATTCGGGTTCATCAGTTCGACAAAGTTGAGATGTTCTCCTTCTGTCTAAGCGAAGATGCTGAGGCAGAGCATCAGAAATTGCTTCAATGGGAGAAAGATTTCTTGACCGCCATGGAAGTTCCTTATCGAGTCATTGATGTTGCCACCGGGGATCTTGGCTCATCAGCGATTCGAAAGTTTGATTGCGAGGCCTGGATCCCAACTCAAGGCGCATATCGAGAGGTGACTAGCACCTCGAACTGCACTGAATTTCAGGCGAGACGACTCAATATTCGAACCAAGGATGAGAAGGGGAGTAAGGCAGTGGCCACGCTCAATGGCACTCTTGTTGCTATCCCAAGGATGATCGTTTCGATTCTTGAGAATCATCAGAATTCAGATGGTTCGGTGACGGTACCGAAGGCACTTCAGCCGCTCTTGGGTATGGAGAAGTTTGAACCCATTGCTTAAGCGCCCGAAGTTGATCGCTACAGATCTCGACGGGACCATCGTCGCTCACTATGGCTCGGTATCACCTCGAACCGTTGAAGCATTTCACCGCGCTCATGAACTGGGCATTGAGATCTTTTTCGTGACAGGTCGACCACCGCGGTGGATGAGTGAGATCAAAGAGAATTTCACCTTCGGTGAAGGAATCCTCGCCAATGGTGCGATGCATTACGACATATTCAACGAGAAGGTCTTGGAGCGGTGGTTTATCCCAGTAGAGCGACAGATTGAAGTTGCAACCAGATTACGCGAAGCGATTCCGACAGTTGCCTTTGCACTCGACACCAGTTTCAAGTTCCATCGTGAGAAGAAGTACGAACCCAAATGGGATGTAGGGGTGGATGACGCCCCATTTGACGTCATCGAAGATGCGATGATTGAGCCTGCGGCAAAAATCCTGGCTCGATGCTCTGCCCAGTCATACACATCCGACGAGATGCTAGCGATAGCGGCTGAAGCTTTGGATGGCGTTGTCACCGTCACCCATTCGAATGCATGGGACTCACTTCTTGAGATTTCGGCTCATGGTGTGAGCAAAGGAAGCACGCTCTCCTTGCTCGCATCTCGACTCGGTATCACTAGCGATGAATCTGTTTCTTTTGGCGATAATCCCAATGATTTCTCTATGTTGGCGTGGGCCGGTCGCTCCTGGGCGATGCAGGATGGGCATCCCGATGCAAAACGTTATGCAAAAGCTGTAGCAAAGCCACATCAAGAAGATGGTGTCGCCATAGAGATTGAGAGATTACTGGAGCTACCCGAATGAACTCTTTATTGCCAGTCTGGATTGATCTTGCAGCAGTCGGCGTTGGCGCTTTCGCTGGCGCGCTGTATGCCATCTTCAATAAGAGGTTTGATCTTGTTGGCGTGATTGCAATAGCAATTCTTACTGGACTCGGTGGTGGATTGATTCGTGATCTTCTTCTTGCCAGTGGAAGACCTTCCGGAATGCAGGATAAATACATAATCACTGTATTAGTCGCGGTAGCGCTCGCCCTACTTCTTGGGCGTTGGTACTTAGCGTTACGTACATTGGGAGAGCGCATCGTGGCGATTTTGGATTCACTTGCGATGGGTTTCTTTGCAGTTGCCGGTACTTACAAGGCTCTGCTGTTCAACGCATCTATTCTCGTTGCAGTACTGCTTGGTGTCATTACTGCCGTTGGCGGTGGTGTCTTACGCGATGTTGTCGCTAGACGAACACCGGCCATCTTCACAGGTGGACCGCTCTATGCGACAGCGACAGCTCTTGGCTCACTCTTCTTTGCGATCTTGGATCGGGTTGATTTCAATCGTGATTTAGCCGTCGCGCTTACCGTATTGATGATTTTCACCATCCATATGCTCTCGATACGTTTTCGGCTTCATCTCAAACCAGCACTCGATTCGTTGGATTTTGATGACCGTGAGGGCAAGGGCTAAATTCGCTCACGGAGGGCTCGCATAGCGGCCGAGTGCACCGGTCTTGAAAACCGGCAGACGAAAGTCTCGTGGGTTCAAATCCCACGCCCTCCGCTGTGGTTGATTTCATAAGCCCTCACCTAGCGCTACTTACTAGGGGCTAGGAGACTAGTGCTCTGATTCCCTAGGGGAGGGCTGACAGTGGCGACAGGTGTCTTTTCATCGAGGCGCGCATCAATCAAAGAAAGAACTCTTCGCACAGATAAGTGGTGGCTACAACCAGCTTTCACTTTCGGAGTCCTCTTCACCTTTGTCATCTATTCAACTTTCCGCGCATTTGAAAATAAGTATTACTGGGCAGAGCCGCTGATCTCACCTTTCTATTCGCCATGTTTGTCGACGGCATGTGGAGATACAGGTGCATCCCACTTCGGCCAACCTATTGGTGAGATTTTTATCGGCGGCATGCTGTTGTCACCAGCCTTCTTCATCCTTGTGATTCCACTAGGTTTCCGACTTACTTGTTATTACTACCGCAAGGCTTATTACCGATCATTCTGGATGTCACCGCCAGCTTGCGCAGTTGCCGAACCACATAAGAAATACACCGGCGAGACCCGCGCTCCACTCATTTTGCAAAATGGCCATCGTTGGTTCTTTTATCTTGGCTTGATCCTCAATGTCATTCTCACCTATGACGCGGTCATAGCATTCAAGTCACCGGAGGGTGAATGGGGACATGTAACGGTGGGATCCCTAGTGCTGACCGCAAATGCAACTTTGCTCTGGCTCTATTCGCTCTCGTGCCACACCTGTCGCCACACAATCGGTGGCCGACTAAAGAATTTCTCGGAACACCCAGCTAGGTACAAAGCCTGGACCATAGTTTCCAAGCTCAATAGCAGGCACCCACTCTTCGCATGGATTTCACTTTTTGGCGTAGCGCTTACAGATTTCTATGTCAGGCAAGTGGCTGCAGGAAAACTCGAGAACCTACCCATTTTTACCTTCTGAGGAGCAGTTGATGAGTCAGGCGATGGAGCGATATTCCTACGACGTCGTGGTGATCGGCGCGGGAGGTGCTGGGCTTCGAGCAGCAGTTGAAGCTCGTCAGGCTGGGCTTTCAGTTGCGATTATCTGTAAGTCCCTCTTCGGCAAGGCTCATACCGTGATGGCTGAAGGTGGAGCCGCTGCCGCTATGGGCAATGTGAATGAGAACGATGGCTGGAAGGTTCATTTCCGCGACACCATGCGTGGTGGAAAGTTCCTGAACAACTGGCGTATGGCAGAGCTTCACGCGAAGGAATCCCCTGATCGTGTTTGGGAGCTTGAGTCATGGGGTGCGCTCTTTGACCGCACTAAAGAAGGAAAGATCTCTCAACGTAACTTCGGTGGCCATGAATATCCACGTCTTGCACATGTTGGCGATCGCACTGGACTTGAGTTGATACGGACAATGCAGCAGCGAATAGTCGCGTTGCAACAGAAAGACAAGAAGGAGTTCGGCGATGCCGAGAAGTACATCAAAGTCTTCTCTGAGTTGACTATTACTGAGATTTTGAAGGATGGCGATCGAGTCTCGGGCGCATACGGATACTGGCGCGAGAGCGGTGATGAAGTTCTCTTTGAGTCTGCTGCTGTAGTCCTTGCAACAGGTGGCGTTGGTAAGTCATTTAAGATCACCTCGAATTCCTGGGAAGGAACAGGCGATGGTCA
>VGAI01000072.1 GCA_016870815.1 Actinomycetota bacterium
GGTGTCGGCGTTGAGAGAATTTTCCCGGTCCATGCTCCAGTCATTGAGAAGATCGAAGTGGTTCGTCGTGGCGAGGTTCGCCGTGCCAAGCTCTACTTCCTTCGCGATCTCCGCGGTAAGGCCGCAAAGATCCGTGAGCGTCGAGGCGCCGAGGAGCTTGTGCCATCAACTGGTGCTGCTGTAACCGAAGAAGAGGTCAGGGCAGTTCTTGATGAGGTCCCTGCGCTCGAGACCAGTGATGAGGTTGCAGAGGTATCGGCTGAAGCAACGACAGAGCAAGCCGAGACTGAGGAATCAAAGGCGTAACACTTCTCTTTATTCTCGCCGTTTTGAATAGGCGGGAAGGGGTCGTAGCGTAGGAGACATGGCCAAAAAAAAGCGCGGGTCACTGATACGTGAATTCCCGATGCTTGTGGTTGTTGCGGTAATCGTCTCGATCATCATCAAGACCTTTCTGGTTCAGTTCTTTTATATCCCATCAGGATCGATGGAGAACACACTCCTCGTCAATGACCGAGTCGCAGTCAACAAACTCAGCGCCTTCTTCACTGATGTGAAGCGCGGCGAGGTGGTCGTCTTTCGCGACACCGCCGGTTGGCTCACCCCAGAATCAGTGGAGACCGGAAGTGGGATTCGAGATCGCTTCAAATCTGCCCTCGTCTTCATCGGAATCCTTCCTGATCCAGCGAAGCAATACCTGATCAAACGCGTGATTGGGGTTGGCGGTGACCGCATACTCTGTTGTGATGCGGATAAGAGGCTGACCGTCAACGGCGTTGCGATTGATGAGCCTTATATCTTCCCGGGCGACTCAGCTAGCGACTCGGATTTTGACGTCACGGTGCCAGAGGGTTTCATCTGGGTGATGGGCGATCATCGTGGTGCGAGTGCCGATTCAAGGTTTCATACCGATGATGCCAATAAGGGATTTGTTCCATTTGATGCCGTCACGGGCAGAGCTTTTGCAGTGGTGTGGCCGCTCAAGAACTTCACCTTCCTCTCATCGCATAATGGTCTAGTCGGGTAGAGGCGAGGGTGATCGAACCATCGCTCTTTGCTCAAGGCTTTGATCTCATAGCAGGAGTCGATGAAGCAGGTCGTGGCGCATGTGCGGGTCCACTCGTTGCCGCATCTGTAGCGATTGATAAGGGCTCACCACTTCTTCAACTCGGAGCACTTGATAGCAAGAAATTGTCGCCGGCTCGACGCGAAGAACTTTACGATCTCATTGTTAATTCCTGTCGAGCAGTGCATGTTATTGAGATCAGTTCGCTCGATATCGATCGATACGGATTGCAATCAATGAATATATCGGCGATGAGGCGAGCGGTGGCAGGGCTCAACGTTGATATCGATTACCTCATTAGCGATGGCTACCCCGTGACTGGGCTCGGCATGCCGACACTTGCCATGTTCAAAGGTGATTCGCTCTCTGTCGCGGTCGGTGCCGCATCAATCATCGCAAAGGTGACACGAGATCGAATCATGGTCCAGATGGAGGAGCGATTTCCTGGATATGGATTCGCCTCTCATAAAGGATATTCCTGCGCATCGCATATGAAGGCGATAGCTGACTTAGGTGTAACTGAGATTCATCGCATCTCTTATCGAAATGTCTCAGAGCTCGTTAAAGCGAAGGATTGAAATCCACAGTCGATATTGATACACATTTTCACGAGCGAGAAGAGTTGAAATAGAGAGAGTTACTCCATCATCCGCTCGTGGCAAAGAGCGATAAAGCAGCACTCCTCGGTCTACTGGGCGAACGATTAGCGGAGAGTTACCTGCTCCACCGCCATTACCGGGTGATCGAAAGGAATTGGCGAGGCGCCCACGGTGAGATAGATCTTGTCGTCACCGCCCCTGATGGCGAGTTAGTGATTGTTGAAGTCAAGGCACGTTCCTCAGGTAAATACGGAAGCGCCATCGAAGCAATCGACAGCGAGAAGTTGCGAAGGCTTCATCTCTTGGCTCGTCAATGGTGCATCGAACATGGGATCCGGATGGAGTATCGGATAGATGTGATCGCACTTGATAATTTCTCGCTTCCCCGAATCTCACATCGAGTTGGCGTGAAATCTTGATTGCTTCCGTGAACTCGATAGTTCTCACTGGCCTTGCTGGGGAGGTAATCACCATTGAGGTCGATATCGCAGATGGATTACCGGCTTTTCTCCTTCTCGGAATGCCGGATTCATCGCTGCATGAATCACGGGATCGAGTGAGAAGCGCACTGGTGAATTCTGGATTTCAATGGCCGCAATCTCGAGTGACCGTCTCACTCACACCAGCGGGAATACCGAAGCGAGGCTCTAGTTTGGATTTACCGATCGCGGTAGCGATTTTGATCGCACAGGGAGTTATCTCACAAGAATCAGTATCAGGGCGGTTACTCCTTGGCGAACTCTCACTCGATGGGAGAGTGAGGGCAAGTCGCGGGCTTGTTGCAGCAATGATCGCTGCACACCAGAGCGGAATGAACCAAGTAATCATCTCGAGCGAGAGCGCCTCAGTCACAGCCCTTATTCCTGAGGTGAACGCCTATTTGGTCAATGACCTTCGAGAGGTTATTCATTTTCTTTCGACTGGGGTTCTCGTGGGCGTACCCAGATCTGAGCCACTTCTTTCCGAAGATGAACTATTCGTTGACGATAGTGCAACGAGGAAGCAGGGTCTTGATTTCAGTGAGGTGGTAGGGCAAGAAGATGCAATAGCCGCTTTAGTTGCGGCCGCAGCAGGTCATCACCATCTCTTGATGATTGGTCCACCTGGCACAGGCAAGACGATGCTTGCTGAACGGATGGTCACGATCATGCCACCGCTTTCGCGGGAGGAGATCTTGGAGATCAACGCAATCCACTCGATCTCAACTGGTGATAGAAGTATCGTGACCGAAGTTCCCTTTATCGCGCCACATCACACCATAACCAGAGCAGCGCTGATTGGTGGCGGTTCACAACGAGTAAAACCTGGCGCCATTTCACTAGCCCATCGCGGAGTTCTCTTCATTGATGAAGCACCTGAATGTGACTCAGGAACTCTTGATGCACTACGGGAACCGATGGAATCGGGTGAGATCACAGTTGCACGCTCCAGCGGCAGAGAGACCTTTCCTGCGGATTTCCTCCTGATTCTCGCAGCCAATCCCTGTCCCTGTGGTCGCCTCTTTGGTAAAGGACGAAGTTGCACCTGTTCCTCGCTTCAGGTCAGAAGATATGGCGAGAGGCTGAGTGGTCCACTCTTGGATCGCATCGATATCGTCCTCAATGTTGAAGCGATGGGTCGACTTGCTTTCACCTCCAGTTCTAGTCAATCATCCGCCGAACTGCGCACTTCCGTCATCGATGCACGAGAAGTAGCCCGTGAACGATTTAAAGCAGAGAGATTTGCCATCAATTCGAAGATCCCAAGTGAGTTGCTCAAGAATCGCTATCGCCCGGGGCGGCGGGCGCTTACCCATCTCTTGGATCGGCTCGATGATGGAAGTATCAGTGCTCGAGGCTTTCATCGAATCTTGAGGCTTGCCTGGACTTTCGCGGATCTGAATGGGAGTACGACTCCTGGCGTTGATGAAGTGGAGAAGGCCTTAGCAATGCGCTCAGATTTCGTCACTGCTTCTGTTGCTACCTTGCGATGAGTAATCCCCCGAATAAAGGCTCTGAGCTACGCGAAGC
>VGAI01000073.1 GCA_016870815.1 Actinomycetota bacterium
TGCTCCGGGTGGGAGTTACCCACCGTCCTGCTCATTGGAGTCCGGACTTTCCTCGGTGTATTGCTACAACGCGGTGATCCGGGCGACTCTTCGGTCAAAGGGTACGGCAGCAGTTTTTCACAATCAAATGAGTCTTTTCTCTCTATCGTAAATTGGCATTTTGTCCCTCATGTCTTAGGTTTGTCGAGTGCTAAAGAGTGTCGATTCAGATTTCCTCGCTTTACCTCTCACCCCCGTCGCGGATGCCGCAATCACCACTGCGAAGAGTGCGGGCGCAAGCCATGTTGATATTCGAATTGAAAGAGTGCGAACCGGTCTTCTCAATCTTCGTGATGCTAAGCCCGAGACTCAAGCAGATGACACCATCTCAGGCGTCGGGGTTCGCGTTATTGTCGATGGTGCATGGGGTTTCGCCTCTTCGCCTGAGATCTCAGTAGATAAGGCACGTGAACTTGCCTTGACAGCTGTCGCGATGGCAAAGACTTCAGGGCCGCTTTCGACTGAGGAAGTCTCTCTGGCCACCGAACCGGTCTATGCCAATAAGAGTTGGGTCTCTGCCTACGAGATTGATCCCTTCTCAGTTCCCGATGGCGAGAAAATCGATCGCCTTGCTGATTTATCCAATCGCCTTTTGAAGTCAGTCTCGGTAAATCACGCCACTGCTAGCTGTATGTATGTGAAAGAGCAGAAACATTACGCAGATGGTTACGGCACCTCGACAACTCAACAAAGAGTAAGAATTCAAACTCAGATCGATGCGATCTCGGTAGGCGCACACGGATTCGAATCGATGCGCACCCTCGCTCAACCTGCTGGGTTTGGCTGGGAGTGGATGAGTGGAAAATTTTGGGATTGGGATGGCGAAATCGCCGAACTCCCAGGGTTGCTCAATGAAAAGGTGAAATCACCTTCGGTTGAAGCAGGTAAATACGACTTGGTGATTCACCCATCAAATCTTTGGCTCACTATCCACGAATCAATCGGCCACGCAACCGAACTCGACCGCGCGATTGGATACGAAGCGAACTATGCAGGAACTTCCTTTGCGACGCCTGACAAACTGAACAATCTCCAATATGGATCCAAGCTGATGAATGTCACGGGAGACCGCCTTACAGACCACGGCTTAAGCACTGTTGGCTGGGATGATGAGGGTGTTGCTGCCCAGAAGTGGGAGATCATCAAAGACGGACTTCTCGTTGGCTATCAACTCGATCGTCGAATATCCGCTCGAGTTGGGCGAGATCGATCGAATGGTTGTGCCTTCGCCGACTCACCTGCTCATGTTCCGATCCAACGCATGCCCAACGTCTCACTCCAAGCGGATCCAAATGGTCCAGATCTTGATGGGCTGATCTCCTCTGTCGATGACGGAATCTTGATCAAAGGCGATAAGTCATGGTCAATCGATATGCAACGGTACAACTTCCAGTTCACAGGACAGCAGTTCCATCGAATCAAGAACGGCAAGATTGTGGGCCAACTAAAGGATGTTGCCTACCAATCTAAAACCACTGATTTCTGGAACTCGATGAAAGTAGTCGGTGGACCGAGTACCTATGTCCTCGGTGGCGCATTCAACTGTGGCAAAGGCCAGCCAGGACAAGTAGCCGCTGTTAGCCATGGTTGCCCGGCAGCGCTCTTTGAACAGGTTAATATCTTGAATACCGTTGCGGAGGCCGGAAAGTGATCTCAGCACAAGAGTTAATCGAACGAATCACCGCGAAGGCCCCCTTCGATGACTGCATCGTCATAGTCAACGACTCGACTCAGGCAAATCTTCGTTGGGCGAATAGCACGCTCACCACCAACGGCGTCATTGCAAATCGTTCAATCACGGTGATTGCATTTATCGACGTCGGCGGTGCAATGGCAGCAGGTGGAGTGACTCGCACTGATATTGATCTACACGAAATCGATGCTGTCATCAAAGAAGCAGGTGAAGCTGCTAAGGCTGCAGGCAAGGCCGAGGATTTTGCACCTCTTGCGAAGGGTATTACTCATGGTGATTGGAATTCCCCCCACCATCCAACTGGCCCAGAAGTATTCTCGAAGATTGCGCCAGAACTTGGCGATATGTTCGCTCGCTCGGTCAAAGACAAAATCGAACTCTTCGGTTATGCAGAACACACTCATAAGACAGTCTGGGTCGGATCAAAGGGCGGGATTCGCATGCGCCATGACCAACCTTCCGGTCGAGTCGAGATGACCGGAAAATCCCACGGCCGATCTCGTTCAACATGGGATGGCGTGGCAACGAGAGACTTCTCGAATGTTTCTATACCGAAGATCGATGCCCATATCCGTCAACGTTTAGAGTGGCAGGCAAAGCGAATCGACCTTCCTGCAGGTCGCTATGACACTCTCTTTCCAGCGGGATCAATCAGCGATCTCGTCACTTACATGCTCTGGATGTCGGCGGGACGCGATGCCTTCGAAGGACGCTCTGCTTTCTCTAAACAAGGTGGCGGTACTCGAATCGGAGAACGTTTCTCAAACAAATCAACGACTCTCTTCTCGGATCCCACCTACAAGAGTCTTGAATCAGCTCCATTCTCATCGGCGGGTGCATCAAGTGAATTCAGCTCGGTCTTCGACAACGGCCAACCGATCAAACGAACTGAATGGATAAGCCAAGGATTCCTCAAGAACCTTGTTACAACTCGCGCAAGTGCTGAGTTGACCTCTCTTCCTTATGCTCCGATGGGTGAGAACTTGATCCTCACAGTTGATGGTGGCGCTGGTTCACTCGAAGACTTGGCATCAAAACTTAACAACGGACTCCTCATCACAACGCTCTGGTATATCCGTATGGTCGATCCCCAGACACTTCTTCTCACAGGACTGACTCGAGATGGCATCTACCTAGTCAAGAATGGAGAGGTCCATGGGGCTGTCAACAACTTCCGATGGAACGACTCACCACTAAACCTTCTCAATAACATTGCTGAAGCGGGTGCCACTGAAATCTGCCAGCCACGGGAGTGGGCTGACTATGTGGATCGAGTCGCGATGCCACCGATGATCATCAAAGATTTCAATATGTCGACGGTGAGTGAAGCAAACTAGCGAAGGTGTCCGCGTTCATTGACGCTTCGGACCGCCATCAATCCATCTGATGGCCATATCGAGATAGTCGATATAGAACAAGGCGTTACATCGACGTTGAATATTGACTCGGCTTGAGTAGACATCGCAGCCGCTATCGCTGTCTTGATGATTCCATTATGCGTCACTACGACCACGCGCTTTCCAGGATATTCCGCAACTGCAGATTCCATTCCTTGTCGCGCTCTCGCCAGTGCGAACTCAAATGACTCTCCCTCGGGAGGTGCATAGGAAGCTGAAGCGAGCCACTCTCTAT
>VGAI01000074.1 GCA_016870815.1 Actinomycetota bacterium
CGCTCGCTACTGCTGCAGCAAACGCAGGTAAGTAGTAACTGAAGAACTGGGAGCGACCTAAGGGTCGCTCCCAGTTCTATTACTAGTAAGGAATCCCATGAAGCGGGCCAAGGACTGGATGCCTGGCTTGCTCTTGACCGCACCATCTCTTATTGCGCTCGCCGTCTTCGTCTATGGCTTCATCGGTTGGAATTTTCGAATCTCCCTTACCGATTGGAAAGCGCTCTCACCTGACTTCAACTTCATCGGATTAAAGAACTATCGAGACTTACTCGTCGATGAACGATTCAAGATTGACATCAAGAACTCACTTATCTTCACCGTGGTCTTCATGGTTGCATGCCTACTCTTAGGTTTGCTTTTGGCAATCTTGCTCGATCAGAAACTGAAATTCGAAGGACTCTTCAGGAGCGTCTATCTCCTACCTATGGCGATTTCATTTATCGTCACTGGTGTTGTCTGGCGCTGGTTGATGAATCCTGCGACTGATGATCGAATAAGTGGAATCAACTTGCTCTTCACAAAAGTTGGTCTGGATCCCTTGGTCAATCAATGGCACCTGACTCCCAACTGGGGGATGGCCGGAATCGCTCTACCTGCGGTTTGGCAGATGGCCGGCTACACAATGGCGCTCTTCTTAGCGGGAATCCGAAGCATCCCTGAAGAGATCCGTGAAGCCGCTCGAGTAGATGGGGCATCGGAATGGCGGATCTATCGCCATGTGATTTTGCCACAACTGCGCCCCATCGCACTCTCTGCGATCGTGATTCTTGGTCATATCTCACTCAAAGTCTTCGACTTGATTATTGCTATCGCAGGAAAACAACTCGCCCTTGATGTCCCAGCGATCTATATGTGGCAGACATCTTTTGATGCATATAACTTCGGTAAAGGCGCAACTCTTGCGACATACATTCTCTTTAGCGTGGCGATAGTCATCGTTCCTTATCTGATTTTCACCATGCGTCAGGAGCGAAAGTCATGAAGAAGTCTCGCCTCCTGCTCTATCCAGCACTGATCTTCTTCCTCATCTTCTTCTTGCTTCCGGTCTATGTAGTTGTGGCGACTTCACTCAAACCACTAGGTGATATCTCACTCTCCACAATGTGGTCGTTGCCAAAGTCGCTTGACTTCGTCAATTACTCACTTGCTTGGGAGAAACTCGGCCCTTCGGTCATCAATAGCTTCCAACTTGTCATCCCTGCTGCGGTGATTGCGGCATTCCTAGGCAGCATGAATGGTTTCGTCCTGGCTAAATGGAAGTTTCCGGGCGCAGATATTGTCTTTCCGGTGATTCTCTTTGGGATGTTCATTCCCTATCAATCAATCTTGATTCCGCTCGTCACCACTATGCGCGAACTTGGTATCTATGGCGGTATCCCCGGATTGATTCTGGTTCACGTCATTTATGGGCTACCAATCATGACTCTTATCTTCCGTAACTATTACGCCTCAGTGCCGACTGAGTTGATAGAAGCGGCGAAAGTTGACGGAGCAGGAATGCTCGGCACCTATTTCCGAGTTGTTCTCCCGATCTCTATCCCAGCTTTCATCGTTGCCATCATCTGGGAATTCACGTCGATTTGGAATGACTTCCTTTTCGCAGTCGTCCTCACGGGTCCCTCTTCATGGCCAGTCACGGTCGCGCTCAATAACATTGCAGGAAGCCAGATAGTCCAGTGGAACGTGCAGATGGCTGGCGCGCTCATTGCATCACTTCCGACTGTTCTGGTCTACATAATCCTTGGCCGCTATTTCCTTCGTGGGCTTATGTCAGGAGCGCTAAAGGGCTAATCGAACCCTGCTCAAAGTTTGTTTGGCCAGGTATCGCTGAGCTTGTAGCCAAACGGGTAGGGATCCGTTTGATCAAGTCGGTGCTCATAACTTCCGGTGATCCAGGCTTGTCCTGCAACTGATGGTCGAATCGCACGCTTTCCACCAATACTCAACTCTTCTTCGATACGGCAGTCAAACTCGGAATCAATGATTGAGCGCCCGATCATTCGATCTCCTAGCCTGAGTAGACCCTGAGCATGTAAGAGTGCGAGCCTTGCCGAACACCCAGTCCCAGTAGGGGATCGATCTATTTTTCCTGGCTGAATTGCTACTGCATTCTTGCTGATTGCAATCCCATCCTCGAAGAAGATTGGTTTGGCGATTTGAGTAAACGAGAAGTGCCGCCAATCTGAATTCATCGGATGTGAAAAAGTCAGCTGCTCATTCGCGGCTCGGGTGATTTTCATGCCGACCTCGGCAAGATCCCGCGCCTCATGGGGTGCTATCTCAAAACCAAGATCCTCCGAGTTGATAATCACGAAACTATCTCCACCGAAGGCTGTATCAACAGTAAATGTACCTAGACCTTCGACTTCCAATTTCGTGTCCATCATGCCGACAAATGATGGAACGTTGGTTACTCTGATTTCTTTGACTTTCTTCCCTGAAACTTTTGCTGCGACCTCAACCAATCCACCAGGGGCTTCCATTTTGAATCGCATCATCTCGGAAGTTATTGGAATGATTCCAGTCTCTAGCGCAACTGTCGCCACACAGATCGAATTAGATCCTGACATTGGAGGTGTGTCTTCAGGTTCCATGATGATGAAGCCGATTTCGGCTTCAGGGTTAATCGGTTTCACTAAGAGATTTACATGTCGAAATACGCCACCTCGTGGCTCTTGAAGCATATAGTTTCGCAATCGCTGGTCTGTGGCAATGAAGCGAGACTTTTCCCAGAGAGTGGCACCAGGAATTTCATCGACGCCGCTGATAATCACATCGCCAACTTCGCCCTCTGCATGACAGCTGATTACCTTGATGGGCTCAGTGAATAACACAGGAGCGATTATTGCGGTTTCATTTCGATATCGCTCTGTTGTACCCTTACGCCCGCGCACTCAACGCATGGTGGGTTGCCCGAGCGGCCAATGGGAGCGGACTGTAAATCCGCCGGCTCTGCCTTCAGTGGTTCAAATCCACTACCCACCACCATCACTCGAGAAATTGAGTCCGAGCGACGCAATTGAGGGAGAGAGATGGCGAAAGTCGCAGTAGTCACTGGAGCTTCTGGCGGGATGGGTCGCGCCATAACCAAAGCGCTGATTCGAGACGGTTTCATGGTTGTAGGGCTTGATCTCAAGGACCAGAGTGAGAAATTCGATCCAACTCAATATGCCCACTTCACCTTAGATCTCACTAAATCCCAAGAGATTGATTCAGTCTTCGGAGAGATCGAATCACGATTTAGTGGCGTCGATGCTTTAGTCAACAATGCTGGAAGTTGTTTCATGTCGGATTTTCCTGAGATACCTGCCGATGAGTT
>VGAI01000075.1 GCA_016870815.1 Actinomycetota bacterium
TGTATCACCGCTGGACGCTAAAGGGCGGTTCTTCAAAGGGGATGTCACTGTTGACTCGGACCTCAGTTCGACTATCTCAGCAGTAGTATCAAATTTTGGTGGACTAGATGTGCTGGTTAATCTTGCCGCCTCTTATAACGACGCCGGGGCTGCGAGTACGCGTGAACAGTGGCTCTCCACCTTAAACATCAACTTAGTAAGCGCGGCTATCGCTGGGGAACTGGCCAGACCTCACTTGAAGAAGTCAGGCAAGGGTGTGATCATCAATCTCTCAAGCATTTCCTCGAAAGTGGCACAGACCGGACGTTGGGTATACCCAGTTTCGAAAGCAGGCATGGTGCAGTTAACTCGCAATCAGGCGATGGATTACGCAGCAGATGGAATCCGAGTTAACTCCGTATCACCAGGATGGACTTGGTCAGCAATCATGGAGATGCTCTCCAAGGACGATAGAAAAAAGACGGACCGAGTGGCAGCACCATTCCACTTAACTCAACGAGTCGGAGACCCAGAAGAAATTGGCAAAGTTATTGCGTTCCTTGCAAGTGATGCTGCCTCCGTCGTCACCGGAGCCGATTGGGCTGCTGATGGTGGTTACTCCGCGATGGGACCAGAGCAAGCTGTACCTGCGATTCCGCTCCTAGAAGGTTGACCTCGCAAGAAGGAAACCACAGGTACTCTGATCAACTAGCGCGCTTAATCACCTTGCGAACTACTTTGGCATAGTTCTTTGGGTTGATTGGCAGATTCCATTCATTGAAACGTGTCACTCGACTGACGTGAGTCCTTAAGTCAGAGAGCAATTCGTCGATATTATGCATTGAGAACGGGATGATATTTGTTCCTTTGGCGTGCTTGCCATCGGTTCGTTCTTCCATCCACTTTAATCTCAAATCAACCTGGCGGACTTGTTCTTCCTTTGGTGGCAAGGCAACTTGACCTCTGAGGAGGGCACCAATCCAAAGTGCGCCAATTTCTGCATTCATCTGGCTGAAGAATGAAGAGTTATATCCATTGAAAGCCAAATTCTTCACATCCAGAGGAAGGATTTGTCGGAAAAGTCTAAAATTCCCCCGGGCGTCAGTAACGCGGTCATGCATCGCCTTATCAAAGAACGGCACTCTTTGATGGAACCCAGTGCCGCAGATGATGTAATCGACTGGGAGCACCTTTCCATTGGCGAGATGAGCCTTGCCTGGTTCGAGTCGTGTGATCTCGGTATCGCGCTCGACGTTTAGACGACCTGCCTTTACAGCTTTGTAGAAGCCGTCAGTAGCCAATGAGACGGTGGAACGAGTAATGGTTTCTAACGAGTTGTGTGGATGCAAGTTTAATTCGTCAAACATCAACTGCTTTGAGATTACTTTCTCCACACTTCCCAACATGCCATTTCGAACAGCCTTTCCTTTTCCGTGCAAGAATTTTTCAAAACCTTTCCGCTCGATGTATGGAAATAGTGCCTCCCCCATACGTGTCAGGAAGAGCATTTTGTAATTTAATTTGTCCTTGAGTTTCTTTGGGACTTTCCAAAGCAAATGTCGGGCAACGACTGTGGTTTTTGCAGAAGTGTTAACTGTTGCCATGGCGACATCACAAGAACTCTTGCCATATCCAACAACGATAACATTCTTGCCTTTGACCTCATTTAGGTCGTGAAAATTAATAGTATGCATGATTTTCCCACCGGCGGCGATGAATTCTCTCTCGCCAGAATAGGAAGGCACAAAGGGATCAGAAAAGATGCCATTAGCCACAATCAGGTAATCAACCTTCTCCTCGCGGCGCTGGCCATTTTTAGATACGGCAAGTGTCCATCGGCCATCGGAGTCTTGGCTCGCCCCATCAACGGAAGTGTTTAGATGGATTCGGTCATTTATTTTGAAGTGAGTGCAATAGTCGGCAATGTAGCGTTGTACTTGTTCACCAGAGGGCCACTCGGGGGTGCCTTTAGGATATGGAAAGTCAGTAAAGGCGTAGGTACTGCGTACATTTTGAGTGGTGAGACCTGGATATCGTCGGGATGCTGCCCAAACACCACCGACCTCGGAGTCTTTTTCGAAGACAACGGTGTCATAGCCGAAGTCACGAAGAATTTTTGCTGAGGTTACTCCGGCAAAGCCTGCGCCGACGATGCCGATTCTTTTGATTGAAGTGTCCATTCCCCGATAATAAGGAGGCAAGTGGACTTTGGCTAGCCCCTGTTACGTTGAAGAATAAAATGGGGGCGCTTCAGTTTAGGGCTTGTCGAAGCCGGAGCGAGTTGAATACCACGAAGAGGCTCGAGGTCGCCATTGCTGCACCTGCGATCATCGGGTTGAGCAATCCGAGTGCTGCAATAGGAATTCCGATGACGTTGTAGATAAATGCCCACCCAAGGTTTCCGCGAATGGTGCGCAGGGTCCGTGCTGAGAGATAGAGGGCATCTTTCGCTGCACCAAGCTCTGGACGAAGCAGGGTGATATCGGCTGTTGCGATTGCGGTATCTGTTCCCGTTCCCATTGCCATCGAGAGATCGGCTTCAGCAAGTGCCGCTGCATCATTGACGCCATCACCGATCATGAGTACTCGGTGGCCCTCAGCTCTGATTTCCTCAATTTTCGCAATTTTTGCCGCAGGCGTTGCTTCAGCAATAGTTCTTGAAGATTCGATACCTACAGTTGAAGCGACAGTTGAGACGGCCTGTTGCGAATCGCCTGACAGAAGCCAGGTTTGAATCCCTTTTTCATTGAGCGCTCGAATCGTTTCCTGAGCATCTGGCCTCAGCGAGTCTCCCACTTCAAAAGCGAGAATTGCTGCGCCATCAATCGCAAGAATCGAAATTGAGTTTCCTCGGGTTCGTGCCTCATCTACTGCAATCGAAATTTCCCTAGGAAGTGAGAGCGTAGCTTTCGCGATAGAAGCCGGAGAACCGAGGAGCACTGGAAGCTCACGTTGCCCACCATCGCTACCCTTCAGGGCAATACGTGCGGCAAGACCTGCACCTGCACTCTCAGTGAAATCAATGAGTTTCTTGGCAGAGACTTTGCCCGAGTTTGTCTCGGTTCCTTCACTTCCTAGAGTGGCAAGGCTGTAGCGAGCGATAGCGCTCGCTACGGGATGATTACTTGCCTTTGCAATCGCATACGAAGCTGCAAGAACTTCGCTCAGCGGAAGATTGTGAGCAGAGGTAACCGTTTTCT
>VGAI01000076.1 GCA_016870815.1 Actinomycetota bacterium
TTGGTGCCCTTCAAGTTCTTGATAATGTCTCACTGACAATCAAGCCCCGCGAAACTGTCGGACTTCTCGGTCCCAATGGTGCCGGGAAAACTACTCTGATCAACATCGTCGCTGGCTATGAGCGCCAAGATGGCGGAACCGTCACGATAGATGGTGCGCCACTTGATGGCATGCCACCGGATAAGCGAGCTCGCGCCGGAATTGCGCGCACATTTCAATCTGGTCGCCTCTTTAATTCGCTCACCGTGGCAGAGAATGTCGCACTCGGTGCACTCGGTGTTGGCGTCACAAAGAAAATTGCAGAAGAACGCGCCGCTTCAACCATAGAAACCTTAGGCCTTCAATCCCTTGCGCCACTTCCTGCAGGAAGCCTTAGTCACGGAAACGCCCGTTTAGTTGGCCTTGCTCGCGCTGTTGCATCTCAACCAAAGTATCTAGTCATGGACGAACCCGCAGCAGGACTTAACGAAAGTGAAGTGCCGAGACTTCTTGAAGCACTCGCCACAATTCGAGAGAACATCGGGTGTGGAATGTTCTTGGTAGATCACAATGTCGGACTGGTGGCAGAGGCATGTGATCGCGTCGCTGTGCTTGCAACTGGCATCTTGATCTTTGATGGTTCACCCAGTGAAGCGCTAGCCAATCCTGAGGTAAAGAGCGCCTACCTTGGTGATGCGACTTTTGGCGGTGTGCAGTAATGGGACTTCTTGAAGTGAAGGATCTACAAGCGGGTTATGGCAAGGTCGATGTCCTTTTTGGCGTCTCGTTTTCGCTAGAAGCGGGTCAATCACTTGGAATTGTCGGACCAAACGGAGCTGGGAAATCCACATTGATGAAGGCGATCGCAGGTGAGGTCGCCATGAAATCTGGCACTGTGCAACTTCAAGGTTCGCCAATCACGGGAAAGAAACCTGAGGATGTGGTTCGGCTCGGTCTCTCACTTGTACCTGAAGGGAGACAAATTTTTGGCGGACTCACCGTTACTGAGAACTTGATGTTGGGATTAACAGGAAGGCGCGACAAATCATCGGCAAAGCAAGCACTCGATCAAGTCCGTGGGCTCTTTCCGGTTCTCAATACCCATGCCGATTATCAAGCAGGAATGCTCTCTGGTGGCCAACAACAACAACTTGCCATTGCGCGCGCGCTCGTTGCAGATCCCAAAGTGCTTCTTCTCGATGAACCATCGCTTGGACTTGCGCCAACAGTGATCATGGATGTCTTCTCTAAGTTGAAAGAAATCATCGCTCTTGGAACTTCTGTTGTCATTGTCGAACAAAGAGCCCACCTCGTCACCGCATTTGCTAATAAGACCCTCATCATCCGTGCTGGCAAGATTCAGGCGACTTTGACCCCTGAGGACGCAAAAGACGAGGCCGCGCTTCGCCGTGCCTATTTCGGGGCAGGTGCTTGATGCAAGCAATACTCGATGCAATATCACTCGGGGGCACTTACGCACTCGCAGCTCTCGGCTTAGGTTTAGTTTTTGGCGTGATGCGATTGGTGAATTTCGCTCATGCTGAACTTATAACAATCTCGGCTTATCTCATGGTGGTTACCAACGATCTTCCGCTCTTACTCTCATTTCTTCTAGCAGCGCTCGGTGCAGCACTTCTTGCGATTGTGACCGAACTTGCAATCTATCGACGACTTCGTGGTACTGGACCTGCAATCATGCTGATTGCATCCTTTGGTCTCTCCGTTGGGTTACAGAAGAGCTATGAATTGATATTCGGCGCGCTCCCCCGTTCGGCTGCAGTGGCACCCTGGATGACTGGGTCTTTCGAATTCGCCGGCCTTAACTTCACCATCTCGAGCATTGTCACTGTCGCCATCACCATCGCGATTCTCTTGGCGATGGGCTATCTCATCGAGCGAACCACCCTCGGCCTTCAACTTCGAGCCGCTGCAACTGATTTCAAAACTGCTCGATTGCTCGGTGTCCGCTCGAATCGCTTGATTGGCTCGGCATTCGCTATCTCGGGCATCTTGGCTGCATCTGTTGGTTTCATCTTGGTAGTCGAGAATCCGCAAGTTGATCCCATGTTTGGTCTCAACATCACCATTTTGGCTCTGGTTGGAATTGTGATTGGTGGAATCTCATCACTTCGTGGCGCTGCGCTCGGTGGATTTATCGTCGGTTTCATTTTGAGCATCCTCAACACTTACCTTGGAAATGCCCGCGTCTATGCCTACTCCTACCTTTTCCTAGCCGTTGTAATCATTCTCCTCGTTCGCCCTGGCGGAATCCTCTCAAAGCGCAATGAGATGGAGCGAGTCTGATGATGAAAGACGTAGCTGGCCTCACACGATTCAACGCTCGCGAGCTATTTGGACCACTCGTCACTGTTCTCATTCTTTCGATTGGAGTTGGCGCTATCTCTGCGAGCCTTCAACTCGCAGTTCAGTTCGCACTCTGCAATCTCGTCATGGTGATCGCACTTCAGGTCTTTGTCGGAAACTCTGGCGTTCTCTCATTCGGTCACGGCGCATTCGCCATGGTCGGTGCCTGGGTCTCTGGAATGGCCACTGCAAGTGAACGAGTGAAGGGAAATGCCCTCGCCTTACAAGAACTCTGGCAGCCACTGATTGGTTTTAGACTCAATCTCTACATCTCTATTATCGTTGCGATGGCGCTCGGTGCGACTATCGCTGCGCTAACTGGCGCATTCTTGATGCGACTCAATGGACTCGCTGCTGGAATAGCAACCTTCGCACTTCTTGGACTCTTTTATAACTTCTTCTTCAACAACATCACGCTCGGACCAGGTTCTCAAGCGCTTCCCGCTGTGCCAAAGTTTCAAGGAATCTACGAACCACTAGCAATGGCTCTCGCTGCGATAGTGATTGTCTATTTCTTCAACATCTCAGCAACAGCGCGGAGTCTTCGAGCAAGTCGTGAGGATCTTCTTGCAGCTCCCGCCCTCGGTGTCAGCATTCAGCGGGTTCGATGGATCGCATTCACAATTTCTGGGGCTTTAGCCGGACTTTCAGGTGCGATGTATGTCCATGTTGCGGGAACTTGGCAGGTGCAGGACTACTACCTCGTCTTCACCTTCCTCACACTTGCGATGCTTGTCATAGGAGGATCGGCAAGCCTCTGGGGCGCAGTTGTTGGCACGCTAGTCGTTACCGCTGTTGGTCAGATC
>VGAI01000077.1 GCA_016870815.1 Actinomycetota bacterium
GCCTTTGGATTCTGCAGGATTCGAACACGAGCAGTGTTATTGAAAGTGGTCGTATCGGTGAATACCTGCTTGATCTTGGTGCCAGGGTACTTGGCTTCGAAATCAGCGATGATCTTGACGAATGCTCGCTGATCTCCTGGCTCTGGTCGGTAGTGCCAGAACTCAATCTCACCTGGAGGTGGGGTCAAGTTCTTGACCGGTACACCGCCACCAGATGACAACTTCACGCGCTGCCAGGCAAGGCGATTGCCAACCTTGGTACAGACGAGAGATGTGGATTTGGTGCCGGTGAAGACGCCTTCGGTAGTGCATGTCGCGCCGAGTCGCTCACCAGCAGCGAGGGACTGGCTAATCGGCACTACTGAAGCGGAGATTGCAAAGAGGAGTGCAATCACCATTTTCAGTATCTTCTTCATTCTTTCTCCTTTTTTCTTACCCGGGTAGGGATTGTGGTGAATCGACTTGATTACCACTCCATCAGCGGAATTCCTAGGTGATCCGCCAATGTTCGGACTTCCGGTCTTATGTCACGCCACGAGACGACAGTATGGTGAGGGAAACCATTGCTGATCAAAGCGTTGATCAACTGTCGCGCCGGTGCGCTAGTTCGAACCGTTGCTGTATTGCCTTGAAACCGATTAGGGGCAGGTAGCGATTCACCACTTGTCATGACTAATCGGAGTTTGCTTGCATTGCCTGGATCCGTATCGCTATCGAGACGGACTAGGACAACTGGACCGGGCTTCAGCGCGAAGTTACCGGCCACACCTAATTTGCGATTGCAGTGAAGCCACTGTGTCGCGTTCTTTGGATCTGCAGCGAGTTCAGTTGATGCTGAACCACAGTGCCAGATCCGGATGATTCCCTCTTTTTCATCGAGATCGACGGTGTCGACGAGGTAGTTGGTACCTGAACCAAGTGCCTGGAGAATCAACATCGTCGCGGCGCCATAGACATCTCGTTCGCATGCTGCGGGGGTCCCGCTAGTCGCGGTCCGCCCCATTGCACCACAAGGACAAGCGCCAAGATCAGTTGGGAATTCGGGCCAGCACCGCATCGCTATCGCATCAAGATCATGAGATCCAATCCAGTCGGCGAGAGCGGTACGCACTTTGGCATTGGTGCGCGCCTGCTCAGCTGGGACCTTCTCCAATGAAGGCTGAGCACTGAGCGCAGATTGATATTCCGCTTCACTTCGATTGTCAGGAACTTGCTTCACTTCATCAAAGAGATTACCTATTTCACGAGTGATCACAGATAGACCGAAGTGCTTTTTCAATAGTTCTGGATCATACGTGCAGGGTGTGAATCCATTGGGCGCGTCGCCAATTGCCCCGATCTTTGAGCCAGCAAGTTGATCCAGGGCCGACTGGACTTTGCCAAGCTCAGCTCGCTCGCCATTAACTCGAGGTGGAGTGCCAACGTCAGCGGATTTTCCAGTAAGAAAATCCGTAAGGCGCTCTTTGACCGCTTGCTCGTCAGGGTTTCCGTGAAGGTGAGTGATCTTCTTTCCCACGGTACGAAGTGCATGCGCTGCAAGATTCGATCCGCACATCGAGTTGAGATGAAGTCGCTCCCCTACTTCGCCAAATTCACGAACGGACCAGAGCAGAACTTCACCTTTTTTGCTGCCAAGTAGTGAGATGGCAGGAGATGCATCGGCAAATGATGCATTGAGGTAGATGATCCTCTCCTGATCGATATCCATCTTCGAAGCAGATTCCGTCTCATCCGGAGTCATCACAAGCTTTGATGGAGCAATCACATCAGCTCCGAGAGAAGCAAGAAGTTGCTTCGCTTGATCAAATGACCGCTCAGCACTCGCCACATCAAAGGTTGGGCGAGCGACCGGAATCAGGGCCACCTTCATCGCACCGCCTCAAGTTGTGAGTATTTCGCAGGCATGACTTCACTGATTTCCACTACCCGTCCACTCTCGATACTTCGCTGAGCCGCGATACCAACCGCAACGCTACGCATTCCCTCTTCGAGTGAGACTTCGCAAGGGTGACCCTGCTTCATCGCATTGAAGAACTCGAGATGCTCAAGATACGAGGCACCATAATGGAAACCGGGATATTTGATGCGATCGTCCCAGATCTTCTTAACGGTCAAATCTTTGGTCTTACTGGCATCGTAAGTCCACTCTTTGAAGTTGCCAACACTCGATCGTCTTCCATGACGCAGCTCTAATGAAGGCAAGAAGGACTCCACTTTTCCGCCATCGCCAACCACGCTGATATGTTCCTTATCGACCGTGTTCTCGGCGAACATGCAGAGATCAAGCATCGCTTTTGCGCCATTTGGGTAATCAAGAACTACAAAGGCGCTATCAAGCATATCTGCGCTCTTTCCTTCATAACTTTCATCCAAGAAATTGACTCGCTGACCGCCTGAGGCATAGACCTTTGTCGGACTCTGGCCGATTATTCTCTCCATCAAATTGAAATAGTGACAACACTTCTCGACCAACGTCCCGCCAGTCTTTTCGGTGAAACGATTCCAGTTATCTACTTTCGGATAGAACGGCTCACGATGTTCTCGGATTGCGACTTGGTGGACATTTCCAACACCACCATCGTCGGTGATCTTGATCAATTCGGCAACTGGTGGCATGTAGCGATACTCGAGCCCCATCCAAACCAAAGCATCACTGCGCTTGGATCTCTGGCGAGCCCACTCGATCACCTCTATGCAATCAGCGACTCTGGTGCAAAGTGGCTTCTCAATGAATACGTGAAGCTCTGTGGCGAGCGCATCTTTCAAGACGGTCGCATGGGTGAAATTTGGGGTCGCGATGATCACTGCATCGCAAAGGCCTGAATCGAGTAGCTCTTGATGATGCTGGAAAGAACGAACTTGTGCACTTGGCATTCGTGATCCGACTTCGGCGAGCGCGCGTTCACGAGAATCCGAATTCGGATCTGCTATTGCGGTGACAGTTGCGCCATCGATGAATGAGAGGTTTGCGATGTGCTCTCGACCCATCGCCCCTGCACCGATTACCCCGTAACGGATCAGTTCCTTGACTCCTTCGTCAACGTTGAGGCGACCGTTGGCAAGCCACGGGG
>VGAI01000078.1 GCA_016870815.1 Actinomycetota bacterium
CATAAGGCGCATCTACACCCATCCGATCAAGAACTTGCTTTCCCATTCGCGTCATGATCCTCATCGAGGCCACGACATATGGGCTATCAGTTATTTCAACGCCAAACATCGGATTCTTTGCATCAAGCGGTCCCATGCAGAACGGAATGACATACATGATTCGACCGCGCATTGATCCTCGGTAAAGGTCGGTCATCGTCTTCTTCATCGCGGCGGGAGCCATCCAGTTATTGGTGGGACCAGCATCAGACTCATCCAGCGAGCAGATAAAGGTTCGATCCTCTACTCGTGCGACATCGGTCGGATCGGATGCGCACCAGAACGAATTAGGTTTCTTCTTGAGCCGTCTGAAAGTCCCGGCATCAACAAGGGCTGAGGTGATTGCTTCCCACTCTTGATCGGAACCATCAACAATATGGATTCCATCTGGGTTGGTTAGAAGAGCTACTTCTTGAACCCATTGGCTAAGGTCCTTGTGCGCAATCATGCGCGTAGCGCTCTCAACTGAGTGAGCCTGGATCGTCATTGATCCCTCCTAAGAAGACCTTCACTATAGGAGCGACCCCCGAGTAACGAGAAGTTCGGGGGCTGTCTCATCAGTCACATCCACTGCCTCATACAGATAAATATGTATGTGAGGGGTTATCCGCTCCTCGCACACGGTGGTCGAGGAGAGTTAAGGCTCCTTGGGAAGCGCTACCCACATCCGCTGAGCCACAAAAAGTATGCAGTCTCGAGTCTTGGCTAGTTGAGTCTTCCGTAGCTCGCTGAGAGGAATGAGGCAAGGGTCACCCAAACTTGATAGGGAATGAGAAGAATCCCGACTGTTTTAGATGCCTGAAATGTAAGTGCGAGCAATGGCAAGGTCAGGATTGCAGTTGTTGCTAGTGCTGCGCTCGCCTTTGTGAAGTCATGAGGTTGGTAGAAGAAATAGGACCAGAGAAGTGCGCTGATGACACTTATGGCGAAGATAATAAGAAATGAAAGACTCTTTAGTTTCGAGAGGTTGTTTGCCACACTGACTGAAGCAATACCAAGCATCACAAAGTTATAGGGCCAAATCAATCCAAAGACGAAATCTGGCGGTTGCCAACTCGGTCGGTTAAGGGATCGGTACCAACCGGAGTTATCGACCCAATATCCAGATCCGATTGCGTAGATCAAGACAATGAGAATGCCAAGGCCCGCAGCGAATACTTTAAAGTCAGGCATGCCATCAGCCTAGTATTTATGATTGTCCTTGCCTTCGAATTTCCTGCCATACTTGGCGATTGCGTCACGCCTCCCTAGCTCAGTGGTAGAGCATCCGCCTTGTAAGCGGAAGGTCGTCAGTTCAATCCTGACGGGGGGCTCTGGATACGTGAGAGTTAGTTCCCGAAACCGTTCGTCGTTACAAATGTGCTCGCCTTGAGGCGCAAAGTGAAAAATAGATCTTGATCTTGAGAACTCCAGATCAAATTCTCAAGTTTGTGGACCATTGGTGTCTGTGGAACTATCCTCATGTTCCCGTAGTCAGCGGAAAAAGCGGTACCTGAAATCATAAGGGTGCCGCTTTTCGAATTTGTCTTATTCAAGCGAGTTAAATCACTAGACTTATGTGAGTGCGCGCTGGGTTAGCTGGATACGCAGAGGTCCTCAAATCTCCTGGCGCTTTCAGGCTACTTCTCTCAGCATTTCCAGGTCGAATGGCTTACGGGATGGTCTCGCTCGCGATCTATTTCAAAGTCCATCAAGAGACTGATTCGATTGCGATTGCCGGACTGGCCGCTGGAGCGAATGCTCTTGCTGGAGCGACAACGGCGGGAATTCGCGGTTGGATCATTGATAGATATGGAATGCACTGGCCGCTTCGTACTTTAGTTCCCCTTTACGCCGCGATGCTCATTTCTTTGGGGTTTGGGCAAGATGAGAGAACCCTGGTGGTCCTTGCTGCGATTCTTGGTTTCTCCGCGCCACCAATAAATCTCTCGGTAAGACCCTTGTGGAAAGTGACCGTTCCTGAAGAGAAACTCCGAACTGCGTATGCACTCGATACCGCAGCGATGAATTCTTCGAGCGTTATTGCTCCTGTCATTGCTACCTGGTTATCTGTCTCCTACAACGCACGAATCGCATTAATACTTTGTGCTTCACTCATGCTTCTGGGTGGTCTCCTCATACTTCTCACCGCGCAAGTGAAGATTTGGCATCCGGAGAAGAAGGAAGAAGACACACTCTCGCTCTGGCGAGTGCGGGGAATCCAGCTCCTGGCCCTTGAGGGTGTGGTGATGGGAATTGGATGGGGGATGTTTGATATCGCTATTCCCGCCCTAGGAACTCTAGAAGGAATGCAGAATCGAGTCGGCACAATCTTTGCAGTGATGGCTGCATTCAATGTCGTCGGTGGATTGATCGCGGGGACTCTAAGTAGAAGAGTCTCTGCCCTTAAGGCCTTTCGTCTCAACTATCTTCTCTGGGCGCTTCTTTCGATTCCACTGGCCTTCACACATTTTGATTGGAGTCTTGGAATTACTGTCGCATTCTTGGCATTTCTCGGCGGTGCGCAACAAGTCTTTTATTGGGAGATTACGGAAGCGGTAAGACCAAAGGGAACTGCAGTCCAAGCACTTGCTTGGCTTTGGACGATTGAGGGGTCTGCTGCTGCACTTGCGATTGCAGCAGGTGGATTTATCTCTGAGCATCTTTCGCCACGTTACTGTCTGTTTATAACTACGGTGGCGCTCTTCATCGGATTCTTCATCATCTCTGCCGGGAGAAAAGCTCTTGCGAATGCTGACCGAATTCCAACGGCTGAAGAGGACTTGCGGGCGATGGAAGATACCTCTGATACAACACGATGAAGTTGGCTTTTTGCACTGTGAGGAAAGAGGAAACTAGGCGATATGTACCGCGTTGAACGGATTACTTCTAACGATTGGCAGAGATTGAAGGAACTTCGTCTTGCCGCGTTACAGGAGAGTCCGGATTGGTTTGC
>VGAI01000079.1 GCA_016870815.1 Actinomycetota bacterium
GTTCTTTGCCATGTGATAGACGATGAAAGTTGCGAAAGTCAATGCGAGGACTGCAGTCAGAAGTGGAATGAGCCAGAGAACTGGCGAGCGGTAGACCAGAATCAAAATAATCGAGACAACGCAGAGCGTGGTCAAGAGCAGGGTGGTGTCAATAGACCCGAAGGCACCGAAGAGGTCTGCGAAGATTCCACCTGCACCCGTCACATAAGTATCGATGGACTGATTCTCGAAGGTCTCTTTGAGGTCTTCTCTGATGAACTCAACGATCAATGGAAGTGCTGGCTCGTCACCAATGCTCTCCCCCGCTGCCACGCTATTGATCTGGAAATTGATGAGAGCAGCCTTGCCATCTTGTGAAGGGATTACAGTAAGTGGAACTCCTGGTGCAAAGTAATAAGAGAGTGGCTTCTTGGCTTCTGCTACAACTTTTCCGGGGAGTGTATTTGCATACTCGTTGATAGCAGCAAAGGCTTCTGGATTCGTTGCTGGGTTAACGCCACCTTCGAGGAGGATGAGTGTTGGGATGAGGTCTGAGTCTTGATCCTGGAATTTCACGATCACTCGACTCGCAATGGTCGATTCAGCACTGTCAGGAAGGAAGGCGGAGTTATCGTTCTCTTGAACCGATGAGATCTTTGCAAAGATAGGACCAGAGATTCCGCCAATCGACATCCAGGCGATGATTGCGACAATCGCAATGTAGAGCGCCTTTCGCCCCTTGACCTTGCGCTTACTCTCTTGTTCATCTTGCAGCGACATGCGACTACCTCTCGAAAGAGTTGGGATTGTGACCTGCGTCAACCAATAGAGGTGGAAGGTTAGTGGGAAACCTTCACGAGTTCATCTTCAGCCTCGGAAAGTCGCGAAAAATGCCTTAATTTGAGGCTCTAGGCTTACCCCGTGACGATTCAAGTGAGCGAATCAGCTGTTGCGGCGAGCATCAATGGTGCTCCGCTACAAATCCGAGATCTCACTACGGATGGCCCGATTGAGTACCTGGCAGGTTTAGCACTTCAAGAAGAGATTCACCAGAAAGTTGCCCTTGGCATTTCGCCATCAGAGCTGATCCTCCTTGAACATCAAAGTGTCTTCACCGCAGGAAAGCGGACCGAAAATCATGAACGCCCGCTGACTGGCGCACGAGTGATTGATGTCAATCGCGGTGGAAAGATTACTTGGCATGGCCCTGGCCAGATTGTTGGATATCCAATCATCAAACTAGGAAATCCCGCTGAGCTCTTGGGTTACGTCCGAACAATCGAGGCTGCATTGATTGCCGTCCTGGATAAATTTTCTATCACTGGGCGATGCATTAAAGGTCGCTCGGGTGTGTGGATCGATGGGCAGAGAAAGATTGCTGCCATCGGAATCAGAGTTGCACAGTCAGTGACCATGCATGGCTTCGCGCTCAACGTCAACTGTGATCTCTCTAACTATCAGGAGATCATCCCATGTGGCATCACTGATGGATCGGTCACTTCAATGAGTGTTGAGCTAGGACGACGAATCGAAGTGAGTGAACTGCTTCCGATCCTCAAAGAGGAAATGACCTCGGCGTTAACTCCACTTATCGCGAGAAATGAATCTTCAGCTTTAGATGCGGGAGATGCCAGCTCATGACAAAGAAGTTGCTTCGAATCGAAGCTCGAAATGCGGCCGTGCCTATTGAACGAAAGCCTGAGTGGATCAAGACCCGAGCCCAAATGGGCCCTAACTACACCAACCTTCGCTCTCTCGTCTCTCGAGAGGGATTGCACACGGTCTGCCAAGAGGCTGCTTGCCCGAATATCTTCGAATGTTGGGAAGACCGAGAAGCAACTTTCCTCATCGGCGGTGAGGTATGTACCCGGCGTTGCGATTTCTGCAATATCGCCACTGGAAAACCCACCTCCTACGACAGAGACGAACCGAGGCGAGTTGCTGAGTCGGTTAAGAGTATGGAACTGCGCTATGCCACAGTCACAGGAGTGGCTCGCGATGACCTCGAAGACGAAGGAGCATGGCTCTACGCCGAAACCATTCGCCAGATACATCAAGAAGTTCCTGGCTGCGGTGTTGAGATGCTCGCGCCAGATTTCTCCGCAAGCGCTGAGTTGTTAGAGGTGGTCTTCAACTCGCGTCCTGAAGTTTTCGCACATAATGTCGAGACGGTCCCAAGAATTTTCAAGGAGATTCGACCAGCTTTCAACTATGAGCGTTCACTTTCAGTGATTCATCCTCGGCCTCGGCGAAACCAGAGCTGAAATCTCCGATGCGCTCGTGCAGATGAGAAGTGCCGGCTGTGACCTCATCACGATCACTCAATATTTGCGACCAACTCCAAAGCACCATCCGGTCACGCGGTGGGTGAAACCGGAAGAGTTCGTGGAGCTTGGTGAAGAAGCACGTAACGTGGGATTCCTCGGCGTTATGAGTGGTCCTCTGGTTCGTTCCTCGTATCGCGCACGTCGACTTTACGAAGCGGCGATATCGGCTCGAAGTGCTGTAGGTGAATGAGCTCGTGGACCTGGTCTATCCCCCCGTCGTCAAGATAGTTCAAGGTCTTTGGCGCTACCTAGGTTTGCGTTTCACCTTCATTGGCGAAGCGAATATCCCGCGTAATGGTCATGCAATTCTTGCGATCAATCATGTGGGTTATCTGGATTTCGCCATCGCAGGAACCGCCGTTCTTCCTGCTGGTCGCTACGTTCGATTCATGGCGAAGAAGGAAGTCTTCGATCATCCAATCGCAGGGCCATTGATGAAAGGGATGCATCACATCAGTGTTGATCGAAGCAATGGATCACCCTCCTTCATTGCCGCACTTAAGGCGTTGGCCGGTGGTGAGATCGTCGGAGTCTTTCCCGAAGCCACGATCTCCCGTACCTTCGAATTGAAGGAGATGAAGAGTGGAGTTGTGCGCCTCGCTATGGAATCAGGGGCACCAATCATTCCTACCG
>VGAI01000080.1 GCA_016870815.1 Actinomycetota bacterium
TACGAACGTCCTTCAACTCCGCGAGGAAAGATGACCGGCCGCGGTGGTGACTTTCAAGACGAATGAAAGCCAAAACCAAGAACGGTTTTGCCCCAAAGGTATGCCTCAAGTGCAACCGCGAATTCGAGTGGCGAAAGAAATGGGCTCGTGATTGGGAGCGAGTGAAATACTGCTCAGAGAGGTGTAAGTCAAGTCCCCGCTAGTGATTTTTTCATTACGCTAGGAATGTCTACAAAGTCACAACCGCAGCTCAAGTGAGCGTGAACTTTCCCTTGACGCGCCAGCGTGGAAAGAAATATCCTCCAAGAGATTGAAGATTCTGACTCAAATTCCTAATCTGCAGTGATGAAACTCCAGGGCGAGGCGATCACACCCGATGCGTATCGCGAAGTGATGTCGTCGTGGACAACTGGTGTCGCCATCATCACTGCACCCAAACCTAAGGATTCGGAATTCCCGATCGGCATAGTCTGTAATTCGCTCACCTCGATTTCACTGGAGAAGCGCCTCTTCCTCTGGACAGTCGATCACTCATCGTCTTCATATAAGTACTGGCTCACCGCTCAAAATTGGGTGGTTCATTTCCTCGCATCCGACCAAGCAGATCTCGTCAAACGATTCTCGACTAAAGGCGTTGCAAATAAGTACGAGGGTCTTACCTTCGATACCTCTGCTGAAGGGACGCCGCTGCTTTCTGGAGTGGTCACTCGCCTCTACTGCACCACCGAAAACAAATTCGAGACCTTCGATCACACCATCATCCTCGGCCAGGTCCATGCCGTAGAGAATGAGAATCGAACCCCGCTCACATTTGTCCACCGAAAACTCTTCCCAGGCACCCCCAAGCCCACATAAGGTAAAAGCCATCAAGTAAAACAGTAGAAATCAAAGGAGATAGAAGATGACCAAGGCGCTACTCGACAATAAAGACTTCAAGCTCGGTCTTTTCTCGCCGAATTGTTCATCAGGATTGGCAGTAACGAAAGCCCCTGATCGATGGAGCGGATCCTGGGATGACAATCTTCGTCTCGCGAAGATCGCCGACGATGCTGGGATAGATTTCCTTCTACCGATTGCACGTTGGATTGGCTACGGTGGCGAGACCAATTTCCACGAAGGAGTCCTTGATCCGACCACATGGGCGGCCGGACTTCTTGCAAACACCAAACGCATTTCAGTTTTCGCGACGATTCACACCGCTTTCAATCACCCGATAGTTGTCGCAAAACAGATGGCCACAGTCGACCAGATAGGTAAGGGTCGCGCCGGCATCAATATCGTCGCCGGATGGAATAAGCCTGAGTACGACACCTTTGGTATCGAATTACCCCAAGACCATAACGATCGCTACGCCCTCGCCCAAGAGTGGTGGGAAGTAGTCAAGAAGATCTGGACCACACCCGGAAAGTTCGATCACGACGGGAAATTCTTCAAACTGCAACATGTCGAAGGACTTCCTAAACCTTTCGATGGAATCGTGCCTGTCCTTAACGCTGGATCATCGGCTCAGGGGCGTGAATTCGCGGCAAGGAATGCAAACTTCGCATTCACCGTCGTTGGCGGACCTGAAGATGGCGCCGAGGTGGTAAAGACCGTCACAAACCAGGCGAAAGAGAAATACAACCGTTCCATGGGCGTCTTCACTCTCGGTCACGTTGTATGTAAGCCAACGCGAAAAGAGGCAGAAGAGCACCTTCGCTACTACGCCGATGAATACGCCGATTGGTCTGCCGTCGATAATCTGATGAAACTTCAGGGACTCCATGCGATGTCCTTCACGAAAGAGATGCTCGAGATGTTCCGCGGTCGCTTTGCTGCAGGACATGGATCATGTCCACTGATCGGTACCCCAGATGAGGTCGCTGATGAGATCGAGCGCTTTGCAAAGGCGGGATTCGGTGGAATGACAATTGCATTCCTGGACTACGCCAAAGAGCTTCCTTATTTTGCCGCGGAAGTTCTGCCACGCCTTGTGAAGAAGGGCGTTCGCGTCGCTCGCTGACGAAAACGAGCGCTGATGTCACCTAACCTCTTCGACAATTTCGAGTTGTCAGGACGCATGATGCAATCGCGCATCGCTATGGCCCCGATGACTCGAAATCGTGCCGATGCAAATGGCGACCCGAATGAGTTGATGGCGACTTATTACGCGCAGCGCTCTTCCTTCTCATTAATAGTCACCGAAGGAACAGCCCCCGAACAGATCGGTAAGGCCTACCCACATATCCCAGGAATCTTCACCGAAACCCATCAATCAGGTTGGAAAAACATTGTTGAGCGCGTCAAGAAAAGCGCAACCCATCCTCCTCTCTTCTTTCTGCAGTTGATGCATTCAGGACGAATAAGCCATCCCGCGATCATCGAAGCCCATAAAGAACTCCTACCTGACTCGATCAAAGACTCCAGGCCACAAGGTCCGAGTGCGATTCGCCCAGAAGGCGAGATCTTCAATGGCCATGGAAACGTTCCCTTCGAAACCCCGATAGCGATGTCGAATGGCGATATCGAGCGCGCAATAAATTCTTTCAAAGAAGGCGCAATCCGCGCAGTGAAGGCAGGATTTGATGGGGTTGAACTTCATGCCGCCAATGGATATCTCCTCCACCAATTCTTGAGTGAGAATTCAAATCAACGAGTCGATGGCTATGGCGGATCGATCAATAACCGCCTGAGATTCACGATCGACGTTGTCGATGCCGTAACTGAAGCTATCGGCCCCGAAAAAGTCTCTCTCCGCATCTCACCAGGAGGAACCTTCAACGATATCCATGAGAGTGATATCCACGAGACCTATTCCGGTCTGATTGATGCACTTAACACTCGAAAACTCGCATACCTGCACCTGGCAAACCAGATCGGTTTCGATGCCATAGATCTCTGCCGAGATACTTGGCAAGGCACCTTCGTCGTGAATTCGG
>VGAI01000081.1 GCA_016870815.1 Actinomycetota bacterium
TGAAGATCAATAACTGTTCGTAGTTCTGAGCAAGTGCGGTAAGAAAGGTGAAGAACGCGACCATCAAGAGACCGGTGCCAAGCACGAGTCGCTCGCCGTAGCGCTCCACTAACTTTCCGGCAAAGAGGCCTGAGACCAGTCTTGCTACCGCGAATGCTCCGATGACTACTCCTATGGCAGTCGCGCTCACGCCAAAAGAAGATGCAAAGATCGGTATCGCAGGAATGATCAACCCAAAACCAACTGCGACAAAGAAGGCGACAGCGGTGAGTGCAGCGACAGCTGGAGGAAATTCCTTAAATGGAGAGCGGATTACTTTCACTCGTTAACCAGCGACCTCACTAGATCCAGAACCGATGGTTTCGCGAAGTGGGCGTTCTCTAAGTCGAGTGGTGAGGATGAATCCGATAGTGATTATCGGTAGTGCGATCCAGAAGACATCAGAGAATGCCGAGTCAAAACTCTTGAATATCACCTCTTGGATGGATGGCGGGAGTGTGTTGATCAAGGCGGTGTTTTGAGTGACTCCCGCGATGGCATCTGGTGAAGTGCCAGCCGGAAGTGATGCTTTGGCATTCGCGATGAAGTTGTTGGTAAGGATGGTGCCAAAGATCGCAGTACCGAAAGATGCGCCGAGGCTTCTGAAGAAAGTATTCGAGCTAGTCGCGATTCCCATATCCTTGTAATCGACATCATTTTGTAGCGCGATGACCACGGTTTGCATCGATAAACCAACGCCCATTCCCATCAACATCGCATAAATGGCTAACTGCCAATAAGGCATATCTTTATTGATCGTGGTGAAGAGAAGCATCGCCACCATCATCACGACCATGCCGGCCACTGGAAAACGCTTGTACTTACCAGTTGATGAGATCAATCGCCCGCTCGTAATAGCCATCGCAACAATGCCAAGCATCATTGGGATCAATCTGATTCCCGCTTCACTCGGTGTGTAGAGCAGGTTCACTTGCATATAGAGCGGAAGCAAGACAATTGCGCCAAACATGCCTGCACCAGTGATGAATGCGATCAAAGAAGTAAGAGAGAAGGTGTGATTTGAAAAGAGTCGAAGCGGAAGGAGAGGATCAGGCGCTCGACCTTCGCGCCAGATGAAGAGAACTGTGAAGAGAAGGGCGCCTGCGAAATAGGCAAGCGTGAATGGATGGAGCCAGCCATCAGCAGGACCGGTGACTGAAGTCGCAAGAAGCAATGAAGTCACTGCGATCACCATGAAGAGTGCGCCGAGATAGTCGATTGACTTCTTGGCATGGGTCTTCGGGATATGAAGCACTAGGGCGGTCACAACGAGAGCGATGATTCCGAATGGAACATTGATGTAGAAGATCCATCTCCATCCTGTGACGCCGAAAATCTCACCCTGTTCTGCGAAGAAGCCCCCGAGAAGCGGACCTGCGACAGACGAAAGACCCCATACCGCACCAAAAAGTCCTTGGTATTTTCCGCGATTTCTTGGTGAAACGATATCGCCGATGATGATGAATGAGAGCGCAAAGAGTCCTCCCGCGCCAATTCCTTGTACCGCACGGAATGCGATCAACTGCGTCATATCAGTCGCTGCGCCAGCGAGGAATGAACCGATTAAGAATGTGACTATGGAAAAGATATAGACCGGACGTCGCCCGTAGATATCAGAGACTTTTCCGTAGAGCGGTGTGACAGCCGTGGAGGTCAATAGGTAGGCAGTGACCACCCAGGTGTAATGGTTGAGTCCATCGAATTCCTCCACAATTGACTTGAGCGCGGTGGAAACGATGGTCTGGTCGAGAGCCGCAAGGAGGATGCCGGTCATCAGACCAGCCATAATGGTCAAAATCTCTTTATGTGAATGTTCTCTAACTTCGTGCGCCTGCTGGTTCTGCTTCGCTTCGCTCATTTTTAGTTGAAAGACCTTTCAGATAGGGTGCGATTCTACTCCCGCACAATTGATTGAATGCGAAGGTTTGAGGTGACAACACGAGAGTGAAAAGTGTCATTGCGAGAGACCTAGTCAAGGTCTACAAAGTTTCTGGGCGTAAGCGAGGCAGTGGCGCGACAGTTGCGCCAAAGGAAGTTCGAGCACTCGATGGATTATCACTTGATGTCGAAGAAGGAACTGTGCTCAGCGTGCTTGGTCCAAATGGTGCTGGAAAGACCACTCTTGTGAGAGTTCTCGCTACTTTGCTCAGACCAGATTCAGGTGAAGCGACCGTCGCTGGTGTTGATGTGATCAAACATCCTGACGAAGTTCGAAAGGTGATTGGTCTTTCCGGTCAATATGCAGCGGTCGATGAGACATTGACCGGTTGGGATAACTTAGTGATGTTCGCTCGCCTTCATCGAATGAGTGGCTCAGCATCGCAAGCGCGTGCGAATGAATTGCTGGAGCAGTTCTCTTTGACGGATGCGGCGAGACGGCCGATAAAGACTTATTCGGGCGGAATGCGAAGAAGGCTTGACCTTGCGGCTTCACTGATCGTTAAGCCGAAGGTGCTCTTCCTTGATGAGCCAACAACGGGGCTTGACCCTCGAGGTCGTCAAGAGATGTGGGGGGTTATCAATTCACTGGTAGATAGCGGTGTCACTCTTCTATTAACAACGCAGTATCTCGAAGAAGCGGATCAACTCGCAGATGAAATCGCTGTTGTCGATCACGGCAAGGTGATTGCCCGAGGTACTTCAGATCAACTGAAGAGAGAGGTTGGCGGTGAACGGCTAGAGATTGTGGTGGAACATCAACATATCCCAGCAGTTCGTGAGGTCGTCTCGAGAATCTCTCCTAATGTCGTCATTGATGAAGATCTCCGTCGAATCTCGGCACCAGTAGCAACTGGAACCAAAGCATTGATGGAGGCAGTCAAAGC
>VGAI01000082.1 GCA_016870815.1 Actinomycetota bacterium
TTACGCCTAGTTCTTTGAGACGAAAGAGACGGTCCCAGAGAATGTGGCGAGCCTGCGGATCTAGACCAGTGGTTGGTTCATCGAGCATCAAGATCTCAGGCTCACTAATGAGCGATCTTGCGATGGTGAGTCGCCGCTTCATTCCGCCACTAAGCGCTTCAACTTTCGTCTTGCGCTTCTCTTCTAGTTGGGCGAACTCAAGTAACTCATCAATCTTCTTTCTGATGAAGGGGCGCGAGAGTCCGAAATACCGTCCGTAGACATAAAGGTTCTCCTCGACCGAAATCTGAGTGTCGAGGTTGTCGCTCTGAGGAACTACGCCAAGGTGGGCGCGAATCTCTGGACCGCTCTTATCGGGGTCCTTGCCCAAGATCTCAATCTCGCCACCGCTTCGCTTTGATGTAGCAGCAATGATCCGCATGGTGCTCGACTTGCCTGCTCCATTTGGTCCTAAGAAGCCGAATGACTCACCACGACGAACCTCGAAATCGATTCCGGCTACCGCCTCAAAGTCGCCATAGCGCTTGACCAGCCCTTTCGCGCGGATAAGGGCTTCACCTGGGGTGCCCGGGGATTTCACTTCGCCGAGCGAGGGAGAACTCGCTTGAGACATAGGTACGTGAGCCTAGTGAGGTCTCGCTAGCGGGAGCGTTCCTTCCCTGGTTCTGTTCCAGTTTTCCCTCGTCCTGTTCCAGTTTCTGCTTCAGGAGGTTGCGGGAGGAGTGGGGGAGAAAAGGGAGATTGCTGGGGCTAGGTGGTTGAAAAGGGAGGAAAAGGGAGTAAAGTGGGGGATTAAGAGGGACGGGGGTCCCACTCAAGAAGTCAAAGAAAACGGGGAAAAACCAGTGTTTCTAGGCACCCACGAGCCTCGCCTCGATGAGAAGGGTCGCCTCATCCTTCCTGCGAAATTTCGTGAGCCCCTCGCCCCAGGACTTGTCATCACCAAGGGACAAGAGCGATGCCTCTACGTCTTCCCAAGCGAAGAGTTCGCCCGCATTACTGAACAACTCAGGCAGACCCCACTTACAGCAAAGAGCGCCCGTGACTACATGCGCGTGATGTTTGCCGGTGCTCATGACGAGATTCCAGACAAGCAAGGGCGCGTGACCATCCCATCAGCGCTTCGCGAATACGCCTCGTTAGAACGCGATTGCGTGGTCATCGGTGCGAACACCCGCGTCGAGATTTGGGATCTGAAGGCATGGCAGAACTACCTCGCCGATCGCGAAGGCGATTTCGCAAATGTTTCCGAGGAGATATTTCCAGGGCTCTTCTAAGCAAGAAAAAAACTTCATAACAACTACAGATCGAGATTTGAGAAGTCTGAGGTGAGCCGCTCTGGCCACTGTCGACCTTCACCTAGATCGGCACTGCTTCCCCGGTGCCGATTTACCCCCCCCATCCGTCGGCCGACAGTGACCAGAACGTCTCAGATCAAATTTCTAGCAAATCCGAAGAATTAGTTAGCCAAAGAAGAAGAGAAGAGAAAGTAAAGAGAGGAGTGCGATGACCGAGTTACATCTTCCAGTTTCATTGAATAGAACTATCGAGTTACTCGCTCCCTCGATTGAAGGCAAGGAGCATCCTGTTGTTGTCGATGGAACCTTAGGTCTTGCTGGGCATTCCCTTGCTCTCCTTGAACGTTTTCCTCATCTGACTATCATCGGAATTGATCGAGATAGCGAAGCAATCGAGCATGCGAGTAAACGACTATCGTCCTACTCATCACGAGTGCGGATCTATCACGATACTTATGACAATTTGCGAGGAATTCTCGGCAATTTCGGCACTGAATATGTCGATGGGATTTTGCTCGACCTTGGTGTCTCTTCGCTTCAACTAGATAGTGACGATCGTGGTTTCTCATATTCACGTGAGAGCGCACTCGATATGCGGATGAATCGTTCTCGAGGATTGACCGCGGCAGAGGTACTTGCAACCTATTCCGAGAGTGATCTCTCGAGGATATTGCGTGAGTTTGGCGAAGAGCGTTTCGCTAAGAAGATTGCTCAAGCCATCGTCGCTGAGCGTGAACTCTCGCCGATAACCAGTAGCAATCGACTGGTAGAGCTGATCAAGCAAGTGATCCCAGCTCCTGCAAGAAGGCTGGGTGGCAATCCGGCGAAGCGAACTTTCCAAGCATTACGTATTGAAGTCAATGGCGAGTTGAGCATTCTTGAACGAGCTCTTCCAATCGCGCTCGAGAGACTTGCTGTTGGCGGGCGCATGGTCGTTCTCTCCTTCCAGTCGCTTGAGGACAAGATAGTCAAGCGTGCATTTGTCGAAGCCACTGCGAAGCGAACTCCACGTGGTTTGCCAGTGGATCTACCAGGTATGGAGAGCAAGTTCGCTCTCGTATTCAACGGTAGTGAAAAAGCGAGTGAGTCAGAAATTCTCATCAATCCTCGCGCGACATCAGTGCGCATTCGCGCAATCGAGCGAGTGGCTGCTTGATGGCAATTCGAGAGATACAACCAGTTCAGAAGCCTGAGCCAAGAGCCCTTCCATCGAGTAAGCCTCGAGGCCAACGTTCGATTCGCCTTTCGCTCGTTCCTCAGTTACCGAGCATCGATTTCTCAAACCTCAATGTCAGATCGATTACTTCGGTTGAACGGGCACAGAAGAGCTTTGCCATGATCTGTCTTTCGCTAGCGGTCGCCGGTCTCCTTGCCATGTTTGGTCTCAATATGGCTCTCACCGAGGGAGCATTCAAGGTGAAAGCTCTCAAGCTTGAAGTCATTGAGATGAACGAGCTACGAGAGGCGGCGCTCACTCAAGTTTCGACCATCTCGTCACCAGAGAGATTGGC
>VGAI01000083.1 GCA_016870815.1 Actinomycetota bacterium
ACCATCGCAAGATCGCTCATTAGTGAGCCTGAGATCTTGATGCTCGATGAACCAACCACTGGTCTAGATCCGCAGGCTCGCCACATTCTCTGGGACCGTCTCTTTCGTCTCAAAGAACTAGGCGTAACTCTTCTTATCACCACTCATTACATGGATGAGGCAGAGCAACTCTGTGACCGTTTGATCGTTATGGACAAGGGCAAGATCATGGCGGAGGCATCTCCAGCGGATTTGATTCGTCAATACTCAACGAAAGAAGTGTTAGAGGTCAGGTTCGGATCTGAACGCAATCAATCTCTCGCAGATCAACTCACCACACTCTGCCAGAGAATTGAGGTTCTCCCCGATCGAATCCTGCTCTATGCCGACGATGGAGAATCAGTGCTCGAAAAGGTTTACTCCGCCGGCCTCCATCCACTCACTTCATTAGTTCGAAGATCTTCTCTGGAAGATGTATTTCTCCGCCTCACTGGCCGTTCTCTCGTTGATTGAAATGTTGGTCGAAATGTTGATTGAAGTACCTCATGTCTCTTGATCTCAATAATCCAAGGCCACATCGAATCGGGTCGTTGAACTTGATCGACTTGAAGCGAATTCAGAAACAAGGTTCATTCTCGGTAGCTGAGGCTCGCATACGAATCATGCTCAAGTTCGTCTCTGCGATCATCTTCGAAGCTCTTGCCAATCCCCTGCTCTATTTGGTCTCAGTCGGTATCGGCATCGGCGCGCTTGTGGATCAGAATCTCGGCGAGGCGGGCCTCGGCGGGGTCTCCTATTTGACCTTCATCGCACCAGCGCTTCTTGCGACCACCGCAATCACCGGTGCTATGGATGAAGTGGTCTTTCCTTGCATGGATGGCTTTAGGTGGCAGAAGACCTTTTATGCGATGAACTCCACTCCACTGACGCCACGGCAAATCGCCTCAGGCGTCTTTCTATCAGCGATGACAAGAACTGTTTTTGCAGTCACGTGTTATTGGATCCTGCTCTATCTATTTGGCGCGCTTGATTCGCCGCGTTCATGGCTTGCAATTCCTACCGCAATCTTGGCTGGTGCTGGTTTCGGGGCATTGATGTTGGGTTTCGCCTCCTTCATCGACAATGAGGATCTATTCATGACCATCATCAATCGAATGATCGTCATGCCGATGTTTCTCTTCTCGGGGACTTTCTATCCCTTGAGCAATATGCCGATCTATATCCAACCAATCGGATGGATATCACCGCTCTGGCATGCGACCGAGCTTGGCCGTTTTCTCACTTACGACTATCCAATCTCCCTCACCATGGCGATTCTTCACGTCAGCGTCATGTTGGTACTGCTCATTGTTGGGTTGCTCTGGGCATTCAAGAATTTTGAACGAAGGTTAGAGAAGTGATCATCGATTCAGCGGTGGCAATTGCGCAGCGCCGAGTTGGAAGGACTGGCGAGCAGTACTTTGCAGGCCGAGTCAGCGCCGTCATTGAACGAAGCATCATTGCCTTCAAATCTTCAACATGGATCGTCGTCGCCACTGGATTCGTTGAACCAGTCTTATTCCTCTTCGCTTTCGGTTATGGCATCGGAGATCTCATCGGAAACGTCACTCCTGAAGGGGGCTCAGCAATCTCCTATGCGATGTACATCGCGCCGGGACTTCTAGCGACAAGTGCGATGAATGGCGCGATCTACGATTCCACTTGGAATGTTTTCTTCAAGATAAAGCACGGAAAGCTATATCAAGCGATGCTCGCGACATCTCTTGGCCCACTCGATGTCGCTCTTGGTGAAATCATCTGGGCGTTAGGTCGCGGATTGATGTATTCAGTTGGGTTTATGGGGGTAGTCACTCCACTCGGTCTGGTCCAGAGTTGGTGGGCGGTCCTTGCGATTCCTGCAGCGGTGATGATCGCATTCGCATTCTCAGCCATCGGCATGGCCTTCACCTCATATATGCAGACCTACCAGCAGATGGACCTCATCAATGTCGCGCTGCTACCGATGTTTCTCTTCTCGGGTTCGTTCTATCCGATCACCGTTTTCCCCGGTTGGATTCAGTCAGTGATTCAATCGCTACCACTCTGGCACGCGATTGAGTTGATGCGCGGTTTGATGTTGGGGGAAATCTCTTCTTCGCTCTTAGTGCATGTCGCTTACTTCTCGGCGATGATTATCATCGGAACTTGGTTCACAACGAGACGACTCAATCACCTATTCATGCGGTGATAGCGAACTCCTACTCGTTCTCCTGTTGCCTGCGATCCCATCGCTCTTCGAAAGAGGAGCTCCATTTTGATTTCTTCGGGCGCTCGCTAGTCTTCACAGGCACCGGAGACTTTCCCGCAAGGTTTGTGATGACGAATACCAAACCAATCAAGGCAAGAACGAAGCCAGCAATGCCAACTGGAATGGTCTGTGAAATGAGCCCTGCCAATAGCGTGACTAGTCCCGTGAAGAAGAGAAGAATGCCTGCGAACATCCGGTTCTTCTTCGGAGTTCGCACCTTGCCCGAAAGCGTCGACACCAATTTAGGGTCATCAACGGCGAGCGCAGCCTCCATTTCAGCAAGGAGGCGCTTCTCTTCATCGGAAAGAGGCATAGCGAAAGAGTATCCCGAAGGGTCAAGGGGCGTCATGTCGGACCCCTCGTCTGCCTCAATTCTGGCTCTCCTATGACTTCTGCTGACCTCTTCTA
>VGAI01000084.1 GCA_016870815.1 Actinomycetota bacterium
CGAGCAGCGATAGAAGTGAAGAACATTGAAATAGCCTAATGCTGATAATCTCGCGGAAGAAAGCGCGAGTGGCGGAATGGCAGACGCGCTGGCTTCAGGTGCCAGTACTCGCAAGGGTGTAGGGGTTCAAGTCCCCTCTCGCGCACATGAGAACCAGGGTCTTTGCTCATCGAGGTTCTAGTTTTGAATTTGCCGAACAATCTCGCGAATCTTTCGAAGCCGCCATCAGAGATGGCGCCGATGGAATTGAATGTGATGTCAGGCTTACTTCAGATCGCATTCCTCTCTGTTGGCATGATCGCGATCTCAAGCGGCTTACTGGTAGAAGTGAACTCATCTCGCAAATTGATGCTGCAACCGTCACCTCACTTCGAATTTTTGACAATGGCATTGAATCAGGGCGTGATCAACTCCGAGAAGGTAGGCCAGTCCTATTCGAAGAATTGGTACAACTTGCAAAAGAATCAGGATTGCCGCTCCTAGTAGAGACTAAACACCCGGTAAGAAGTGGCGCAGCTGTTGAAGAAGTGATTGCTCAGTTAGTCAAGAAATACGGAGTTCTGGTACATCTGCTTTCCTTTTCATTTACTGCGGTGCGCCGCGCTGAGCGATTGATGCCAAAGTTCGAACATGTCCAACTTTTACAACATAGCAAGTTGATCTCGATGGCCACGACACCGATCGTTGGGCTTGATCTCAAACTTGTACATCGAGATCACAGCATCATCGCCTCACTTCGCCGCAGGGGCAAGAAAGTCTTCATCTGGACAGTCAACAATGATGAAGATATTCGCTGGATGAGTGAGCTAGGAGTTGATGGAATCATCACTGATAAACCGGCACATGCGAAGAAGGTGCTCGGCTACCCTTAGCCAATGCCTCGTTATGCCTTTCTTGGTCCAGAAGGCACTTTTACCGAGAGCGCGTTGAAGCAGATAACGAAAGATTCAGATCAACGAATCGCCTATGCCAACGTCACTGCAACTCTTAATGCAGTTCGTGGTGGCGAGACTGAGTTTGCCCTCGTTCCAATCGAGAATTCAGTCGAAGGAGTGGTCGCCAGAACTCTCGATGAGTTAGCGATTGGAGACCCCCTCGTGATCGTCGCCGAGACGACGATCAAAGTCTCGTTTGCCTTGCTCACAAGGAGTGGATTCAATCGAGATGAGATCGCACAAATAGCAACTCATCCCCATGCCGAATCGCAATGTCGCTCATATATAGCAAAACACTTTCCTCACGCCGAGATTATTCCTATGTCCTCTACCGCAGCAGCGGCAGAGGCGGTTGCGCGCGGTGAGTATCCAGCAGCGATTGCTGCTGCAACCGTGGCCAGTAAGAATGACTTAGAAGTGATGGAAGATGGAATCGGTGATATCAAAGATGCCGAGACTCGATTTGTCCTTGTCTCAAAACCGGGACAGATTCCTGCTCGTAGTGGCTATGACCGCACCTCCCTTGTCGCTTTTATTGGCGCAGATCATGCAGGAGCACTTCTTGAAGTCTTGACTGAATTCTCAGTGCGAGGTGTCAACCTCACCTTCATCCAATCCCGCCCGACCGGAGCAGGTCTCGGCGATTATCACTTCATCATTGATGCTGAGGGACATATCCATGACGAGAGAGTTGGCGAAGCGATGATGGGTTTGCATCGCATCTGCGCTGATGTTCGCTTTCTTGGTTCGTATCCGAGGGCTGACCGAGTCGCCCCGACAACCACTCGAAGTGGTCATGACGATGTATTTAAAGAGGCCGAGGGATGGCTTGATGCAATCAGATCCGGAAAGAAGATCTGATTATTGTGAAAGATAGAATGTGTAGACGATGATCGATATCAAAGCCCTTCGTGAAAACCCAGAACTCTTTCGCTCATCCCAGAAAGCGCGTGGTGAAGACCCTGGTCTTATTGATGCAGTCCTTAGCGCAGATGAAGCACGGCGTGGTGCAATCAATGAATTCGAACAGGTCCGTGCTGAACAGAATCAACTCTCAAAGGCTGTCGGTGCCGCAAAGGGCGATGAGAAGAGCGCGCTCCTGGAGAAGGCTAAGTCCTTAGCCCAAGCGGTCAAAGCTGCAGATGCTCATCGAGCAGAACTCGAAGGGGCCTTTAATGCAGAGGCGAAACAATTATCGAATCTGGTCAGTCCTGATGCGCCGGTGGGTGGCGAATCTGATTTCAAAGTATTAGAACATCACGGTAGGCCACGCGATTTCAAAACGGAGGGTTTTGAGGCGAAGGATCATGTTGAACTAGGAAAGATTCTAGGTGCGATTGATACCGACCGTGGCGCAAAAGTATCTGGTGCACGCTTCTTTTATCTTACTGGAGTGGGAGCGCTTCTTGAGTTCGCTCTTGTTAACTACGCAATCACATCGGCCTTGAAGAACGGTTTCACCCCTGTGATTCCCCCAGTCCTTGTTAAACCGGAGGCGATGGAAGGAACTGGATTCTTAGGACAGGCTGCGGAGAATGTCTTTCATCTTGAAGAAGATGATTTCTATTTGGTGGGAACAAGCGAAGTTCCACTTGCTGCTTTCCATATGGATGAGATTCTTGAGAGCTCAAAACTACCTATGCGTTATGCGGGTTATTCTTCATGTTTTCGTCGGGAAGCAGGAAGCTACGGGAAAGATACTCGAGGGAT
>VGAI01000085.1 GCA_016870815.1 Actinomycetota bacterium
CTCTCTTCGGATTGCATCTCATCATCGGCTTATGGAGGGGAACAGATTCTCGTTGCGCTCATCCCAGCTTTTGGACTCGCAGCATTTACTCTCTTTCCGCCACTCGTGGGTGTCATCATAGGTGTGCTTCTCATCATCACCTTTTCCTACCGTGACGTGATCGCTACATATACCAGGACTGGTAGCGCCTATATCGTTGCTCGGGAAAATTTTGGCAAGACGCTTTCGCTCATCGCTGCAATTGAGCTGATGTTTGGGTACATAATCACAGTCGCAATTCAGTCTGCTGCCGGAGTGGCTGCGATCATCTCGGCATTCCCTGAGTTAAGTCCTAACAAAGTACCAATAACCATTGGAATAGTTGTTGTGCTTACCTTCATCAACCTACGAGGTGTGAAGGACGCCGGATTGATCTTCGTATTACCCTCATACTTTTTCATCCTTTCGATGCTTGTGGTCTTTGCTTTCGGAATTTACCGAAATCTCAATGGCACCTTGCCCAGATACCCAACTCAAGGTGAAGGATTATTGGAGTTGGGAGAACCTCAGGGACTTCTCTCCCTAGCTGCAATTCTCCTTATCCTCAAGGCATTCGCTAACGGCAGTGCATCACTAACCGGGCTTGAGGCTGTGTCTGACTCGGTTCCACTATTCAAAAGCCCCGAACACCAAAATGCCCGAAGAACCCTCGCTCTTATGGCGCTAACACTGGGCACGCTTATAGTAGGTATCGCATGGCTAGCTCAAAAGACTATGGCAGTTCCATATACCGAGGGAACGCCAACCGTCATTTCATTAGTGGCAAAAGCGGCGCTTGGCGATAGCCTGTTCGGCAATGTCTTCTTCTATGTAGTGCAGGCGGGAACTACTTTCATCCTCTTTGCTGGTGCTAACACTTGTTACAGCGCGTTCCCAACACTGGTTAACATGGTCGCTAAAGATGGCTATCTTCCTAAACGCCTCACTCAGCGTGGTCATCGATTGGCATTTTCTAATGGAATCGTTTTTATTGCAGGTGGTGCAATCCTCCTAATTCTCGGTTCGGGTGCGAGCATCACGACATTGGCTGCCATATACGCCCTTGCGGTCTTTGTTGGGTTTGCAATCACGGGGCTCGGTATGGCAAAGAAAGTTCGGCGTGAATCAGGAGAGAATCGTCTCTGGCGAATCACGCTTCACACTGCCTCAGGAACTATTGCGCTCTTAACAGTCTTCGTTCTTGCCGCAGTTAAATTCGTCGAGGGAACTTGGATTATTGTGGCCGGGACTCCTTTGGTCGCCCTATTGATGATGAACTTCAATCGCCAGTACCGACGGGAAAGTGATGCCCTTTTGCTCTCGGTCTCGAGTCAGCGTGCCAAATTAATTGCAAGACATGAAGTGAGCGTGCTCGTCGATTCGATTGACCTTGCGACGATAGGCGCGGTTCGTTATGCAAGAAGCCTCAAACCACAAAGCCTACGAGCAGTCCACTTTGTCATCGATGACCGAAAAGCGGATACCCTTAAGAGGGAGTGGGAGAGAACCGCAGCGCTAGGCGACATCGCGCTGGAGCTAATTGACTGCCCAGATAGACGCATCCCCAATGCCGTTCTGGATTATGCGATACGAGCAACCTTGTCTCAGGAGGTTGAGTTGACACTATTGTTACCTAGACGTGCATATTCACGCTGGTTGGGTCGGCTATTGCATGATCAAACAGCAGAGGAAATCGCTCGCCCTATCTCACAACTACCGCGGGTGGTGGCAACAATCGTCCCTTTTGATGTTGACCGACTCTTGAAAGGTTCTGCACTCCTGGTAAGTGAGAAAGGTGAGATTGAGGAGATTGAGAGAAGTGATGCAACGACAGCACCGCTACGCACTCAGTCAGAATTCTTAAGTGATAAGACGCGAGCTTCTCATTTCTCAGCAGAGATCATGCCGATTGGAAAGATCTCTTGGCGCAACCGAGCACACATTCAAGGTCGAGTCTCTGCGCTACGTTCATCACCATCAAGTGGCACGCCCAGGATTGATGTAGAGGTCTGGGATGAAAGTGGTGGAGTGACTCTTCAATTCCTGGGACGACGAGAGATCGCCGGGCTTGAAGTTGGATCGGTGCTTCGCGCTGAAGGAATGGTTGGCGAGCGCGAAGGCGCACTGACCATTCTCAATCCTTCGTACGAAATCTTGGACTAGCCTCCGCCAGATTTCCGGCGAAACATCTTCGGTGCATTTGCGCCTTGTTCGCCTTTTCCGATCTTTGACCCAGATCCACCGGAATTTCCTGGCGTTGCGCCACCCTTGCTCTTCTTCTTCTCAAGCGCTTCTAGGAACTTTGCCTTGGGATCGTTAGATTGGGTTGAATCACTCACCGGCGAATCCTCATTCATGATTATTAGAACTCCCTGGCAGGTGATACCTGCGCCGAATGTGCCGATATCGTTGAAGTTGGCAGAGATTGCGTAGCAGGTGTTGGTTGATTTGCACCAGGTACCGTTTTGAGAAGTGCTTGTACTTCAGACTGGCGATAACGGCGGTGACCGCCGAGAGTGCGAATCGCAGTTAGCTTTCCA
>VGAI01000086.1 GCA_016870815.1 Actinomycetota bacterium
TGCCCGTTGGAATCGATAGGCACTTTCGGAGAGTTCAGTGCTGAACCAGCCACTATTGATACAGGCAAGTGCGCCGCCTCGTCGCTCTACTTCCTCAAGTAAGTGCCAAATCTCGTTGCAGAGTTCTTCAGTCAAACCTTCGATATAGGGGCTTCCACCCAGCGGGTCGGCCACTTGCAAGATATCGGTCTCGAAGGCAACAACTTGTTGAGTGCGAAGCGCGAGTGTGGCCGCTTCTTGTGTCGGCACACCGAGTGCTTCATCGAATGCTGAGACATGCATAGTTTGGATACCACCCAGTGCAGCGGCCATCATCTCCATAGTTGTTCGAGTGACATTATTCATCGGTTGTTGAAAAGTCAGTGAGGAGCCAGCAGTGAATGCAAAAATCCGAAGTTGCTCAGAGCGAGGATCCTTTGCCTGGTATTTCTTCCTGATCAACTCAGCCCAAACGCGTCTGGCGGCACGGAACTTGGCTACTTCTTTGAGGATCTCAATATTGGAAGAGAGGAATGTGAAAAGTGTCGGAGCGACTTGGTCTACTGAGACACCACGGGCGAGTGCGGCATCAAGATATTCCTGAGCGTTGGCAAAGGTAAAAGCTACTTCTTGCGCTGCCGAGGATCCTGATTCACGTATGTGATACCCACTCATTGCTAATGGGACCCAACGCGGGACATACGTTGAGAGGTATTCAATAACATCAACCGAGAGTTTCAATCCGGCTTCTGCAGGAAAGATCTGCGTACCTCTAGCTATATATTCTTTCAAGACATCGTTTTGGATGAACATTCCGAAAGCATTTGGATCCTCGCCACGAATTTCTGCCAGGGCGATGAACATTGCGGCCCAGATATAACCAATGGAGTTTGCGGTGGTGCGAACCTGACTGATCTTTTCGAGTGGAATCTGGTCCATAAGGATTTCGATATCTCGTAATGAGTCAATCGCTACCCCCACGCGCCCTACTTCACCCAGTGATCGTGGATGGTCTGAATCGAGGCCGAGTTGCGTCGGTAGGTCTAATGCAACGCTAAAACCAGTCAGTCCTTGGTCAAGTAAAGTTCTAAATCTCTGGTTAGTCTCTTTTGGCGTGCCAAATCCACCATATTGACCCATGGTCCACACCGATGGCTCTGCCTTGATTCCTCTGGTGTAGGGAAACTGACCTGGCTGCTCCATCAACTTTTTGAACCTTGATTCTTCTCAAGCTCTGCTTTCAGCGTCTTCTTCGAAATCTTTCCGGTTGAGTTCAATGGGAATTCTTTTACCACGAAGACATCTTTAGGCTTCTTATAGGAGGCCATCTTCGCTTTGCAATGTTCCAGCACTTTAGCGATAACAGCGCTCTCATCCAAGGAAGAATTCGGTTTGAGTGAGACGAAGGCAGTTACTCGTTGCCCCCACTCTTTATCGGATGCACCAAGGACCGCGACTTCGTTGATTTCGGCGACCTCTGCAATCACATCTTCAATCTCTCGAGGATAGATGTTGTATCCACCACTGATAATCATGTCGCCCTTGCGATCTACAAGATAAAGTCGATTCTCACTATCGAGTCGACCAAGGTCGCCGGTGTGAAGCCAACCATCTCGCACTGCCTTTGTGACATTGGGATCACTTCCTGCCGCACCAAAGTAACCACGCATCACATGATCACCTCGCGTGATGACTTCACCGATTTCACCCGCGGGCACATCTTTACCTGCCTCATCAACTATTCGAATCTCAACTGTTGTGCATGGATTTCCCGCGCTGGTAAGAACTTCAGGAGTCGAATCAAGTCCTAGTTGATGATCTGATTCACTCAATACCGTGACTGGGGGTATTGCCTCAACCAGGCCGTAGTACTGGACCATATGCGTGGTTATTCGCTCGAAACATTCACGAATCTGATCTGCTGGCATCGGAGCGCCGGCATAACCAAGCATCTGCAGATTCTTAAATCGCTCTGGATTGATTCCATCGAGGGTCAAAAGTCTTGCGACCATAGTTGGAACTAGCGCCGTCGAATTGGCGCCTCGCTTCTCAATCTCTTCTAAGAGAAGTTCTGGTTCGTACTTGGCGTGAACCACCTGTTTCGCACCAAAGGTGAAGAAAGGAAGGACAAACAATCCGCTGGTATGTGTCACTGGACCCGCGTGAACCCAGATGTCTTTCTCATTGGGTATTCGACCGAAAATATCGTTGACGATATTGCCGAGGCTGGCCAACCGATTCCTATGAGTGCGAATTGCTCCTTTTGGATTTCCAGTTGTACCAGAGGAGTAATTGAGCGAAACGAGGGTGTCAGGGGCGACGGTGATGCCGAGTGGTTCGCT
>VGAI01000087.1 GCA_016870815.1 Actinomycetota bacterium
ATCCCAATGGCTATTTTCAATATCAATCTCGCTCTGATGACATGATCATCTCCAGCGGCTACAACATCGCAGCGCCTGAAGTAGAGAATGCGATTCTCACTCATCCTTCTGTTGCTGAGACTGCAGTTGTTGGAATGCCAGATGATGAACGAGGAATGGTTGTTACGGCATACGTTGTAGTTCGTGATGGTTTCTCACCTGGTGACGAACTAGCCAAGGAGATTCAAGACCACGTTAAGGCAACTATTGCTCCTTACAAATATCCGAGAAAAATCAACTTTGTTGATGCTCTTCCAAAGACCACAACCGGGAAGCTTCAGCGCTTCCGTTTAAAATCGTAATCAAGAACTATAGTTAGAAGTTGGCGGAAGGTTTCCAAGAACCAAATACGCTTCCGAGCACGGCAACTATCTCGCCGACGGTGGCGTAAGCCTTAACTGCTTCAATCGTCGCAGGCATGATGTTGCGACCAGCACGAGCATCCTCGCCAAGCTGATTGAGCGCAGTTTTTACCCGATCGCCATCTCGTGATGCGCGTACACCTTGAACGGCAGATACCTGTTCTCGCTCGCTCTCGGGGTTGATGGCGAATGGGACAAAGGTCTGATCCTCTTGCGTCTCATACTTATTGACGCCTACGAGAATACGATCGCCACTTTCTATCGACCGTTGGAATCGATAGGCACTTTCAGAGAGTTCGGTGCTGAACCAGCCACTCTTGATACAGGCAAGTGCGCCGCCTCGTCGCTCTACTTCCTCAAGTAATTGCCAGATTTCGTTGCAGAGTTCTTCAGTCAAACCTTCGATATAGGGACTTCCACCCAGCGGGTCGGCCACTTGCAAGATATCGGTCTCGAAGGCAACAACTTGTTGAGTGCGAAGCGCGAGTGTGGCCGCTTCTTGCGTCGGCACACCGAGTGCTTCATCGAATGCTGAGACATGCATAGTTTGGATACCACCCAGTGCAGCAGCCATCATCTCCATAGCCGTTCGAGTGACGTTATTCATCGGTTGTTGGAAAGTCAGTGAGGAGCCCGCAGTGAATGCAAAAATCCGAAGTTGTTCAGAGCGAGGATCCTTTGCCTGGTATTTCTTCCTGATCAACTCAGCCCAGACGCGTCTGGCGGCACGGAACTTGGCTACTTCTTTGAGGATCTCAATATTGGATGAGAGGAATGTGAAAAGTGTCGGAGCGACTTGGTCTACTGAGACTCCACGGGCGAGTGCGGCATCAAGATATTCCTGAGCGTTGGCAAAAGTAAAAGCTACTTCTTGCGCAGCCGAGGATCCTGATTCACGGATGTGATACCCACTCATTGCTAATGGGACCCAACGCGGGACATGCGTTGAGAGGTATTCAATAACATCAACAGAGAGCTTCAATCCGGCCTCTGCAGGAAAAATCTGCGTTCCTCTAGCTATATATTCTTTCAAGACATCGTTTTGGATGAACATCCCGAAGGCGTTTGGATCTTCGCCACGAATTTCTGCCAGGGCGATGAACATTGCGGCCCAGATATAACCAATGGAGTTTGCGGTGGTGCGAACCTGACTGATCCTTTCCAGTGGAATCTGGTCCATAAGGATCTCGATATCTCGTAATGAGTCAATCGCCACCCCCACACGCCCTACTTCACCCAGTGATCGTGGATGATCTGAATCGAGGCCAAGTTGCGTCGGTAGATCCAATGCAACGCTAAAACCAGTCAGTCCTTGATCAAGTAAAGTTCTAAATCTCTGGTTGGTTTCTTTTGGCGTGCCAAATCCACCATATTGACCCATGGTCCATACCGATGGCTCTGCCTTGATTCCTCTGGTGTAGGGAAACTGACCTGGCTGCTCCATCAACTTTTCGAACCTTGATTCTTCTCAAGCTCTGCTTTCAGAGTCTTCTTCGAGATCTTTCCGGTTGAGTTCAATGGGAATTCTTTTACTACGAAGACATCTTTCGGCTTTTTATAGGAGGCCATCTTGGATTTGCAATGTTCCAGCACTTTAGCGATAACAGCGCTCTCATCCAAGGAAGAATTCGGCTTGAGTGAGACAAAGGCAGTTACTCGTTGCCCCCACTCCTTATCGGATGCACCAAGTACAGCGACTTCGTTGATTTCGGCAACCTCTGCGATCACATCTTCAATCTCTCGAGGATAGATGTTGTAGCCACCACTGATAATCATGTCGCCCTTGCGATCTACAAGATAAAGTCGATTCTCACTATCGAGTCGACCAAGGTCGCCGGTATGAAGCCAACCATCTCGGACTGCTTTTGTGACATTGGGATCAATTCCTGCCGCACCAAAGTAACCACGC
>VGAI01000088.1 GCA_016870815.1 Actinomycetota bacterium
TTGCGGCGAGGACTGAGATTGCAAGCCATCGTTCACCTATTGGGAAATTCAAGATCTTCTTTACCCAGTACTTGAAATCACTCTCTCCGCGCCATTCTGGGGACGAATATCCATCATCGCGTAGCGAGATATCGCGAGCGATGAGCCTGCCTTCACGCTCTTGTGAGATTGCAGCGAATGTGTAGTCACTTAAATGTCTGATCGTTTGCAATGTCATCAACGCGATTGCAAATATCCACCATTTCTCTCCAGCGCTATAAGCCAGTGAGGCATAGACCAGGTACTCCTTGACTCGGTCAGTGCTTGCGTCGAGCCATCGTCCAAAGTCAGAGAACTTTCGGGTGTAACGAGCAACCTCACCATCAGAACAATCGATGATGAGACTGAGTTGGAAGAAGATTGCACCGGCAAGGTACTGTGATTGAGAGAAGAGGTAAGCGGCATAGAAACCAACCAACAATGAGATAAAGGTGATGAGATTTGGCGATATCCCAAACTTGACCGAGAAGGCGGTTAACGGTTTCGAAAGTCGTCGCAGGACTAAGACTGAGAAGAAGCCATCGTTGGAACGATTGGCAAGATTCAACTTTAGGCGTCTCGCTTTACTCGTGGTGAGCCTTTCAACTCTTCCGTTACGACCACGCGCAGGGTTTTGCCACTCTGCTTTATCGATTGAGAGAGGTGAAATCGCAATAGCGCTACGTACAAGAGCAAGGACAACGAGATTTGCAACCGGGATAGCCTCAAACTGTGTTGATTTAGCCTGGTTGAGCGCCTGGATTATTCGATCTCTATCGCCTTGACTCAATCGAACGATCCCAAGGAATACTCGATTAGCTGCAGGGCAATCATGGATAGAGGTCGCGATGCTTCGCACCAGCTTGTTTCTTACATAGATATCGGCTTCACTTCCAGTCTTTGAACTTGCAACCAATAAAGCACTCTGGCTATGAGGGAAATCCTCGATCTCATCGAGATATGGTTGATGTAGCTCGAGACCTTCTTCACGAAGAATCAGATCTGAATCAGCCAAAGAAAATTTTTCAATAACTTGAGAGAGCGTCGTCTCGGGTCCTAATGTCATGACCTCGAGTTTTGAATTCACGTCCGATACTATAGACGAGTGAATTACCAGATTACGATTCTCGCTGCAGGTATGGGAACGCGTCTTGGTCGTCCATTTCCAAAACCACTCACCCCGTTGGTCGATGGACGAACAATCATGCAACAACAGATTGAGAATGTGGAGCGAGTCTTTGGTGACAAGGCCCGAATCTCCATAGTGGTTGGTTTCAAGATGGAGATGATCATGGAGACATTTCCGCGTTGCATCTACATCTACAACGAAGAGTATGACCAGACAAACACTTCAAAGAGTCTGCTGCGAGCTCTCGCCTCAAGTTTTGATGGAGGAGTTCTTTGGCTCAATGGTGATGTCGTCTTTGATGCAAATCTCTTAGTGAGATTGAAGCCCTTCGTGGATCGCGATCAATCTTTCGTATCGGTCAACACTGCTGCCGTGGGCGAAGAAGAAGTCAAATACACCGTTGACGCAACCGGCCATATCAAAGAGCTTTCTAAGACGGTCAAGGGTGCGCTAGGTGAAGCAGTCGGAATCAACTTCATATCAGGAGGCGATAAAGCCAAGCTCCTGGGTGAATTGAGAGCGTGTGCGGAGTCTGATTATTTTGAGCGAGGGATCGAGACCGCGATTGAGAGACATGGCGTGAAGATCACCCCGGTAGATATCTCAGACCTCTTTGCAGTCGAAGTGGACTTTCAAGAGGACCTCGACCGCGCAAATCGGGGACTCGCGAAATAGTCACGATTTTTCATTGAGTGCCTTCCAGGCCTCTCTTGCTAGGGTGAGCCTTCATAGGTTCTAGATTGAACCGATTTGAGAGCGCGGAGGTATCCCTTGAGCAGTGATGATGAATCAACAAACGATGACATCATCACCGAGGAGATGCTGTGGGAGCGGATTCCTGAAGTTCAAGGCGCGGAACGTGCTGAGACTTTTTATGAATTGAGTGCACGGATCTATGCGCGAGGCCAGTACGACGAGGCGCTAGCCCTCGCTGAGACTGCGCGAGATATCTACTCTGAACTTGGCGCTGGGGCACCGCTCGAAGGTCTAGCACAGGCCTACTCTGCGATTGGTTACAACCTCAATCAACTCCACAGAATCGAAGAAGCATCGAATGCGATGACAAAAGCTGTCGAACTTCTTCGTGAACATAAATCTCCAATGGCTCTCGAACTCG
>VGAI01000089.1 GCA_016870815.1 Actinomycetota bacterium
CAGACCTTGGGAATGATGGGAATCAGTCTCTTTGGTACCTGCACGATGAAATACAACCCGCGGCTCAATGAGCGACTCGTCTATCAACCATTTGTCGCGAAGATGCACCCGCATCAAGATCCAGAGACGATGCAAGGGATTCTTGAGATCGTCTATCGTTTCGATCAGATCCTCCGCGATCTCTCTGGGCTTGATAAGTTCGTCTTCCAAGCAGGCGGTGGCGCAGATGCCGCCTACACGATGGCAACGCTGACTCGTGCCTATCACGCGGCGCGTGGTGAACTCGCTCAGCGAACCGAAATCATCACCACTGTCCAGGCGCACCCATGTAATCCTGCGACAGCTGCTGCTGCCGGATTCAAAGTCATCACTCTTCCGCTCGAGAAGGATGGGTATCCATCGCTTGAGGCGCTTAAATCAGTTCTCTCCGATAGGACTGCGGCGCTGATGGTCAACAACCCAGATGACATCGGAATCTATAACCCGAAGATCAAGGAATGGGTCAAAGCAGTCAAAGCAGTTGGTGGACTCTGTTTCTACGATCACGCCAACTTCAATGGCGTGATGACTCGCATTAGAGCGGCCGATCTTGGCTTCGATGCCTGTATGTATATGTTGCATAAGACTTTCGGTGGCACGAAGGGTGGCGGTGGACCAGCGGTCGGTGCATTCGGTTGCCGAAAAGAGTTGGTGCCCTATCTTGCTGGACCAACAGTTGAGAAGAAATCTGATGGCACCTACTTCCTCAAAGAAGAAGGACCGAAGAGCGTTGGTCGTGTCCGCGAATTCTTTGGCAATGTTCCAGTAGTGATTCGCGCCTATTCATGGACCCGAGCTATGGGTATTGATGGACTTCGAGATGCTGCAAATATCTCGGTCCTTGCCAATAACTATATGGAGAAACGACTTCTTGCGATCAAGGGCGTAACCAAAGGTCTTCCAGAACTCACAAAGCGAAGACTCGAGATGACGCGATACAGCCTTGGTGAGCTCACTGCAGAGACTGGTGTCACCACTGTCGACGTCCAGAATCGAATGACAGATTATGGCGTCGATGCCTTCTGGCTCAGTCATGAACCTTGGTTCATTCCAGAGCCATTCACGCCAGAAGCGGGTGAACTCTGGTCGATCGAAGATATCGATTACTGGATCGATATCCTTGAAGTCGTCTGTGAAGAGGCACGCAAGGATCCTGACTTCGTCAAGAACGCTCCTTATAACCAGGTGGTTCATAAGCAGGGTTCTACCAATCTCGATGATCCAAAGAATTGGGCAACTACTTATCGCGCGTATAAGCGCAAGCACACAACTAAGAAGTAGTGAAGCGCTAACACCACTTTATGGCGCAGTTGAAGATTGCCATCGTTGGCGCCGGGAGTATCGGCGCAGGCTGGGCGATTCTCTTTGCATCAGCAGGGCAGAGAGTCGCTCTCTATGATCCAGAGCTCGAACAACGCGAGAATGTAAAGAATCGTATTGGCGAACGCCTTACACTCTTGAAGAAACATGGACTTCTCGAAGAGAGTATTGATCAGGTCCTCAACCGCATTGATGTCTTTGATGAATTAGCTCCCGCCGTGAGCGGAGCGAACCTGATCCAAGAATGTGGCCCAGAGCGAGTCGAAATCAAACGCGAGATATTCCAGGAGATCGAAGGTTTTGCAGATCGCGAAGCAATCATCGCGAGCTCTTCATCGGCGATTAAACCCTCCGATTTCACCGATGAGATGAAATACCCTGAGCGCGCCCTTGTCATCCATCCTGGAAATCCCCCCTACCTCATCTTGGTTGGCGAGATCGTGCCAACTCCTCGTACATCAGAGTCTGTGATTGAGCGAGTCCGAGAAATCTTGGAATCTTCAGGGATGAGTGCAGTGTTGGTGCGAAATGAACCGAAAGGTTTCGTCTTCAATAGATTGCAAGGTGCGATTTTGCGAGAGGCTTACTGTCTTGTGCGCGATGGAGTGATCTCTGCCCGCGAACTCGATGAAATCATGATCAAAGGTCTTGGCAAGCGATGGGCGCTGATTGGTGCTTTTGGCGCCTCTTCTCT
>VGAI01000090.1 GCA_016870815.1 Actinomycetota bacterium
ACACGTCGAAGAAGCGCAACTTCATCGAGCGTAAGCGAGCGATTTGAATCCTTATCCTGTTGTGGTACTAAGAGTGAGTCATTAAACCCCCATTCGCGATTGAAGGTTTTATACATAAAATCGGGATTACTCTCATCAACAATCACCAACTTGACTCTCTCTTTTCCATACAACTTAGCCCAACGTGATAGCACTTTCGCGTGTTGATGACGCACCCAAAACGATGGCGTTATTGTCGAAACACCTGGCTCATCAAGAATTGAGTGAAGCCACTTTTCATAATCGCTTCGTATCCCGATTTTGAGGTGCTGTTGATAGGCAGAAGGCACTATCTTCAAAAGTGGGCGAAGTGTGAAATAGATCGTGCTCTCTTCAATTGCAAGGTCGCTCTGAAACTTTGCTACTTGTTCGTCGCTAAGTTCGCAGAGGAATTCACTACTGATGATTGCCGTGTTTCGTGCTTTGCGTACTTTCTTGAGAAGCTCGGGCCATTTCTTGGGATTATGCGGATTGCCACCGCGATCTTCCCAACCCCAACCTCGCTCCATCAGCGAATAGATCGCCTTATGGTGTGCTTTTCCGCCAACAACTGGATATTCAAAACCTACTTTTGATAACTCCTCTCGTACTGCATAAAGGCTCGATTGCAAGGCCGTCGTTCCGGTCTTATGGAATCCGGCGTGGACAATCAATCGCCTTGCCATCTACTTCCCTTCAGAGCGCCACGACGAATGCAGTGGCCGGCCTTCACTGAAACCAGAAGCGGATTGGATTCCGACCACTGCCTGACGTCGAAACTCCTCAAGATCTTTCGCACCCGCGTAGGTACATGATGAACGCAGTCCCGAAATGATTTCATCTATCAAGTCTTCAACTCCCGGCCGCTTGGGGTCGAGATACATCCGAGAATGCGAAATTCCTTCTTCAAAGAGCGCCTTTGTTGCTCGTTCGAACTCACCTTCACTCGCTGTCCGTGCTGCCACCGCGCGAGCAGATGCCATCCCGAATGACTCTTTATACATGCGCCCTTGAGGATCAATCTGCAAATCCCCTGGGGATTCGAAGGTGCCGGCAAACCAAGAACCGATCATTACCTGAGATGCACCAGCTGCAAGGGCGAGCGCAACGTCGCGTGGATGTCGAACACCACCATCTGCCCAGATGCTCTTACCAAGTTCTTCTGCCGCAGCAGCGCACTCCAAGACTGCAGAGAATTGTGGCCGGCCGACTCCTGTCTGCATACGAGTCGTGCACATCGCGCCTGGACCAACTCCGACTTTAACGATATCGGCGCCGGCATCAATGAGGTCTCGTGTCCCAGAAGCGGTGACAACGTTTCCAGCAACGACAGGAACGCTTGGCTTCAGTTCTCGGACACTTGCCAGTGCATCAATCATCTTCTCTTGATGGCCATGGGCGGTATCGATGATGATTGCATCCGCTCCTGCTTCAAGAAGCTTTGCAACTCGCTTTGAAACATCTGCATTAACGCCGACAGCAACGGCAACTTGTAATCGACCTTGATGATCCAGTGACGGTCGATACAACTTTGCACGAAGCGCTCCCATTCGCGAGAGAACCCCAATTAGAGTGCCATCGCGCGATACGACAGGCGCGAGTTTGACTCGATTCTCTTGTAATGTCTCGAAGGCTGACTTCGGATCGGTATCTTCCTTGAGAGTCACCAAGGATGTACTCATAACCTTTCGGAGTTGCGTGAATCGATCCACACCAATCAAATCATCTTCAGTAACAACGCCGACTGGGCTATCGCCATCGACGATAACGATTCCGCCATGGGCACGCTTATGAATCAAGCTGCTGGCATCCGCCACAGTTTGGGTTGGACCTAAAGTCACAGCGGTGTCAAAGAGTGGATGCCGCGACTTGATCCACGCAATCACCTCTGTCACAAC
>VGAI01000091.1 GCA_016870815.1 Actinomycetota bacterium
AAGGTCGCCGGTGTGAAGCCAACCATCTCGCACTGCCTTTGTGACATTGGGATCACTTCCTGCCGCACCAAAGTAACCACGCATCACATGATCACCTCGCGTGATGACTTCACCGATTTCACCCGCAGGCACATCTTTGCCTGCCTCATCAACTATTCGAATCTCAACTGTTGTGCATGGATTTCCCGCGCTGGTAAGAACTTCAGGAGTCGAATCAAGTCCTAGTTGATGATCAGATTCACTCAATACCGTGACTGGGGGTATTGCCTCAACCAGGCCGTAGTACTGGACCATATGCGTGGTTATTCGCTCGAAACATTCACGAATCTGATCAGCTGGCATCGGCGCGCCGGCATAACCAAGCATCTGCAAATTCTTAAATCGCTCTGGATTGATTCCATCCAGGGTCAAAAGTCTTGCGACCATGGTTGGAACTAGAGCCGTCGAATTGGCACCTCGCTTCTCAATCTCTTCTAAGAGAAGTTCTGGTTCGTACTTGGCGTGAACCACCTGTTTCGCACCAAAGGTGAAGAAAGGAAGGACAAATAATCCGCTGGTATGTGTCACTGGACCCGCGTGAACCCAAATGTCTCTCTCATTGGGTATTCGACCGAAAATATCGTTGACGATATTGCCGAGGCTGGCCAACCGATTCCTATGAGTGCGTATTGCTCCTTTCGGATTTCCAGTTGTGCCGGAGGAGTAATTGAGCGAAACCAGGGTGTCAGGGGCGACAGTGATGCCGAGTGGTTCGCTCGATTGTGCTGAGAGGAACTTCTCGTATGGAGTTGCGCCATCCGCATCACCTTTGATGACGATGATGTGATCGACAAGTTCGCGCACTGGCGCAGCATCATCCCAAAACTTCGCATCGAGAATCAGTACTTTCGCGCCGCAATCTTTTGTGATTCTCACCCAGTCATTTGGATGAAGGCGATAGTTGAGTGCGACCCGGCAAAGTCCTGCAGTAGAGATGCCAAGGTCGGTCTCGATATATGTGTTCTGGTTTGACTGAAGATCAAGCACCCTATCTTCTGTCTCAAGTCCCAGTGCACGAAGAGCGCGGGCAAGTTGGAAGATTCGAGATCCGAGTTCTCCGTATGTCATCGAGCCTTCAGGGCCTACGAGGGCAACTCGATTGCGATATCGAACCATCGAGCGGGCAACTATCGTGCCGACATCCATCTCAATCACTCTCCTCTAGACAACTAGTAACTTGACCGACTACCGAACGATTACTTGCCACTCCTGGCATAGGCGCTATCTAGCACCCAAGCCCCGTCAACTGTAACCGCCACAGGGTTGATGTCTAACTCAAAACCACTCTCCCAGTCCATAGTCACATCTGTGATACGAAGGACAGTCTCAACGAATGCTCGACGATCAACTGGCTTTGCACCGCGAACTCCAGCAAGAAGTTGCCCCAATCGAGTCTCATCAATCATCTCCTCCACATCCGATTGGGTCACCGGCAGTATTCGAAGGGATGAATCCTTGATGA